>CAJQQH010000181.1 GCA_905480405.1 uncultured Polaribacter sp. | reverse complement strand
AAATCCCTTAAAACGCCTAAATCGTAAACAAAACCTGTTTCTGGGTCTATCTCTCCCGTTAAAGAACAAGTTAAATCATAATTATGTCCGTGAAAATTTGGATTACTACATTTTCCAAAAACTTCAAAGTTTTTTTTATCAGACCAATCTTTTCTATGCAATCTATGAGCTGCATTAAAATGTGCTTTTCTATGAACTGTAACTCTAGGCATTTGCTAATTTTTCAAAAGATTTCTCAAATATTATTTTAAACCATTCTGTATATTCTGATGGGTTTTTTTCGATATCCAATTTTACATCATCTAACAACATCCATTTATAATCTTCAACCTCTTCTTTATTGATATTTGGCGCATCTTCATAAGAACCAATCATAACATGGTCAAGCTCATGCTCTGTTAAACCATTATCAAAAGGTGCTTTATAAATGAAAGAAAAAACTTCTTTTAAATCCGCAAAAAAACCCATTTCCTCTTGCAATCTTCTTTTACCCGCTTCTAAATTAGATTCCCCATTTCTTTGATGAGAACAACAAGTATTAGTCCACAACATTGGAGAATGGTATTTATGCGCAGCTCTTTGCTGTAACATTAATTCTCCTTTTTTATTAAAAATAAACACCGAAAATGCTCTATGTAACAATGCCTTTTCATGTGCTTCCATCTTAGGCATTAAACCTATTTGATTGTCATTTCTATCAACTAAAACAACTTGTTCTTCCATATTTGCAAATATAATGTAAACAACTAATATTAAAACTTAAAAAATGAATAAAACCATTAGATTTTTCTATTATTTTATTTTCTTAATTTATCTTTGATCATTGAAAAAAAGCCCTTTAACGTGAAAGTTTCATTTAAAATAGTAATCTTATTAATTATCGTTTTATTCTCTAAATGTGATAAGGAGAAAAAAGAAAAAGAGAATATAATTGAAAATAAAAAGAAAATTAAACTTAAAAAAGAGAAAGAAAAAGAAATTTTAAAACCTTGGGATAGCTTAAACAGTAAAAATACAGAGGCTTTTTTGTTAGAATACGGAAAACAAAATCCAGAAACAAAAGTGATTATAAAAACTAAGTTTGGTAATATTAAACTTCGTTTATATAATGATGTGCCAGTTCATAGAGCTAACTTTATTTTTCTAACAAAAATTAAATATTTTAATACAACAGTAATTTATAGAGTTGCCAAAAACTTTGTTATCCAAGGTGGAAATTCCGATAACATGTATACACAAAAACAACGTAGAAAATACGGTAATTATTTAATGCAACCTGAATTTAGAAAGCATAGAAAGCATAAATTCGGAGCTTTAGCTGCAGCAAGACAATGGGAGAAAAACCCAAATAAACTCTCTAGTCCTTTTGAATTTTACATGGTACATCAAAGAAACGGAGCACATCATTTAGACAATGAACATACTGTGTTTGGCGAAGTTATTTCTGGTTTTGACACTATGGATAAAATATCTAAAGTAAGAGTTGGAGTTGATGAATGGCCAATTGATGATATAAGAATGACAATTGAAATTTTAGATTGATAATTGCCATAGTAAAATGTATCTTTGCACCTCAAATTTTGTAGATGAGTTTTTTAAAAGAAATAGCACGTAGAAGAACATTTGGTATCATTTCGCATCCAGATGCAGGTAAAACTACTTTAACAGAAAAATTATTATTATTTGGAGGGGCAATTCAGGAAGCTGGTGCTGTAAAAAATAATAAAATTAAAAAAGGGGCAACTTCCGATTTTATGGAGATTGAACGCCAAAGAGGTATTTCTGTTGCTACTTCTGTTTTAGCTTTTATTTATCAAGATAAAAAAATAAACATCCTAGACACTCCTGGTCACAAAGATTTTGCAGAAGACACCTTTAGAACTTTAACCGCTGTAGATAGTGTTATTGTCGTAATTGATGTTGCAAAAGGTGTTGAGCCACAAACAGAAAAACTTGTAGAAGTTTGTAGAATGAGAAGCATTCCAATGTTAGTTTTCATCAATAAATTGGATAGAGAAGGAAAAGATGCTTTTGATTTATTAGACGAAGTTGAGCAAAAGTTAGGTTTAAGAGTAACTCCAATGAGTTTCCCTATTGGAATGGGGTACGATTTTAAAGGAATTTATAACATTTGGGAAAAAAAATTAAATCTTTTTTCTGGTGATAATAAAACAACAATTTCTGATGGAGTTCAATTTGATGACCTATCAAATCCTGAATTAGATACTATAGTAGGAGAAACAGCTGCAGAAACTTTACGAGAGGAAATAGAATTGATAGATGAAGTATATCCACCTTTTAATCAAGAAGAATATTTAAAAGGAGAGTTACAACCTGTATTTTTTGGTTCTGCTTTAAATAATTTTGGTGTAAAAGAATTGTTAGATGCATTTATAGAAATTGCGCCTTCACCACAACCAAAAAAAGCAGAAGAACGTTTAGTAGATTCTAAAGAAGAAAAACTAACAGGTTTTGTGTTCAAAATTCATGCAAATATGGATCCTAAACACAGAGATAGATTAGCATTTATAAAAATTGTTTCTGGTACATTTAAAAGAAATGCTCCTTATTTACACGTTAGAAATGGTAAAAAGGTAAAATTCTCAAGTCCTAATGCCTTTTTTGCTGAGAAAAAAGAAATTGTAGATATTTCTTATCCAGGAGATATTGTTGGTATACACGATACTGGTAATTTTAAAATAGGTGATACTTTAACAGAAGGAGAACAATTAAATTTTAAAGGAATACCAAGTTTTTCTCCAGAACATTTTAGATATGTAAACAATGCAGACCCAATGAAATCTAAGCAACTATATAAAGGTTTAGATCAATTAATGGATGAAGGTGTTGCTCAATTATTTGTTCTAGAAATGAATGGACGTAGAGTAATTGGTACTGTTGGTGCTTTACAATATGAGGTAATACAATATCGATTAGAACATGAATATGGTGCAAAATGTACGTACGAAAATTTAAATGTTCATAAAGCTTGTTGGGTTGAACCAGAGAATGTGAAAAGTGACGAGTTTAAAGAGTTTAAACGTGTTAAACAACGTTATTTAGCAAAAGACAAACAAGGACAATTGGTGTTTTTAGCTGATTCAGCTTTTACGATTCAAATGACTCAAAGTAAATACCCAACTGTAAAATTACATTTTACAAGTGAATTTAAAAACTAAGAATCATGAAAAAATTATTGCTATTACTTTTTATAACATCTAGTTTTTATAGTTTCTCTCAATCTTATGATTTATCAGAATTAAAAGGAAAAGAACTACATAATAAGATTCGTTTAAATTATATTTTAATCCATCAGCCTGTAGATCAAGTAGGTTATGCTTTAAAACCGACAATGGGATTTATTGGTTTAAACTATAATATTCCTATCAACGACTGGCTGTATACAGGTGCAGGTTTTCATTCTGCTATAACAGGAGATCAAGGAGGCTTATTTACACTAGGTGTAAATTTAGGTGTAAACTTACCTATTTATAAAAATTTATATTTTGATGCTAACGTTCATTTTGGTGGCGGTGGTGGTTACAGATCGTTAGTAAATGGTGGAGGAATTATTTACCCCAATGCTGGTTTACAGTATAAGAAAAACGGCTATTCAGTTGGAGTTCAATATGGTTCTGTTAACTTTTTTACAGGAATTCAAAAAAACGATAATGTTTCCTTTTTTGTAGAAATACCTTCATTATTGAGAACAAGTTCTTATTCAAATGCACAAAAAACTTTTACAGTTAATAATACATCAAAAGATGAATTTTGGCAAAAACCTGCTGTAAAAAGTGTACAACAAGTAACTTTTGATTATTTCTTTCCCGTTGGAGACTCTAGGTCTGATGCAAGTACAAGTCCGCAATATCATGCTTTAGATAATACATTATCTATTATAGGTTTTGAATATCAACGTTATTTAACAAGTGATACTTTTATTTATGCACATGTAGATGCAATGTATAGTGGATTAATTGCAGGATTTATGGATATGTTTTTTGGAGTTGGAAAAAACTTTATAGAAACAAAGCATGTAAATTTCTTCGCAAAAATGGGAATTGGTGCTGCTGGTGGTAGAATTTTTCCTGAAAATGGATTAACTATTTACCCTAGTACAGGTTTTGATGTAAAACTTACAGATAAATTTGGTGTAAGCGCTCATGGTGGATATCATAGATCTGTTGGAGGAACATTTGAAGCTTATACTGCTGGTTTTAGTTTAAAATATTATGGATTAAGCGGAAGTATAGATGCACCTTTTACTGATGATAAAGCTTCTGCGATAAAAACTCAAGGAATACAATTAGGTGTACAAAATCAAACTTATTTTGATGTTGCTAAATTTGGAATACCAGATAGCGACTTACAGTTAATTAGTTTAAAAGTAATGTACGATATTAATAAAAGGTTCTACTTAGCTGGTGAAGCTTCATTTGCTTATGAAGGAGAATCTGGAGGTTATGCACATGGTATTTTTGGCCTAGGTATTAGAAGTAATAAGTTCTTAAATAATAAATTATCTACATTTGCTGAATTAGCAGCTGGTGTTGCCGGTGGAGGAAGAGTAGATTCTGGAGAAGGTGTTTTAATAAGACCTACAGCAGGTATCAGTTATCATGCAAACGACGATTTATCTTTTAGTATTGCAGGTGGGCAAATGTGGTCTCCGTTTGGTAATGTAAACTCAACAAATATAAATATTGGATTGGCTTATGGTTTATCAATCTTAAATGCTAAAAAATAAGTGAATCTTATTTTTAATAAATAATAAAAAACGATTAAATAATAAAAAATGAATAACGGAATCTACGCAAAATTCACTACTCCAAAGGGTGAAATTTTAGTACAATTAGAACACGAAAAAACACCAGGAACAGTTGGTAATTTTGTAGCTTTAGCTGAAGGAAATTTAGAAAACACCGCTAAAGATCAAGGAACCCCTTATTATGATGGATTAAAATTTCATAGAGTTATACCAGAATTTATGGTTCAGGGTGGTTGCCCACAAGGAACAGGAACAGGAAACCCTGGTTATAAATTTGATGATGAATTTCATCCTGATTTAAAACATGATGCTCCTGGAAAATTAGCAATGGCTAATTCAGGACCTGCAACAAACGGAAGTCAGTTTTACATAACCCACGTTCCTACTCCATGGTTAGATGGTAAACATACTGTTTTTGGTACTGTAATCGATAGTCAGGATATTGTAGATGCTGTAGCTCAAGGAGATGATATGAAAGTAGAAATAATAAGAGTTGGTGCAGAAGCAGAAGCTTTTAATGCTATAGAAGCTTTTAGAACATTTGAAGGTTCTAGAGAAAAAAGAGAAGCAGAAGAAAAAGCAAAACAAAAAGAATTATTAGATTCTGTGGCTGCTGGTTATGATGAAACTGCAAGTGGTTTACGTTATCAAATTTTGCAAAAAGGAAATGGGAAAAAGGCTACTAAAGGAGCTGGTGTATCTGTACACTATAAAGGTCAATTATTAGACGGTACTGTTTTTGATTCTTCATACAAAAGAAAACAACCAATCGACTTTAATGTTGGTGTTGGTCAAGTAATTTCTGGTTGGGATGAAGGAATTCAATTATTACAAGTAGGTGATAAAGCACGTTTTGTAATACCTTCTAATTTAGCATATGGTTCTGCTGGTGCTGGAGGCGTAATACCACCAGATGCAACACTTATTTTTGATGTAGAACTAATGGATGTAAAATAATTATATCTCTTATATTAAAAACAAGAAACTCTCGAATATCGAGAGTTTTTTGTTTTTATAGCAATTAATACATTTTTTTTTATTATTTTAGTCTAATCTTATGACAACTAAAACGTTAGTCTGTGATAAGATTTAATTTCTCTTTTTAATTAAATTAGAGTGTTAAAAATAAAAATCTTCCCCCATAGATTTATTTATTTTTATTTGGGATAGGTTTTATGTATATACTTTTAAAACTATGTCAGAAAATAAATCTACCTCTAATAGACTTATTCAGTTAACATACATAATCAACTTAGTAACCGCAGGTTTTGCTTTACTTTTTGGTATAATTTGTTTGTTATTGGATTTAAATGATTTGGCTTATTATCACTTTTTCACTATTGAATTATATTTTTTTGGTGCTTACCTTTCAAAAAACGGAAGTACTTTATATTCCAGAATATTATTTTTTTCTCTTTTAAACTTGGGGATTATTTTAACTTCTTCTTATATTGGAAAAGAAGGTAGTGTCGAGTATATATTTCTATACTCTTTAGCACTCCCTTTTTCTATGTTTTCTTTTAGAAAAGAAAAAGTTTATGTTTATTTCTTCTCTTTTTTATCTGGTATTTCATGGATTCTTCTAACATCAACAAATTTTAAATTAATTGCTAGTAATCCTATAGATACAGACATAGCAAGAATGTATATCTACCCTATTTCTATGACATCAACATTTATAATGGTCATAGCTCAATTAACATTTTTTTCTACGCTAGGAGCTAAATATTATTCTAAAATACGTATAAAAAAACAAGAGGCTGAAGAAGCTTCTTTAGCCAAGTCAAAGTTTCTAAGCACTATGAGTCATGAGATTAGAACGCCATTAAATGCAGTAATTGGACTTTCACATATTTTGGGAGTAAACGAACCTAGAGAAGATCAAAAGCAAAACATAGAAGCATTAAATTACTCTGGTAAAACATTATTAAGCTTACTTAATAACGTTTTAGATTTTAGTAAAATGCAGTCTACAACAATAGAATTAGATAATATAACTACAGATATTTCATCGGACGCTAAACAAATAAAAAAAATTCATTCTGCTTCTGCTTTAAGAAAAGGAATTATTTTTAACTTAGAAGTTGACAACAATATTCCTTTTGTTTGGTTAGATGTTATTAGGTTTAATCAAATAGTAAATAATTTAGTTTCTAATGCAATTAAATTTACTGATAAAGGATCTGTTACCTTAATTATAAAAAAAACAAAACAAGTAAAAAATATTATTACTCTTCATGTAGAAGTAAAAGATACAGGTATAGGTATTCCTAAAAACAAACAAAAAACTATTTGGAATGCTTTTACACAAGCATCAAATACAACAAACCGAATATACGGCGGTACAGGATTAGGGCTACCAATAGTTAAGAGTATTATTGAAGTAATGGATTCTAAAGTGAAATTGCAAAGTACGAAAGGTAAAGGAAGTAGATTTTATTTTGATTTAAAATTAAAAATAGCAGAAGATAAAGATTTAGAAAAAGTAACTAAGAAAACAACTTATACTTTTGAAGGTAAAAAAGTTTTATTAGTAGATGACAATCTAATTAATATAATGGTTGGTAAACAAATATTAGAAAAATCTAAATTAAAAGTTGAAGTTGCTAATGATGGTTTAGTGGCGGTAAATAAAGTAAAAGAACAAGATTTTGATATTGTACTAATGGATATTCAAATGCCTATTATGGATGGATATACAGCAACTAAAGAAATTAGAAAATTCAATAAAAATCTGCCAGTAATTGCACTTTCTGCAAATGTTTTTATGGAAATAAAAGATAAGATAGAAGATTGCGGAATGAATGGTTTTATTTTTAAACCATTTACTCCAGAAGATTTGTTACATCAAGTAGAGAATTTTACTAGTAAATAATTTAATAAAAATGTTAAATATAACCAAAATAAGCGTTTCTAATAGAAGAGTAAAAATGATTTTTATTTCTTCTATGATGTTTGCTTCCATTTCTTTTCTATGGGCAATTATGACTTATTTTTTAGGTATATCTAAACTAGGTGTATTTCTTTCTATTACTTCTTTATTATTTTTAGTGACAGCTTTTTTAGCTAAAAATAAATTTCCTGCAATTGCTCGAATTAGTTTTCTACTTCTATTTAACACCTCTGTTACCTATGTATCTTCATATTTAGGTAAAGACGCTAGTGTAGATTTCTTTTTATTTTTTGCTGTAGGGCTTCCGTTTATGTTATTTTCTTTTAAAAGAGAAAAAATAATTCTATATATATTTTGTCTAATACCTTTTTTATTCTGGCTATTACTCTTCTTTACAGATTTTAAATATTTTTCTGATGAAGTATTAACAGATTCTATTAGAGTTAGAAAGATCGTTTATAATGTTTCTATAACCGTAACTCTTCTTTTAGTAGTATTTCAATTAATTTATTATTCTTACAACAATGCCAAAGTAAATACAACAGAACACTCTTCTAAACAAACTGCAATAGATGCCTCAAATGCAAAATCTCAGTTTTTAAGTACAATGAGTCATGAAATTAGAACTCCTTTAAACGCTGTAATTGGTCTTTCTCATATTTTAGGTGATAATGAACCAAGAGAAGATCAAAAACAGAATATAGAAGCTTTAAATTATTCTGGTAAAATATTACTAAACCTACTAAATAACGTACTAGATTTTAGTAAAATGCAATCAACTACCATTGAGTTAGATGAAATTCCTACAGATTTATCCGCAGCTGTAAAACAAATTAAAAAAGTACATGAAGCATCTTGCCTAAGAAAAGAAATAACAATGAACTTAGAAGTAGATGATAACATACCTATTGTATGGTTAGATATTGTTAGGTTTAATCAAGTTATTAATAATCTAGTTACTAATGCTATAAAGTTTACAGAAAAAGGAAGCGTAACTTTAAGAATAAAGAAAATTGCAGAAACAGATAATTCAGTAGAGTTACTTACAGAAATAGTGGATACTGGAATAGGAATTCCAGAAGATAAGCACGAAACAATTTGGGAAGCATTTACACAAGCTTCAACCACAACAAACCGTTTATATGGTGGTACTGGTTTAGGCTTACCTATTGTTAAAAGTATTGTTAAGTCTATGGGATCAGATGTTTCAATTGATAGTGAAATAGGGAAAGGAAGTCGATTTTACTTTAATGTTAACTTAAGATTTGCATCAGATGAAGAACTTTTAAAAACTAAAATTAGAAAGATCCATAACTTTAATGGTCAAAAAATTTTATTAGTAGAAGATAATGACATTAATATAATGGTTGGTGTTCAAATTTTGGAGAAAGTAAACTTAAAAGTTGAAGTTGCTAGAGATGGTTTAACGGCTTTAAATATGGCAAAAGAGCATCATTTTGATGTTATCCTCATGGATATTCAAATGCCAATTATGGATGGATATACTGCTTCTAAAAAGATTAGAGAATTTAATAAATACACACCTATTTTTGCTCTTTCTGCTTCTGTTTTTATGGAAGTAAAAGACAAAGTAGCAGAAAGTGGAATGAATGGTTTTATATTTAAACCTTTTGACCCCGATGATTTATTAAATCAAATTGAGGATGTGATAAAAGAAGCAAACCCATCCTAAAAAACATTTTCAATGCTTATGTTTTACCCTAAAAAAACAAATAATTATGTCTGAATTTTCGATAAGACGCGCTCAAATTATTTATGCTTTATCTATAATTGCTGTAGTTATTAGCGTTGTTTTTGTAATCGTAGCTATAAAACTAAACATCATTAATTTAGTTTACATTCATTCTGCAAGTATAATTTTATATATTTTAAGTGCTTATACAGCTAAAAAAGTATACTTAGGTATTTCTAGACTCATCTATTTTAGTGTAATTAATATTGGTATTATTACAACTGCTTCTCATATAGGACAAGAAGGTGGCGTAGAATTTATGTTAATGTTTTCGATGTCGTTACCTTTTATGGTTTTTTCTTTTAAAAGAGAAAAAATTTTAATTGTACTTTTTTCATTAATTCCTATTTTACTTTGGACTGCGCTTTATTTTACAAAATTTAATTTAATTACAACCACAAAAATAGATATTGAAAAAGCAAGTAGAATTATATATCCTATTTCAATTATTATTACACTCTTCTTAGTTACCTTTCAATTAATATATTTCTCTTATTTAAATTTTAGCAGTTTTTCTTCCATACACAATAGTAGAGAAGATGCAATTGAAGCTTCAAATGCAAAATCTAATTTTTTAAGTACTATGAGTCATGAAATTAGAACACCATTAAACGCAGTTATTGGTCTTTCACATATTTTAAATGATAATGAACCACGTAAAGATCAAATAGAGAATATTGAAGCCTTAAATTATTCGGGAAAAATTTTATTAAACCTGCTTAATAACGTTCTTGATTTTAGTAAGATGCAATCCACAAAAATAGAGTTAGATAATATTCCTACAAACATTTCGGTTGCAATAAAACAAATAAAAAAAATACACCAAACAGCTTGTAAAGGTAAAGGGATAAAAATGATTTTAGATATTGACGATAATATACCTATTGTTTTATTAGACATTGTTCGTTTTAATCAAGTAATAAATAATTTAATAACAAACGCTATAAAATTTACCGATAAAGGTAGTGTTACACTTAAAATAAAAAAGGGAGAGCAAAAAAAGAAAAGCATAAACTTATTTGTTGAAGTAATTGATACTGGAATAGGAATTCCTAAAAATAAACAAGAAACTATTTGGGAAGCTTTTACACAAGCATCATCAACAACAAATAGATTGTACGGTGGTACAGGATTAGGTTTACCTATTGTTAAAAGTATACTTGAAGCAATGGGAACTGAAGCAAAAATTAAAAGTAAAAAAGGAAATGGAAGTAAATTCTATTTTAATGTAGATTTAAAAATTTCTTCTAACCATGAATTAAACAAAAAAAACCAGAAAAAAAACAGAAATTTCATAAATAAGAAAGTTCTGTTAGTTGATGACAATTTGATAAACATAATGGTTGGCAAACAAATTCTTGAAAAAGCACAGTTAAAAGTTGATAGAGCTAATGATGGTTTAGAAGCTTTAAATATGGTTAAAAAAAATGAATATGATGTTGTTTTAATGGATTTACAAATGCCAATAATGGACGGCTACAATGCAACTATAGAAATAAGAAAGTTTAATAAAAATTTACCAATACTAGCATTGTCTGGTGCTGTTTTTATGGAAGTAAAAGACAAAATAAATGAATGTGGTATGAATGGTTTTATATACAAACCTTTTAACCCTGAAGATTTATTAAATAAAATTGAAGCAGCAGTAATCTAATAATTATTATAAAATGTCAAAATACTCACAAAGAAGAATTAACCTCGTACTTACCATAGCTATGATAAATATTGGGTTTGCTATACTTTGTACTATTATTTCAGATAAATTTGATTTTATTTGGTTAAGAAATTATAATGCAATTAATATTATAGCATATATAGCAGTTGTCTATTTTGCTAAAAATGGAAGGCTTAATACTGCAAGAATACTATACTTAATTACAAGTAGTGTAGGTATTGCCGTAATTGCTTCTTTTGTAGGAAAAAACGGTAGTATAGAGTTTATTTATATGTTTAATATAGGTTTACCGTTTATTATGTTTTCATTTAGAAGAGAGCGTTATTATATAATTACGTTTATTTTACTTCCCCTTATTTTATGGGCTTCACTTTATATAACTGATTATAATTTATTTGCTCTTAGAAAATTAGATCCTATTATTGCAAAAGAATTCATTTACCCAATATCAATTTTAAGTGCAATTTCTTTAGTTATTTTTCAATTAATCTATTTTTTAATAATTAATACTAGGTATTTTAATAGAATACAGAAAAAAAAATTAGATGCATTGGAGGCTTCCAATGCAAAATCTAATTTTCTAAGTACAATGAGTCATGAAATAAGAACGCCATTAAATGCTGTTATTGGGCTTTCTTACATTTTAGGAGATAATGAACCTAGAAAAGATCAAATACAAAATATAGAGGCTTTAAATTATTCTGGTAAAATTCTTCTTAACTTATTAAACAATGTATTAGATTTTAGTAAAATGCAATCTACAGATATTCAATTAGATAATGTTCCTGTTGATTTATCTGAAGCAATTAAACAAATTAAAAAGATCCACGAAGCTTCTTGCATGAAAAAGGAGATTATCATGAATTTAGAAATTGATAATGATATTCCCCTAGTTTGGTTAGATATCGTTAGATTTAATCAAATTATAAATAACTTAGTAACCAATGCTATTAAATTTACAGAAAAAGGAAGTGTAACATTAAGTATAAAAAAAGAGAACATTGTTAATGGGCAATTAAGTTTAATTACAGAAGTTATTGATACTGGTATAGGAATACCTGAAAATAAACAAGAAACAATTTGGGAAGCATTTACACAAGCCTCTAACACTACAAATCGTCTATATGGTGGTACAGGTTTAGGTTTGCCAATTGTAAAGAGTATTATTGAAGCAATGGATTCTAAAGTAAAAATTGACAGTAAAATTGGTAAAGGAAGTCGTTTTTATTTTAAATTAAACTTAAAAATAGCTTCAGATAAAGAACTACTAAAAAACACAAAAAAGAGAATACATAATTTTGAAGGTAAAAAAATATTATTAGTAGAAGATAATGTAATAAATGTAATGGTTGGTAAACAGATCTTAGAAAAAGAAAAATTACATATTGATGTTGCAAACAATGGCTTAAATGCAGTAAATATGGTTAAAGAAAACACTTACGATGTGGTACTTATGGATATACAAATGCCAATTATGGATGGTTATACTGCGGCTATAGAGATTAGAAAATTTAATAAAAAAATACCAATTCTAGCACTTTCTGCTTCCGTTTTTATGGAAGCAAAAGACAGAATAAAAGAGAGTGGAATGAATGGTTTTATATTTAAACCATTTGACCCGCAAGATTTATTAAATAAAATTGATGACGCAATTAATTCATAAACTATACTCATAAAATTAAGTTGTATAATTAACATTATAATACAATATACTGCAAGATAAAAAGTCAACTTATAAAGAAATAGAAAAAAATATTGATATTAAAAACTGCCGAAAGAGCGTTTTTTAGCAACCAAAAAAACAACACCATGGTTTATTAAGAATATGACAGAGATGTTTCAGGTTATAGAGTTAATTTACCATAATAAAAATGTACCAATAGATTATTATTATTATTATTATTATTATTATTATTGGAGTGTAAATACTGCTTTTGAAAAATTTAGTAGCTAAAACAAAAAACTTTTAATTTGTAATAGGATGGAGAATTGATAAAGAAGTTATAAAAAAAGTGCTCTCGAAAATTGAGAGCACTTTAAAAAAAATATTCAACTATAATCTATTACTAGATATTTTTTGCCAACCAATCTCCTACTTCCTGAGTTCCGTAAGCTTTTCCTCCATCTGCTAAATCTTCAGTTACATAACCTGCATTCAAAGCGCTATTTACCGCAGCTCTAATTGCTTTTCCTTCTTCATGCAAGCCAAAGTTTTCAAACATCATTGCTGCAGATAAAACTGTAGCCATTGGGTTTGCAATATTTAATCCTGTTGCTTGTGGATATGAACCATGTATTGGCTCAAATAATGCATTTTCAGTTCCTACAGAAGCTGAAGGCATTAACCCCATTGATCCAGAAATTACAGAAGCTTCATCTGTTAAAATATCTCCAAATAAATTTTCAGTAATTAATACATCATAACTATTTGGCCATTGTACCAAACGCATTGCAACTGCATCTACAAACTCATAAGAAACCTCAACTTCTGGGTAATCTTTTTCCATTGCTTGTACAGTTTCTCTCCATAATCTTGAAGTTTCTAAAACGTTTGCTTTATCAACACAACATAATTTTTTAGAACGAGTCATTGCCAATTCAAAACCTTTAACAGCTAATCTTTGTACTTCTGCTCTTGTATATACACAATTATCAAATGCAGTTTCTCCTTCATCTCTTCTACCCTTTTCACCAAAGTAAATACCTCCAGTTAATTCACGTAAAAAAACTAAATCAGTTCCTTCAATTCTTTCTCTTTTTAAAGGAGATTTATCTAACAAAGAAGGAAACGTAAATGTTGGTCTTACATTTGCAAATAAACCTAACTTTTTACGCATTTTTAACAATCCTTGTTCCGGACGAACCGTTGCAGAAGGATCATTATCAAATCTTGGATGCCCAATTGCACCAAATAATACAGCATCAGAAGCTACACAAATATCATGTGTTGCATCTGGATAAGGCTCACCAACTGCATCAATTGCAGCAGCACCTGTTAAAGCTGGTTTCCAAGTAATTTCGTGATTATATTTCTTAGCAATTGCATCAGATACTTTTACAGCTTGATCAATTACCTCAGGTCCAATACCATCTCCTGCTAATAATGCGATATTTAATTTCATTGTTTTTACGCTTTTGGCTGTTTACTTTTAGCAATTTGCTTAATAAACAGCTAATTATTTATTTCAATTAATATTTTTATTTTAGCTAAAAGCGAAAGGCTAATAGCAAATAGCTTTTATATAATATTCAACATTTTCTCAGTCGCTTTAATTGCAGATACTGTTTGATCTGAATCTAAACCACGTGTTAAAAATTCTTTTTCTTCGTTTTTCCAGGTTATAATTGTTTCACACAACGCATCGGAATTACTACCTGGTGGTATTCTTACTGCATAATCAATTAAAGAAGGTAACTCTTTCTTACTATGTCTTTTATACAGTTTACGTAATGCATTCATAAAGGCATCAAACTGTCCATCACCTTGTGCATGTGCTTCGTATAGAACTCCTTCTACCTTTAATTGTAATGTTGTAGAGGGTTTCATACCTTTCGCATG
>CAJQQH010000180.1 GCA_905480405.1 uncultured Polaribacter sp. | reverse complement strand
CAAGATGTTTTACTTTTAAAAAATAGTAAAAATCAGTTTAATACTGAGGGTATAAACATGATTACAGCCCACATATTAGAGTCAATTCTAAAAACAAAATGATGTATATCCTTAAAGCTCTTTTATAATTTCTTTAAAAAGTGTAATCATCTTTGGTTCTGCTTTACCAGCAATTGCAATAATTTCTGCAATATCTACAAGTTGTAAATTTTTAGGATCACTTTCATCTGTTAATACAGAAATTGCTGCACAAGGTAAGTTTAATTGTTTGGCAACAATAACTTCTGGTACAGTACTCATACCAACAGCATCTGTTTCAAAAATTTGTAACATTCTGTATTCTGCTCTTGTTTCTAGTTGAGGTCCAAGAACACTTGTGTAAACTCCTTTATGTAATAATATGTTTTGTTTAGTAGCAATAGCACTAATTTTAGCATTCAACTCTTTAGAATAAGGTTCTAACATGTCAGCAAAAATATTACCAAAATTGTTAGCTCCTTTAAAAGCCAATGGCGAACTTCCTTGTAAATTTATATGGTCTTCAATAAGCATTAAATCACCTTTTTTATAAGATAAATTAATTGCTCCTGCAGCATTAGAAATTAGTAAAT
Source organism: uncultured Polaribacter sp. (assembly GCA_905480405.1). Taxonomy (GTDB): domain Bacteria; phylum Bacteroidota; class Bacteroidia; order Flavobacteriales; family Flavobacteriaceae; genus Polaribacter. The sequence continues at coordinate 2,269 of CAJQQH010000180.1, read as the reverse complement.
TTTTAATACCTAAACCGTGTAATGTTCTAATTCCGTAAGTAACTTCCCAAGAATTATACCCTTCATATAAATGAAATCGACCAGCCATTACAAGTACTTTTTTACCAGACAATTCCCCGTAAATTAATTTACCAGAATGAAACTCTACAGTTGCAACAGGAAAATTCGGAATTTCGGAATATGAAATTTCTTTTTTAATTGAAATTTCATCTACTAGTTTACCTAAACCTGTTCCTAATACAATTCCTATTTCTGGATTTGTTATTCCGTTTGATTTTAAAAAATCAATAGTTTCTGTTAGTTGTTTCTGTTTCATTTGTCTTTAATTTGTTATTACGAAAGAGGAACGAATGAAGTAATCTATTTATTTACAGTAAGATCGCTTTGTGCTTCGCAATGACATTTTTTAATTAATTACTAATTTTTGTGTTTTCGTTTTTCCATCAACATTTAACTTAACAATGTAAATTCCTTTATTATAAGAAGAAATATTAATGGTTTTTTCTGTTAATTTAGGTTGATAAAAAACTTGTTTTCCTAAAACATTAAAAATACGAATTTCAGTAGAAACAGCATCTATATTTGAAATATGAATTTCATTTTTTGCAGGATTTGGATACATGCTTATAGTATCAATTTTTAGTGTTTTTGACGATAGAACAGAACAGTTTGTACTATTAAATGATGTGAATTTTCCTAAATCCCAAAACTGATTGAATTGGAAGCAATAAAAAAATACAGTGTCATATTTAGTAATGTCTTTCCCTTCAGGTATGGTTGCTATATGATCTTGTGATCCTGAAGCATTTATAATTCCAAATTCAACACTATCTAAATTAGAAATAGTTGCATTTTTTAATTCTTCAGTTGTTTTTCCTTCAGAATTTACTAGATATGCTCTTACATCAGGCCCTTCTGCTGTACTAAAATTACTAGCTAAACTTAAGGTAACTGTATTATTTTCATTTAAAGTAATTACAACGTCGCCAGAAATATTATAAGAAGCTGTAGAGGTGTTATTGCCAAAACTATTAGCTGTTTGTTGGCATTGAGCCTTAATTTGTAAGAATGTAATTGTAAAAAGTACAGAAAGTAAAAGTGTTTTCATATTTAATTATTTAGGGTTTACGAACTTAGACATGATTTCTGGAATATTAATAATATCCTCATATACATCTATGTCGTTCTTAAACGCTAATAATTTCACTTTTTTATCTTTTAAATCAGATAAAGTATCTTTTCTAACAGTTTCTGTTCCCCAGTTTTTATTTTTGAAGATAGTTGAATGTAGAGAATTCATTCCTAATAAATAATAACCTCCATCTTCTGCAGGTCCAATAACCAAATCATTATTATTTAGTTGATCAAAAGCATTTTCTATGTTTTCTGATGTTAAATCATATAGATCACTACCAATAATCATCACTTTTTCATAACCAGCTTTAAATCCATTTTTAAAAGCATTTAACATTCTAATCCCTAAATCCTCTCCAACTTGTTGGTGTTTTTGAAACGTATTTTCATTCCAAATATCATTCTCTCTAATCTTTACAGAGTAATAGACAGCTTTATCAGAAGACACTTTAGATGATATATCTCTCGTTTTTTCTAATAAAAATTTATAGATTTCTAAAGCAGTTTCATCACCAACAGTTTTGGCTAAACGTGTTTTTGCTTTCCCTAATTCAGGATTTCTGGTGAAGATTAATAGTAAGTTTTTATGCATAATTTTTGTTTTGTCATTTCGACCTTGTATTGAAATCTATGCCATTGAAAAGAGATTTTTCGGCTACATTTCATTGCTTCGCAAGCTACTTTCAACCAAAAAATATTTTGTTTTTAGTAATGCTCAAAATGACATTTATACTGTAAATTTAAACTGATTACTTTCTAATAAATTTTCTTTCCTTTTTTCAGCCATTTGCTCCAATCTTTATTGAAAGTATGTACTTTTTCGGTGTTACTTCCTAAAGTATCAATAACTTGATAATTGTTGTTTTTCCACTCAAAAATCCCTCCATATAAATTAAAAACATTGGTGTAACCTTCTTTAATTAGTTTGTCTGCAACAATTTCAGAACGAATTCCTAAAGAACAATACACCACAATTTTAGCGTTTTTGTCTTTTGGTAATTTTTCTAACGTTTCGTTTAATTTAAAATGATCAAAACCAACAAGAAGTGCATTTTCTAAATGACTTACTTTATATTCTTTTTCTTCCCTTGCATCTAATAAAATAGCTTTTGTTGAAGCTAAAGTATCTACAGAA
>CAJQQH010000179.1 GCA_905480405.1 uncultured Polaribacter sp. | reverse complement strand
CTTCTTCGGCAATATCTGCCATTGCAGAAAAGTCTTCTCTACTTAAAACGCTTCCGTGTGCACTTTTACCACCAATTAGTTTTGTTGTTAGTTGTAAAACCCACAATACTCCTGTCCACTTTAGTGGAAAAATCATCATTTTTAAAGCTGTCGTAGTAAAGCTTGCTAATTTTTTCCAGTATGTTGCTCCTATTGTTTTTGGTATAATTTCTGATGCAACTAATATTAAAATAGTCATTACTGCAGATACTATAAATACCCCATAACCATCATCATTAAATATTTTTTTAGCTTCTGTACCTACTAATATTGCACCAACAGTATGTGCCAGAGTATTTAATGTTAAAATTGCAATTAATGGTTTGTCTACATCCTTCTTTAAAGCTTCTAAATTTGTAGCATAGTGTTTGCCTTCTTTTTTTTCTATGTTAATAAAAGTAGATGTTACACTTAAAAGCACTGCTTCTAAAATAGAACATAAAAAAGAAAAGAAAATAGATATTGTTGCGTAAATAAGTAAAAGTGTCATTAACAAAGTATTTAGTTTGTAAAAGTAGTTAAAATAAAAAACCTCAAGAATTTCTTCTCGAGGTTTTGTGAAAAATATTATTCTTTTAATTAAAACGCATAGTTTAAACCTAGTAAGAAATAAGATTGTAACTTATTATCTACATTACTAAAGTTTGCATTTGCGTTATCAATTAAAGCATAGTTTAAAGCTTCTTGTTTGTTTTTACGTAAACCTAATTCGAAACCAACTCCAATTCCTTTCCAAATTGTGTAACCAAGCGAGTTTGTAAAAGTCCAATTAGATAGGTCAGACGTTTTATAACTTTGAAACATTGATAAGTTAGATTTTACACTTAGTTTACCATACTTTTTAGTGTAATCTGCAACTATTTTTGCACCTAAAGAAGATTCGAAAACTGTATCTCCAGAACTAAATACAAAATTGTAATTTCCTGGATGCATTACAACGACTAAATTACTTGTTGGTGTCCAAGTCATACCAACACCAAAGTCTAAATATCCTGGGTCATTAAAATTGTCTATTATAGTTGTTCTGTATTCTGCTAAACCAGAAAGCGCCCATTTTTTATTTAATCTTTTACCATACAGTGAGCTAATAGTAAAAACATCTGTAGCAGTATCAAAACCTTCATCTCCTGCAACACCTTCTTCGTCTAATTTTACCCAACCTAAATTAACGGCAGCTGAGTTTCTCCAGAAAAAGTCTTCTTCAATTAAGTTTGCAAAAGCATTTACTGTAATACCAATATTACCAGCAGATGCTGTAGGTGCAGATCTTGAATACCAGTTTTTAAAACCAGAAAGACTACCACCAATAGTACCAAAAGCACCTTTTCTCCATCCTGGAAGTGCATCTATTTTTGCTTGTAAAGCATTTACTTCTCCTTGTAATTTAGCTATTTTTGCTTTTTTTGGAGCTTGTTCTTTTTTTAATTCTTCTGCTGTTTGTGCATTTATAGATGTTCCTATAAAGACAAATAAGATTAAGATTGATAATTTTTTCATTTTTTGTTTTTTTATTTTTGCGTGCAAAAATACACTTTTATTGTTTAGACAATAAAAATATTAATAAGTCACTTTTTCGTGAAAAGTATAATTTACTCCTAGTCCAAAAAGTTGTTTAAGTTGAATTTTACTAGAAGAATTGTCATCAATAATTGTATGGAAAGTCATGTGCATTTTAATATGTTTATTCACCTCAAAACGAATGTTTGTTTGGTAATCGATATCAATATTTCCAACATTTGCTAAGTAATCTGAGTACATAGCTAATATGTTTTCCATTTCAATATTTTCCATTAAATTAAATTTATAATAACCAGATAAATTAAAACCTAAACTAAAAGCAGTATTTTCACCTTCTTCAACACCAAATTTACCAGAGAAAAAATCATTTACAAATGTGTATCTTGCTGTTGCTGGTGCAATATTTAAATTTAAATTATCAGATTTTTTCCATAATACACCTGGTCCAAAAGTTAAATATGCAGGAGATAGAAGTTCAGAAACTAAAGATTTTGGTTCTTGTTTGTAGTCGAAACCATCGGTATATTGAGATTTAAAGTTTGTTATAAAAGACAAAAACCAATATGTGGTAGTCTTTATACCTAGTAGAGAGTTAAATTCAAAACGGTCATTGGTTTTTCTCCAGCCTTTCTCACTTAAATGGCTTAAACCGTAACCTGTTATTATTCTACTATCCCAGTTAATATTACCTTTTTTATAATTAAAGTCGTAATTTACGTCTATATTTCCTGCTATCGTATTTTCACCACCAGAAGCCCAATTAGAAAAAGAAGATTGATTAAATATAAAAGCAAACCTTCCATTAATTTTCCATTTAGGTACAGGTATTGTATCTGTTTTCTTTTTCTGTGCAGAAAAGGAAACGGAGAATAAAATGAAAAAAAGAAAAAATATTTTCTTCAAGGTTATTTTTTATGCTAACAAAAATAGTAATCTATAATAAATAATAAAACTATTTCTTTGATTTATATAGTGGTACAGTAGAGCAAGCTTCACCAAACATAATAGATTTTGCAATAGGTTGTAATTTTTCTATTAAAAAAGCAAAGGCCGAGTTTGGTATAGGTTTGTCTGCACAACCTTTTATAATTACGGGTTTATCTGTAAAATCTCTTAAGTCTAAAAAACCTATTAATTCTTGATAAATTACGGTTTCTAATATTTCTAAATTTCCAATAACTACTTTATTTGCAAACGGAATTAATTCTGCAGCAATTAACATAAAAGCCCAAGAAGGAACAATTGCATCTGCAGAGCAATAAATAGCAACAAAAGAACCTTTGTATTGAGACCAATTGTGGTTTTTAGCAGATTCTCTAAAATCTTTTTCCTTTAAAATGATTTCTTCAAACAACCAATCTTTAATATCGAAAAGAACTCTTTTACCTTCTGGATAAATTTCTTCAAGATCAAAGGTTTTAAGTTTGCTATTGGTTACTCTATTTATAATTTCTTCTGACATTTTGTTTAATTTTTGTGCTTTTTTTCGGCACAGTTTTGAAATAAAATCAAAAAAAATCTAATTGACAGTAATAGAAAGTTTAATAGTTGTTCATTGTAAACTACTAAATACTGCCAACTAAATTATAGCATTCCTAACTCTAATTTTGCTTCTTCACTCATCATTTCTTGTGTCCAAGTAGGATCGAAAGTAATTTCTACTTCACATTCATTAATTTCTTTTAATGTTTTTACTTTATCTTCTACCTCTTTAGGTAAAGACTCTGCAACAGGGCAATTAGGTGAAGTTAATGTCATTAATATTTTTGCATTATTTTCATCAGATACAAAAACATCATAGATTAATCCTAATTCGTAAATGTCTACTGGTATTTCGGGATCATAAATTGTTTTTACAACATTTATAATTTTATCTCCAACTTCTTCTAACTCTTTATCTGTCATTTCTTTAAATCTTAATTTTGCAACCTTGCTTGTTGAGCAATTGCGTACATTTTTATTTGTTTTACCATAGAAACTAATCCGTTGGCTCTTGTGGGCGATAGATGTTCTTTTAAACCTATTTCATCTATAAAATTAGTATCTGCAGCTAAAATATTTGTAGGTTTTTGGTTTGAGTATACCCTCAATAAGAGTGCCACAATTCCTTTTGTTAAAATGGCATCACTATCTGCAGTAAATTTAATTGTATCATTTTCTAACTCAGAGTATAACCAAACTTTAGATTGGCAACCTTTTATCAAATTTTCATCTAATTTATATTCAGAATTAATTATTGGTAAAGATTTTCCAAGTTCTATAATATATTCATAACGATCCATCCAATCATCAAACATAGAGAACTCATCAATAATTTCTTCTTGTATTTCTTTGATAGTCATTTTTTAAACTTATTTTTGCCCTTTGTTAAAGGTTTGTACATTTATTGTGCAAAATTACTGATTAAATTTAAGAAATGAGCAAATTATTAGCAGTTGGTACTGTAGCATTTGATGCAATTGAAACACCTTTTGGTAAAACAGATAAGATTCTTGGAGGATCTGGAACTTTTGTTGGTTTAGCAGCAAGTCAGTTTGGTGTTAAAACAGGAGTTGTTTCTGTAGTTGGTGGAGATTTTCCGCAATCATATTTAGATATGATGAATTCTAAAGGAATTAATACTGATGGAATTGAAGTTGTAAAAGAAGGAAAAACTTTTTTCTGGAGTGGAAAATATCATAATGATATGAATTCACGAGATACTTTAATTACTGAGTTAAATGTTTTAGAAACTTTTACACCAGTGGTTCCAGAAGAATTTAAAGATGCAGGTATTGTAATGTTAGGCAACTTACATCCTTTAACTCAGGCATCTGTTTTAGATCAAATGGATGAAAGACCAAAATTAGTAGTTTTAGATACTATGAATTTTTGGATGGATATTGCATTAGCAGATTTACATACTGTTTTAAAAAGAGTTGATGTAATAACGATAAATGATGAAGAAGCTCGTCAGCTTTCTGGTGAATACTCTTTGGTAAATGCTGCAAAGAAAATTCATAAAATGGGGCCTAAATATGTAGTTATTAAAAAAGGAGAACACGGAGCTTTGTTATTTAACAACGGTAAAATGTTTTATGCACCAGCATTACCTTTAGCAGAAGTTTTTGATCCAACAGGAGCAGGAGATACTTTTGCAGGTGGTTTCTGCGGATATTTAGCGAAAACTGAAGATATTTCTTTTGATAATATGAAAAATGCAATTATTTACGGTTCTAATTTAGCATCTTTCTGTGTAGAGAAATTTGGAACAGAACGAATGCAAGAGCTAACAACCGACGAAGTTAAAATACGTTTGCAAGCGTTTAAAGAATTAACACAATTCGATATAGAGTTAACATAAATAAAAGTCCGCGCCTAAAAACGCGGATTTTTTTATACATAAAACACAACAAAACAACCCATTAAAATGAGTGACGCAATTAAACACGAATGCGGAATTGCATTAGTTAGATTAAAAAAACCATTACAGTTTTATAAAGATAAATATGGTACTGCTTTTTACGGAATTAATAAAATGTACTTATTAATGGAAAAACAGCATAACCGTGGGCAAGATGGTGCTGGTTTTGCAAGCGTAAAATTTAATGTAGAACCTGGTGAAAGATATATAAGTAGAGTGCGTTCTAATAAACCTACACCTATACAAGATATTTTTGCACAAATAAATGGTAGATTAAACGGTGTTTTAGAAGAAAACCCAGATAAGAAAGACGATGTTTTATGGCAAGAAAAAAACATGCCTTATGTAGGTAATTTATTTTTAGGTCATGTTCGTTATGGTACTTTTGGTAAAAATTCTATAGAAAGTGTACACCCATTTTTACGCCAGAGTAATTGGAGGCATCAGAATTTAATTGTCGCAGGTAACTTTAATATGACGAATTCTAAACAGATGTTAGAAGAACTTATAGAGTTAGGGCAACATCCAAAAGAAGCTACAGATACTGTAACAGTAATGGAAAAAATTGGTCATTTTTTAGAAGATGAAGTTGCTAAATTATACCAAAAAGCAAAGAAAAAAGGGTTTACAAAAAAAGATGCATCACCATATATTGAAGAGAATTTAAGCTTAAAAAAAGTATTAAAAAGATCTTCAAAAAATTGGGATGGAGGTTACGCTATGGCAGGTTTAGTAGGTCATGGAGATGCTTTTGTTCTAAGAGATCCTAACGGAATTAGACCTACTTATTTTTATGAAGATGATGAGGTGGTAGTTGTAGCATCAGAAAGACCGGTAATTCAAACTGTTTTTAATGTAAAAATTGATAAGGTTCAAGAATTAGAAAGAGGTCATGCTTTAATTATTAAAAAAAACGGTAATGTTTCTATTAAAAAAGTAATAGAACCTAGAGAAAATAAAGCTTGTTCTTTTGAGCGTATCTACTTTTCTAGAGGAAGTGATGCAGGTATTTATAAAGAGCGTAAGGATTTAGGGAAAATAGTTTTTCCTAAGGTTTTAAAGTCGATAGATTCTGATATTTCTAACTCAGTATTTTCATATATTCCTAATACGGCAGAAACATCTTTTTATGGAATGACGGAAGCTGCAGAAGATGTTTTAAATCAGCAAAAAACAGCAAAAATTTTAGCTGGTGGTGGAAAATTATCAGCAGAAAGAGTAACAGAAATATTATCAGAAAGACCGCGTTTTGAGAAAATTGCTATTAAAGATGCTAAACTAAGAACTTTTATTGCAGATGACAGTTCTAGAGATGATTTAGTAGAACATGTTTATGATATTACCTATGGTGTTGTAAAACCTACAGATAATTTAGTAATTATTGATGATAGTATTGTACGTGGTACAACACTAAAAAAGAGTATTATTAAGATATTAGATAGATTAAGTCCAAAGAAAATAGTAGTAGTTTCTTCTGCACCCCAAATTAGATATCCAGATTGTTATGGTATTGATATGGCAAGAATTGAAGCTTTTATAGCTTTTAAAGCAGCTTTAGAATTACTTAAGGATCATAATAAATATCATATAGTAGAAGATGTTTATAAGAAATGTAAGACACAACAATCTAAAGATGATGAAGAAATTATAAATCATGTAAAAGATATTTATAGTTCTTTTACAACCGAAGAGGTTTCTGCTAAAATTGCAGAAATGCTAAAAACTGAGGATATTAATGCAGATGTTGAGGTTATTTATCAGACAGTAGATGGTTTACACCAAGCTTGTCCTGATAATTTAGGAGATTGGTATTTTACGGGAGATTATCCTACACCTGGAGGAATGAGAGTTGTAAATCAAGCATTCATAAATTTTTATGAAGGAAATGATGAGAGAGCATATTAAGTTTTAAAACTTAGAATTATAAAGAGCATCCAATTTTTGGATGCTTTTTTTGTTTAAAAAACTACGGCATATGACGTATTGAATTTTAGGTGTAAAAAAATGATTTTTGACATGTTGAACCTAAAAATCATCAAAATGATAAATAATAAGAAGCAACTAGTTTTATTAAGTCTTTTATTTGCGGTAATTTCTATAAATGCACAATCTTTTTTAAAAAAGAAAGAAATTAAAGCATACAAATGTGGCTATGTGCATAAGGCAAGTTTTTTAAACAAAATTAAGCCAATGAAACTAATCTCTAAAGCTGTAGGTGGCATTATAAAATCAAAACCTAAATCAGATTTAAATGATGTGGCTTTAGGTGTTATTTATGCTTCTGGAACAGTACCTGGAAGCCAACTTGATTTTGCGACAAAAACTCCTGGGTGGGAAACTTGTGGAGAAGGAGTTGCTGTTTATTTTTTGAATTATGAAGGTATTGGTTTATCAGACACAGATGGTGATGTTTTGTTAAATGGAACCAAACTTAAAAAAGCAGGAATGGGAACGTATTTTCAAGGATTTAGTCCAGATAAAAGAGGAACTCAAAAAGTAGAAGTAACAAGTTCTTCTGGAGATAAAGTAGTTCTTAATTTAGAGCCAGCAGTAGCCTTAGAAATTGTTTCTGTAAATGGAATTGCAAAAGGAGGAGATATTATTATTGATGGAACAAAAGATGTTGTCATAGAATTAAAAGGAGGAGATACAGATCCAGATTCAGAGTTGTATGTAGAAATGATTATTTCTGCAATGAGCTTAAAAGTACAAACACATTTATATCCTTCTAAAGCAACAAATAGAATTGTAATTCCTAAAGAATCTTTTAAAAATTTCGAACAGTCGCCTTTACCAATTATTAAGAAAAATACATTATCTGTCACCAGAGTAAAGCACAAATTAGTGCGTAATACAGATGCAGGTATTATTCAAGCTGTAAGTACGTTTTCAGACTTTACTCCAGTATTAGTAGAAGGAGATATTGTTGGTGGAAATCTATTGAAAAACGCTTTTAATAAAGATAAAAACACAAATGCTTCAGCAAAATTTAAAACAATTGAGGGGGAGTATAATGTGAAAATTAATAAAGGAAATCCTTTTGTGCATCCTCCAACAGAAAAAATGAAAAACATTGCAATTTCGTCTTTTGTAGTAAGAGGTAATTTGCAAAAAGAAAAAACGACAGTAAGCACAAGTACAAGCACAAGTTTTAATATAAAAACAACGACAACAACAACTACACATATAAAAAAGTGGTTTCCTAAATTAGAAGATAAAGATTGGCAGCAATTTGTAGATAATTTATACGATCAGTTTAAAAATAAATTGCAAAATGAATATGGTGTAAATGTTATTGATCTTAACAAAATATTGAAAACAAAAGCATATTCAGAAATGAAACCAATTATAGATACTGTAACTCAAACCTTTGTAGAAAAAGGTGCTTATGGTACAAAAAGATTGATAAAAACTGGTGCAATAGATTATATAAGAGATATTAAAACAACTTTTCCTGCAGATCAAACAAATCAAAAAATTATTACGGAGTTGGACTTAGATGGATTAATCGCTGTGACTGTAGATTTAGATTTCGATTTAAAAAGTGCTGGTTTAAATCCTGTTGTAAAAATCACTGCATTTTCTCCAAATGTAACTTATAGAATGGCTGGTAAATATTTTGAAATGGATTTTTCTACCAAAGCAAAGTCATTAAAAGAAGCAGGTACATATTATGCTGCCGTTGGTCCAGCACAAGCTATTTATAAAATTATAAAAGGAGATGAATTAATTAATGCTTTTAAACTAGCTATGGATGAATTAAAAAGAGGGGAAAAAGAAAACTCTGCTTATCATAGAATTTGGAAAGACAGGATGAATTAAGAAAGAGAAGAAGTAAGTACTTTGAATTAAATTCAATAAAAAAGCATCCAAAATATTTTGGATGCTTTTTGTATTATATATCTTTTTTACTTTATTAAAAGTATAAGTGATACACTAAAAGTTTATTTTGCCGCTGCATAACGTTTTTCAGCTTCATTCCAGTTAACTACATTAAAGAAAGCAGAAATATAATCTGGTCTTCTGTTTTGGTAGTTTAAGTAATATGCATGTTCCCAAACATCTAAACCTAAAATTGGTGTTCCTCCACAAGTT
>CAJQQH010000178.1 GCA_905480405.1 uncultured Polaribacter sp. | reverse complement strand
AAATTCCTTTAGGATCTTCTTTTGTAAAAGGAAAATACTTCTCTTTACTTAAGCGAAATGGATCATTAGCATCATTTGTTGCAAAATTAGTTAAACGAGTGTTTGGTTTTTTTGGTCCTTGATGAGCTCCTCTAGATTCGTGTGCAAGATCAAAACCTTGATTGGTTGATTTTTGAATTCCCATAGCTCCTGCATGCCATTTTCCTACATGACCAGTTCTATAACCATTCATTTTTAAAGCTTCAGCAATGGTAAAATTTTCTGGCATTAAACCTTCTGGAAAATAAGGACTGATATATTTTGAACCTCTATCAACTTTTGGAATACTTCCTCCACTTACATTTGTTATGCCTGTTTTAGCAGGATGTAATCCACTTAAAAGTGCAGATCTTGATGGAGCACAAGTTGGTGCAGGTGAATAAGCATTAGTAAAATTAATGGCATCTTTTGCTAATGCTGCAATGTTTGGTGTATCCCAAGCACAAGGCTCGTCTAAATCATTTAATTGTACGTCTTGCCAACCTAAATCATCAGCATAAAAAATGATGATATTTGGTTTTATTAAATTATCTTTCTTTTGACCAGTTACATAGTTCGAGGAAAAAAATGCTAGTAATACTAGAACTAAAAATGCTTTATTGTTTTTCATTTTATATTTATTTAATGCTTGATTCTTTTAGTTGATTTTATGAAATTTACCTTGTACCATAAATCGATTTTCATCAATTAAAATAACACCATATTCAATAACTCCTTTAGGAACCGTAAATGTGTATTCTAAATTATTGTTGCTAACTTCTAGAGGTACTTTTATAAAAGTTGTGTCATGTTTTCTATATTTTCCTGTCTTTCCGTTCTTTTTCTTTTTAAGCTTGTTTGCTATTTTTACCAACGCATAAGGTTCTATAACTTTCGTTTTCCCTTTTTCTAAAGTAATAGATACTTTACGAGAATCTGCATCAAAAGAATCGCTAACAATTACAGGAATTGACGCTACATTTTCGTTATCTGCTCCATTCTTGAAATTAGAAGGATTTTTATAAGGGAATTGTGCATTGTAATCTGTTAGATATTTCTCTAATCTTGAAGACAAATCCTTTACTACATTTGGATTTTGTTTTGCGATATCGAACTTTTCTTCTAAATCAGCTCGTTTTCCATCTTTATACAATCTGTATAATTCATAATTGCCTTTAATATGGTTTTTATATAATTTATAATCTCCATGTCTTATGGCAGATTGCATTTGATGATCTTGATTATGAGGAAAATGCCACCATAAATCTTCTCTTGTTTCGCCTTTATTGTTCTTCACAACACTTTCATTATCTAACAAAACATTTGAAATATCTAACCCATCTAAATTTGAACTGTATTCACCAGGTATTTTACTATTTGTAAGATTTAAAATGGTTGGAAAAAAGTCTAATTGATTGATTAAAACATCTTCTGTTTTTCCTTTTGGAATATTTGGACCAGCAATAAGCATTGGCACTCTAATACCACCTTCTTGAGCATATTTTTTACCTTCATCTAAAGGAAAATTGTCTGTAACAATATCTCCGTTTGCTTTTTCTACACCTCCATTATCAGAAGAAAAAATAATATAGGTAGTTTCATATAGTTTTTTACCCGGATTTCTAGGGTCATCAGTAGCTTTTAATAAATTTACTACACGCCCTAAACTCCAATCTAAAGTAGTTACCATAGATCCATAAAAAGGATTTGTTTGTCCACCTGTTTTAATAGGAATATCTTCTTTAGGAAAATCTACACCTAATTTATCGCTATAATATTGCAATAATTCCTTGTTTTTAGTATGAATTGGTGCATGTACCAACCAATGTGCTAAATATAAAAAGAAAGGCTCTTCTTTACTTTTGGTAATAAATTCCAATGCTTTTTCAGTAACCATATCTTTAGGATACGAAATTCCATTAGGAGAATCTTTTGTAAAAGGCGCATATTTTTCATCACTCAATTGATATGCATCACTTTTTTTATGCGTTGCAAACTTCGTTAATCGATTGTCTGGTTTTTTTGGACCTTGATGCGCGCCTCTAGATTCGTAAGCAAAATCAAAACCTTGTTGTGTTGATTTTTGAATATTAAGAGATCCTACATGCCATTTTCCAACATGACCGGTTTTGTAACCATTCATTTTTAAAGCTTCTGCAATGGTAAAGTTTTTAGGCATTAATCCTATTGGAAAATAAGGAGCCATATAATTTGAACGACCAGCAGATACAGGAATTTTCCCTCCACTTACATGTGTAATACCAGTTTTTGCTGGATGCAAACCAGAAAGAGTTGCAGCTCTAGAAGGCGCACAAGTAGGTGCTGGAGAGTAGCCATTCGTAAAGTTGACGCCATCTTTTGCTAATTTTGTAATGTTAGGAGTTTCCCAAGGACTTGGTTCGTCTAAATTGTTTATTTCTGTGTCTTGCCAACCTAAATCATCCACATAAAAAATGATAACATTGGGTTTTATTAAATCCTTTTTTTCTTGACCAATTACATGATTAGAAAAGAACAATAAAATTGCTAGTGATGATAAAAGTGATTTCATTTTTTTCATTTATTATATTAATTCTTAGACTTAAAATTTTATTTATAGTTTAATTTTGCAGTTTTGTTTTTGATATCTAACCAGACGTCTACATGTTCAAATTTTCTGGTATAAATGTAGCCTTCGCGTTTTGCAAAACCCAAAGGTTTTCCTAAAGATTTTTCATATTGAGGAAACGTTTTAAGCCAAACAGCAGATTTTTCAATACCATAACCATCATGTGGATATACGTAACTGTATTTTTCTGCACAAACAAGAAAAATGGCTAATAGATAATCTAAGCGCTTTGTAAAATCTTCATTTATGCGTACTTTTTTTCTAACATCATCAATACCTTCTTCTACGCCTTTTAATCCTTTACCAATTCCAAGAGACATGGCTATTACTTTCCCTTCTCTTGCAGATTTTTGTACAGCTTCTATTCCTTGTGCTAAGTAATCTTCATAAGTCATGCCAAAACTTTTATGTTCAAACCCTTCTAAATAAGAACCGTCAAAGAATTTTAAGTATTCTCTACCAGAATCTTTAAATTCTGGTCGAACACGAAGAATATTTGCTATGAGTAAATTATCATCTCCTAATTGTGATTCTAAATCTGACATCATGGATAAATACCCCTTCTCAATTGCCTTTTGTTTTTCTTCTCCAACACGACTATTAAAAAAACCTGGAACGAGTACTTTTATATTAGCATCTAAAAAAACACCATCAATAAATGGGTTTTCAGTAACTTTTTTTACATGTTGTAACCAATACTTACGCACGTAGTCTTCTGATATGTCAAAGAATCCTGTTTTGCCATTTGGCATTACCGCTTTTTGTCCTTTAGCATTGATTAATAACGCTTCTGGGTGTTCGTATAAAAAATTTTCATCTTCAGAATAACCACCCCAATTGATAACTACATTCTTATAGTATAATATTTTAGCATTCGGATTGAGTTTTTTTACAGCTTTTGCCGCTTTAATAGTTCCTTTTTCTGTAGATCCAAAAGTTTTGCTTCCTGTTGTTTTTTCAAAAGTGATTAATGGAAATTTTGATAAATATTTAATCTCTTTTTTAGTAAAAGCAGTTGATTTACGTAAATGCATATACAAAGGCATTTTATCCCAAGAAAATTCTGGCATCTTAGTTTTTACTAACTTCACTGAAGTAGTATCTATGTTTTGTGTTTTGCACGAACTTAAACAAAGTGCTAAAACAACCAATAAAAATAACGATTTGATATACATTGTTTATATTAATTATTCTAGAATTATTTTAAAACAAATGGCTGATTGATTTGGTAATTTTTGAAAGTTATTTTGAATAACTAAACCCTCTTTTTTATGATGCCAAGTAATTTTTTGATTACTACCTAACAGTTTTATTTCTTTTATCTTTTTTTGTAAAACACCATCTTTACTTAATGTTTTTATTAAAATATCTTCTGTTGGTACTGCTAAAACAAAAGCAAAAAGGTTTCCTTCTTTTTTAGTAAAACGAATGTCTTTTTCAGAGAATTTTTTAAGATTTTCACCTGCTCTTTTAGTAATTATTTTTAAAGGCCCTTCTCCATAAACTATCCAAGGTCTTGTATTGTAAATTCCATCTTGATTAACTTTTACAAATGCACCAAAATCACTTAGCATTTTTGTTTGGTTTTCAGGGATAGTTCCATCTCCTTTTAAAGCAATGTTAATCATAACTACACCATTTTTACTGATGGCATCAATGGCATTGCCAATTAAAACATCTAAAGACATTTTTGTGAAAGATTTTTTTCTGTAGAACCAACTTCCAGATAAATCTGTTGCCCAAATCCAAGGATGTTTTTGTTGTTCGCCAAACATACCTCTTTCCAAATTGTAGGTAAATGACGCTTTATTTTCTTTCGCATTTTTAAAAGATAAAACAGTGGTTTGTTTTCCGTTATTTTCTTTTAAATCTCTATTTAAGTAATCAGAAAATAATTTAACACCCAATCCTTTTCCTGTTTTAATTGAAGGATAAGGAGAGTCGTTATTAAACATATCTGGATCATATTTTTCTATCAAATCCCAAGAACGTTTGTACCAATGCTGGTTCCAACTATCTTGGCTGGCAAATTCTTTAGTATCATAATCCATATTAAAGAAGTCCCATTCAGGAGTACCTTCTTTCTGAAATTTTCTTGCAGTTCTAAAAAAACGAGGAGACCAATATAAATGAGTTGAAACTCCAAATTTTAAATCATATTTTGTTGCAGCATTTTTCCATTCTCTAAGAATGTCCTTTTTTGGCCCCATTTTAACAGAGTTCCAAGAAAAAAAAGAATCATACATATCAAAATTATCATGATGAGTTGCCACTGGCATAATAAAACGAGCTCCACATTCTTTCACAAACTTTACAATTTCATTGGCATTAAAGTTTTCTGCTTTAAAATCTTTTATAAATTTTTCATAACCAAATTCAGCAGGATTTCCATACCTTTCTGTATGCCATTTGGTTAATTTTACAGTTCGTATTCTGTCTGGTTCGTTTCTGGCATCATACTCTTTATCACCATACATTCTTCTTCCATAATGCGATCCATCTTCTATTCTATTTTCATCAATAGAGGAAGGAATTCCCCAATGCATCCAAACTCCAATTTTACCATCTTGAAACCATTCTGGTACCTGATAGTTTTTTGCCATTGATTCCCAATTAGCATCAATTGTTTTATACTTATGTTTGTCTTGACCGAATATAAAGCAAGCACTTAGTATAAAAAAAAAGATTGCTATAAATTTCTTATTTGTCATATTCATCCTTTTACTACCTATACAAATTAACTATTTATTAATTAAGAAACCATTCTCTCTTCCATCATTTTGTTGCTGTATAAATTCAAAATCAACAAAACTAGTAACCATTAAAAACAGAATTGCTCTACCTTACTTATATGACATTCAAAAAAAAACAGCATTTGTTTTTTTTTTCAAAAATGAGCAAGAAAATGATTGATATAAGAATGGTATTTCTTTAAATATGTTAGAAATTGCATCAATAAAATCAAACCAAATAGATATGAGAACTTTTTTAACAACTGTTATTATTTTAATGACAACAATAATTTTTTCGCAAGAAAAAACAGTTAAAGGTAAAATTACAGATGAAGTAAAAGAAACTTTATTTGGAGTTAGTATTATAGAGAAAGGCACAACAAATGGTACAACATCCGATATGGATGGAGAGTATACTATAGATTTAACAAAAGAAAATGCTGTTTTAGTATTTTATTATTTAGGTTACAAGACTGTAGAAAAAACTACTATTGGCAAAAATCGAGTTAATGTTGAAATGCAAGTTGACACAAACACTTTAGAAGAAATTGTGATAACAGGAATACGTGCCTCTCATTTAAGTGAGGTAAAAGCTAAAAGAGATGCCTCTTTTGTTATAGAAGCGATTACTCCAGAAGATATTGGAAATTTTTCAGACACCAACGCAGCAGATGCTTTGCAAAGAGTTGCAGGTGTACAAATAGAAAGAGATGTAGATGGAGTTTCTGGAGATAGAGTTTCTATTAGAGGAATAGGGCCGCAATTTGTTGGTGTAACAATGAATGGACGTACACCAATATCTGCAGGTAATGAAGGGAAATCAGATTTTAGAAAGTTTAATTTAAATGTGATCCCTACCGAAATTATTTCGGGAGCAAGAATTCATAAGACAACTCAGGCTAAAGAAGTTTCAACGAATATTGGAGGTACTGTAGATTTTCAAACGATAAGACCGTTAGAAGCAAAATATAGAAAAAAGAATTATTTTGCTAGTATAAACGTAAGAGGTGCATCTAATTCAACAATTAATGATCTTGATTTTGGTCAAAGGTTTTCAGGTGTTTATGGTACTAAAATAAATGATAAACTAGGAATTGCTATTTCAGCAATTTATGCTGATGAAGACAATCAAAAAGATGAAACTGGATTAAGAGGTATAACTCAAGGTTTATCTTTTATAGATGAACATGGGACAGAGTATGATGATATAATTGCAGCAAGAACCATAAACAATGGATTGTTAAGAAAGAATGAAGTGCGTTTTGCAACATCTGCTGCTATACAATGGAAACCAATAGAAGAACTAGATATTGTATTAGATTATACTAGAACAACGGTAGAAGCTAATTCGAATAGACAGGTGTTTCAAATAGGTTTAGGAGGTACAGGAGCTAATCAATTGGTAGGGGGAAGACATGTTTTTAATGAAGGTGATCTTGATTTTAATGGAAATGTGTTAACTTATATTAGTCCTTCTTCAGAAGTTGATGTTAGAACTACCATTACGAATACTAATCAATTTTATGATAATCACTCAACCAATAATATAGTTGGTTTAAATACAACATATAAACCAATAGATAAATTAAAAATCATTTCAGATATTTCATATTCAGATTTAGATTTTTTTCAAAATTTAACACAAATAAACCACAGAGTACAAGGACGTAACGGAGGGTATGATCAAACAAGTTTGGATATTGATTTGAGAGGAAACACTCCTGATTATGGATTACCAGTAGAGGCTTTTGATCCAGCTTCTTTCGACCTTAATAGAGTTTCACGTAGACTTATTAGAACTAAAGGATATAATTATGCAGCAAAAGTTGATTTTGAATATGAGTTGGAGAAAAATGCAAAAATATCTTTTGGAACTAGATATGCGGTAACTGATTTTGAAGCTAGACAAACAACTTCCTCACATACTGATAGTGATCAATTAAGTGGTTTATATGGAGGTATTGTGGCTGACCTAAATTCGAGTGGCGCTTATACAGATCTTTTAGGAGAGATTACTGGTGTAGGTTTTAATGAAGGTAATGTCGCTGGTTTGGAAAACGGATGGGTTAAAGTACCAGGGCAAGCTGTATTAGATTTGATGCCAGGTTATTCTGATGTAGATGGAGGTAGTATTTTTGATTTTGATGTAGATTTAAAAGACGTAGAGGCAGAAGAAAATAATTTAGGTTTTGACGCTAGAAGGTCATATGGTGCAAATGAAGCTACAACCGATTTTTATACACAAATGGATATAAAAACAGCGCTTTTAAAGCTTCCTGTAAGTTTAAATTTTGGAGTTAGGGCTGTAAGAACACAAAACAATTCTAGAGGATTTAGTGGAGTAGCATTTGAAGATGCAGATACTGGTGATGATCTTGATGAATTTTCAATAGAGAATTTTTACTATGAAGTAGAAACTTCAAGATGGGATGTATTACCTAGCTTTAATGCCAATATTACATTACAAAAAAGAACAAAATTAAGATTTAGTGTTTATAAAGGAGTTTCAAGACCAAAGTTTGTTGATCTAATTCCAAACAATGAGATTACTTTTTTAACTAATATTGATCCTGCAGATGCAGCAGACTTAGCTAATTCGGGATTAAGAGGAACTATTGTATCTGGGAACCCTGATTTAAAGCCTTATACAGCATGGATGTATGATAGTACTTTGGAGTTTTATACTAAAAATGGAGGTGCTTTTATTTTTAGTGTTTTTTATAAAGATCTTAAAAATTACATCGTAAAAGCAGTAACACCAGACCAAACATATCCTGGAGAAGAATTATTAGGAATAGC
>CAJQQH010000177.1 GCA_905480405.1 uncultured Polaribacter sp. | reverse complement strand
GGTTGATAAAAACAATTATATAATCTACAGAATTCAACCAAAAAAGGAATTAATTGAAATTATTAACTTTAGAGGAACGAAACAAAAACCTATTAAATAAAAGTACTAAAAGCCAATATACGTATATAACAAATAACTTTTGAAATATTTTAGTGAATGAGTTTTTGCCGTTATATATACTTCAACGAAATAAGATTACACTTATTTTTAGGTTTTAAACACCTAATATAGTATATCAATTATCAGCTTAAATCAATTTTAACCTGTAGCCATGTTTCAGGATTAGACATTTGACCAACTCATCTCTTAAAAAGAACAATTCAGTAACTTAAACTTTCGAAAATAAAATTATAACCTGATTTTTGAGTTGAATTAATATCCATTGATAATGCATGACTTTGTCAACACACCACTTGGGTGGTTCCACTTTATTACAGCTTTGATTTCAATGCTTTCCGGCACATATGTTTTATTTCAACCAAAAGGAACACAATTACATAAACGGTTTGGATATTTATATGTTCTATCAATGGTTTTGGTGTGCGGTTCAGCATTAGGAGTTTACAATATCACAGGTAATTTCGGGGTTTTTCACACCTTAGCAATTACGGGACTCTTAACTTTGGTTCTTGGGATTTCGCCTCTGTTCTTGAAGAATATTAATAACAAACATAGAATTTTTCATTTGTGGTTTATGTATTATTCTGTTTTAGGACTTTATGCGGCATTTGTTTCCGAATTGAGTTTAAGAATACCAGAAAAACCCTCTTATAGTGTTGTAGGAATAACTTCAGTTACCGTATTTATATTTGGCTCAATTTTTATTTTTTGGAAAGAGAAAACATGGAAAAATTATTTTAAAGAATAAAAACTACCTACAACATGCGTAAATAACAAATAGAAGTTGAAATTTATAAGAATTATTTAAAATTAAAACAGCTATATAGGTTTTTACCTAAATAGCTGTTTTTTATATTAAAAAAAATAGTAAGTTATTCTAATTCCACATCTTTAGAATTCTCAGAATAGGTTCTCCATTTTTCCAAACAATCAACAATATCTTGAGGAAGATCTGAATTAAACTGCATGAATTCTCCTGTTGTTGGGTGAGTGAAACCTAAAGTTTTTGCATGTAAAGCTTGCCTTGGTAATACTTTAAAACAATTGTGTACAAATTGCTTGTATTTGGTAAAGGTTGTTCCTTTTAAAATATCATTACCGCCATAACGTTCGTCATTAAAAAGAGTATGACCAATATATTTAAAATGTGCTCTAATTTGGTGCGTTCTACCCGTTTCTAATTTACATTGCACTAAAGTTACATAGGTTAAACGTTCTAAAACCTTATAATGTGTAACCGCATGTTTTCCAAAATCTCCATCAGGAAAAACAGCCATTTGTAAACGATTCTTTAAACTACGTCCAATATTGCCTTCAATTGTGCCTTCATCTTCCTCTACATTTCCCCAAACTAAGGCATAATATAAACGTTCAGTAGTTCTGTCAAAAAATTGCTTAGACAAATGTGCCATTGCAAATTCTGTTTTTGCAACTACCAACAATCCACTTGTGTCTTTGTCAATTCTATGCACCAAACCTGGTCTTTCATTAGAATTTGTTGGTAAGCTTTCTATATGATGTATTAAGCCATTTACTAAGGTTCCAGAATAATTTCCATGACCTGGATGCACAACCATTCCTGCAGGTTTGTTAACTACCATAACAGTATCATCTTCATAAACAATATCTAGCGGTATATCTTCTGCAACCAACAATTGTTCTGCTGGCGGATAAGATAAAACAACTCTTACAACATCATTAGGTTTAACTTTATGGTTAGATTTTACAGCTATATCATTTACCAAAACATTACCAGCTTTTGCAGCTTGTTGTACTTTGTTTCTTGTTGCGTTTTCAACAAAGTTCATTAAAAATTTATCAACTCTTAAAGGTTCTTGTCCTTCACTAGCTGTAAATCTATGATGTTCGTATAAATCATCATTTTCTATCTCTGGAGTATTGTTTTCTTGCAAATCGTTTACTTTATTTTGTTGTTTAATTAAACTCTAATTACCTTCTACCGTCACCTAAAACTAACTGAATAATAGAGTTTTTTGGCAATTTATCATTTGGGTTTATAATTTTTCCGTTGTGTCTTAAACCTCTAACAACATCTTTTCCAATATCTCTAACATAAGAAAACTTAGTACCAACAATAAAACCGATAGCTTGTAATTCTGAAACTGCTTGTCTTTTTGTACGTCCGTTTAAATCTGGTATTGTAATATCTCTATATTTAGACGGATTTAAAGTTAAATAAATCTTACGTTTTTCTTTTACAAAATCGCCAGCTTCTGGGCTTTGTTCTATAACAGATTTTTTAGGATACGTTGGGTTATAACTTGCACTATCTATTACTTTAAAGTCTAAATTTAATTCTTTTAAAGTTCTTTCTGCTTCAGAAATAGTAAGTTTATGTAATTCTGGAACTTGTATTTTTTGATCGTGATTTGTTGTACTATTTAACCAAAATTTTAATGAAAAAATGACAATGATAAAACCAATAATTGCAAATGCAATTTGTTTAAAAAAGGTTTTACTTTTAAGAAACTGAAAGATACTCATATAGATATATTTAAGACGTACAAAGATATAAAAACTAAACGTTGTTGTTTCTATTTATATTTTGATAAATTTGTTTTTATTATTTTAGAATTGATGAAAAAAAATATAGCAATTGTAATGGGTGGTTTTTCATCCGAAGTAAACATTTCTTTAAAGAGTGGAAATGTAGTTTACAATCATTTAGATGCAAAGAAATACCAAGCTTTTAGAGTACATATTTTAAAAGAAAAATGGGTGGCTTTAGATGATGATGATAATGAATATTTTATTAATAAAAACGATTTTTCGTTTGTACTTAATAATACCAAAATTACGTTCGATTGTGTTTTTAATGCAATTCATGGAAACCCAGGAGAAAACGGAGCGTTGTTAGCTTATTTTAATTTAATAGGTTTAAAACATACGTCTGCACCATTTTATCAAATGGCGTTAACGTTTAATAAAAGAGATACTTTAAGTGTTGTTAAAGAATATGGTATTAAAACTGCCGTTTCTATATATCTTAATAAAGGCGATGTTGTAAATTTAGATAAGATTATTAGTAAAGTTGGTTTACCCTGTTTTATAAAACCAAATAATGCAGGTTCTAGCTATGGTATTTCAAAAGCACATACAAAAGAAGCTATTTTACCAGCAATTGAAACGGCTTATAAAGAAGATTCAGAAATTTTAATTGAATCGTTTTTAGATGGAGTAGAAGTTTCAGTTGGTGTTATACAGTATAAAGGAGCAACCAAAGTGTTGCCAATAACAGAAATTGTTTCTGAAAATGATTTCTTTGATTATGAAGCAAAATACGAAGGGAAATCGCAAGAAATTACACCTGCAAGAATATCAGCAGAAGAACAAAATAGGGTAGAAATTGTTGCAGAAAAAGTATATAATATTTTAAATATGTCTGGTTTTTCTAGATCTGAATATATTTTTGTGGATGGAGAACCTCATTTTTTAGAAATGAATACAGTACCTGGTTTAACAGAAGAAAGTATTTTGCCTCAACAAGCGCAAGAAGCAGGTATTACTTTAAGTGAGTTATTTGAAAGCGCAATTGTTAGTGCTTGTGAATAGTAATAAATACACGAATTAATAATTATATATTCGTGAAATTTAAAGTTAGTTTATAGTAAAGATAATTTGTGAATTAGTGACAAATAATAGGTAAACATATGAAAAGAGCAATTTTTCCAGGATCGTTTGATCCTTTAACATTAGGTCATGTAGATATTATAGAAAGAGGCGTAAAATTGTTTGATGAATTAATTATTGCTATTGGCGTAAATGCCGATAAAAAGTATATGTTTTCGTTAGAAGAACGCAAAAAATTTATAGAAGATTGCTTTAAACACGAACCTAAAATAAAAGTAGTTACTTATAAAGGGTTAACAGTTCATTTTTGTCAGGAGAATAACGTAGATTTTATTTTTAGAGGATTAAGAAATCCTGCAGATTTTGAGTTTGAAAAAGCAATTGCACACACAAACAGAGATTTAGCGCCAATAGAAACTGTATTTTTATTAACTGCAGCAAGTACTTCTTACATTTCTTCTTCTATTGTAAGAGATGTAATTAGAAACGATGGAGATTATACAAAACTTGTACCTGCATCTGTTAGAGTTAAATAATTTATGTTTCATTTATTTTTAATTGTTTATTAAAATGAAAAAAATAGTACTTCTTATTACGGTATGTATTCTCATAATTTCTTGCGATTCAACATCTAAAGAAAATACAGATTTTACAACACTTTTCGAAACTTCAAAAGGAACGGAAACTCCAGAATACAAAGATGTAATTTCTTATTACACGAAACTATCCGAAGAATATAGTCAGATATCATTATTTACTTTTGGGCAAACAGATGCTGGTAAACCTTTGCATTTGGTAACTTTTAACCGAGAAGGAATTTATAATATTGATGAAATTAATAATTCGACAAAAAATAGAATTTTAATAAACAACGGAATTCATCCCGGAGAATCAGACGGAATTGATGCTTCTATGTTGTTATTAAGAGACATTGTTCAAAATGATTCTTTAATCGAAAAATATAAGAATTCTATTATTTGTGTTATTCCTGTCTATAATGTTGGCGGTTCTTTAAATAGAAATTCGCACACAAGAGCAAACCAAAACGGACCTTTAGAATATGGTTTTAGAGGAAATGCTAGAAACTACGATTTAAACAGAGATTTTATAAAGCAAGACACTAAAAATGCAGCTACTTTTGCAGAAATTTTTCATGCTGTAAATCCAGATGTTTTTATAGATAATCATGTAAGTAATGGCGCCGATTATCAATATGCAATTACTCATTTATTTACGCAACATAATAAATTAGGAGGCAATTTAGGTTCGTTTTTACAGAACCAAATGCGACCAGAATTAGAAGCGTCTTTAAAAGAAAAAAACATCAATATTACACCTTATGTAAATGTTTGGGGTACAACTCCAGAAGCAGGTTTTTCTCAGTTTTTCGATTCGCCAAGATATTCTACAGGCTACACAACGTTGTTTCATACATTAGGTTTAATGGTAGAAACTCATATGCTAAAGCCCTATAAAACTAGAGTAGAACAAACCTATGAGTTGCTTTTTTCTGCATTCGATTTTACAGAAGAAAACTCAGAAGTTATAAAAGATTTACGTACTAAAGCAACGGAGGAGGTTTTAGCTAAAAAAACATACCCTATTCATTATGAAGTTGATAAAGAGAAGTTTAGGATTTTAAATTTTAAGGGGTATGAAGGTAAAGAAATAGATAGCAAAGTAACGAATGGTAAAAGGTTATTTTATGATAGAAGTTTACCCTTTGAAAAAGAAGTTAAGTACTTTGATGAGTTCTCGGTTACCAAAGAAATTACGATTCCTAATGCTTATATTTTACAAAGCGGATGGCATACAATTATTGATAGGTTAAATAATAATAATATAGAATACACTTTTTTTGAAAATGATACTGTAATTAATGTAGAAGTAAATTATATTAAAGATTTTAAAAGTAGAAAGGCACCTTACGAAGGCCATTATTTACATTATAACACAGTTATTGAAAAATCATCTCAAGAAATTACTTTTAAAGCAGGAGATTTACTAATTCCTACAAACCAAAACGGAGTGCGTTATTTGCTAGAAACTTTAGAAGCAGAAGCAACAGATTCTTTTTTTAATTGGAATTTTTTCGATTCTATTTTACAACAAAAAGAAGGGTATTCTGGTTATGTTTTTGAAGAAATTGCAGAAAAATTATTGAAAGAAAACACTGCTTTAAAAACAACTTTTGAAGAAAAGTTAACGTCGGATGAAAAATTTGCTAATAACCCAAGAATGCAACTGAACTTTATTTATAAGAATTCACCTTATTATGAAAAAGCACACTTACGTTTACCAGTTTTTAAAGTTTATTAAATTATATTTTCTGAGTACTTTAATATTAATCTTTTTTATGAGTTGTACTAATAAAACGAATGTTCTTAAAAAAGACATTAAAGAAATAGCAAAAGAAATTATGATTAGTGCAAAAAACTGTGCATTAATTACCGTAGATTCTTTAGGAATAGCAAATGTAAGAACAATGGATCCTTTTTTGCCAGAAGCAAATCTTACAGTTTGGTTTGGTACAAATGCGCATAGTTTAAAAGTGAAACAAATAAGAAAAAATAAAAATGTTTCTCTTTATTATTTTGATAAAGAAACTGTAAGTTATGTTACTTTACAAGGAGTTGCAAGTATTGTTAATACGGATAAAGATAAAAATAATTTTTGGAAATCAGATTGGGAAAATTTCTATAAAAACCTAGAGACAGATTATATTTTAATAAAATTTGTTCCTAAAAAAGCGAATGTAGTTAGCGAACAATATCAACTTTTAGGAGACTCAATAACATGGAAAACCCCACAGATAAATTTTAAGCATGAATAAATTTTCAATACTAATAACAATGTTAATTACTGTAGTTTTAATAAGTAATTGTACTTTAACATCAGAAGAAAATAACACTTTTTATGTGGGTACGTATACCAATAAGGAAAGTAAAGGAATTTATAAATTTAGTATTTCTAAAGAAGGGATGTTTAATAAAATAGGATTAGTTGCGGCAACCAATAACCCCTCTTTTTTAGCAAAAAGTAAAGATTTTAAAACGCTTTTTGCAGTTGATGAAGCTAATGAAAACGGAACCGGTTTTATTAAATCTTATAAAATTGAAAACGATTCGTTAACTTTAATTAGTACTTCTAAATCTGGAGGAGCACATCCTTGTTTTGTAACTATAAACAATAAAAATCAAGTTTTAGTAGCTAATTATTCTGGCGGAAATGTAGGTTTATTAAAAGCAAAAGAAACAGGAGAATTATCAGAATTATTATCTGTACAACAACATACAGGAAAAGGAACAACGGAAAGGCAAGAAGCACCACACGCACATTCTACATGGTTTCATCCATTAAAAAATGAAGTGATTTCTGTAGATTTAGGTACAAATCAATTATGGTTTTCTACAATTGATACTAATAAAAATGAGTTGCTTTTTACCAATCAGCAAACATTAAAAATGGCTGAAGGAGCAGGTCCAAGACATTTAACATTTCATCCAAATAATAAATGGATTTATGTTTTAAATGAACTTAATAATACCGTTTCATTAATAAAAGAAAAAGAAGAAAATTATTATGTAGATTCTTCAATTTCTACGCTACCAAAAGAATTTACAGCGTATAGTAAAGCTGCAGATATTCATATAACAACAGACGGTAAGTTTTTGTATGCTTCTAATCGAGGAGATAACTCTATTGTTATTTATAATGTAAATTCAGAAGACGGAACCTTAAAAACAATTGGATATCAATCTGTTTTAGGAAAAAGTCCAAGAAATTTTTCATTCTCACCAAAAGAAGATTTTTTGTTAGTTGCAAATCAAGATACAGATAATATCGTTTCTTTTAAAAGAGATTTAGAAACCGGTAAATTAACTTTTGTTGATGAGGTTTCTATTTCACAACCAGTTTGTATTTTGTTTTAAAAACGTGTTATTTTATAATAACCGTGTTTTTGCTTACAATATTTTTATTCTTTTTAAAGATAAAATAATAAGAACCCGTTTTTAAGTTAGAAACATCAATAGTGTTATCTAGGTTTTGTTGTTTTCTTTCAATCAGTTTTCCTAGAATATTATAAATATAAACTTCACTAAACCTATCAGTAGTACTCTCTTTAATAAGAATCGTGTTTTTAGCAGGATTCGGAAACGTTTTTATTTTTTGATTATTTTCTTTTAAATCAGCAATAGATAAAGAACTCACTTCCTCAACACTAAAGTCTGCAAACAAAACTTCTTCGTCTCTTAAATCGGTAACATTATTTAAGCTTCTATAAATTCCCCATTTTGGTCGCACAAAATCTGCACCATCTTGCCAATTATCAATGGCATTATTTTCATATTCAAAAACAATATTTTGGTTGTCTATTCTTTTTATTGATAAAGAATACGTTCCTTCATTTCCGTAGGCAATTTTTACAGTAATTGTTACCCAATGTCCTTTTAATAAAGATAAATCTACTTTCTTTAAAGTTTCTTGATCATTGGTATTTGTTTGCCTTAATTCTAATTTATCCGGAGTTCCTTTTCTTGCCGTTAAGGTATACATTGGTATCGAAGCGTAATCGCCACCAACAGATTTTAGCTGGTGTAAATGTGTAAAACTTGATGAAGCTTGAAAATCTTTATCAATTTTCATTTTCCATGTATAAATTACTTTTTCGCCAGCAATTGCTTTTAAATTATCAGGACTTTTATCGTAGGCTTTTATTTCATTTCGTTGTCTATCAAATGTCTTGCAACGATCGTTGTCGTTTTCTGTGTGTATAAAAAAACGAAATACATTTTTATTTAAATCTGCATCAAAAATTTCATCTATATGTCTGCCAAAACTAGTATGATTACAATCTGGTACTTCAACAACATCGTAATTTGGAGCAAGAACAGAGTTTATTAACTCATAGGTTTCTCCTGGGCCATTTGCAGATAAAACAACTTGCGAGTTTATTTTTATTACACATAAAATTAATAAACTAACGGTTGTAAAAAATGCCTTCATAAGTATGTTTTTAAATTGGTTAACCAATTTTAAGGAATAAAAGTAATGAAATTTTATTTAAGAAGAACTCGGAAAAATAATTTTTAAAATTTGACTATCTTGTAAGCATAAAATTTGTAAATAAAATGATTTCACTTTCAATTAATGGAAAATCGTATTCCATAGAAACACAGGAAGATATGCCTCTTTTGTGGGCAATTAGAGATATTATTGGTTTAACAGGTACCAAGTTTGGTTGTGGTGTTGCGCAATGTGGTGCATGTTCCATTTTAATTGATGGAACTCTAACTAAATCTTGTAGTATGCCAGTTTCTTACGGAATAGGGAAACAAATTTTTACAATTGAAGGATCTTCTTCTAATTTAGAGTTTTTGCGTAAAGCTTGGAACGATGGTAATGTGCCACAATGTGGTTACTGTCAGTCTGGGCAGTTAATAGCGGCAACTTCTTTGTTAGATAAAATTGAAATACCTACAGATGAAGATATTGATAAAGCGATGAGTGATAATATTTGTAGATGCGGAACGTATACTAGAATTAGAAAAGCAATTCATGAAGCAGTTGAACTTAAAAACGATGCGATATGAGTAACATACAACAAATAAACCGTAGAGATTTTGTTAAATTATTTGGTTTGGCATCAAGCGGCATTATTTTAGGCTGTACAATTTCGTCTGATAAGAAAGAATTTGTACCGCAAACAGATGGGAAATTTACACCTAACTTGTTTGTGCAAATACAAGAAGACGGAAACATTATTCTACTAGCTTCTCGTTCGGAAATGGGACAAGGAATTAGAACCTCTTTGGCTTCTGCAATTGCAGATGAACTAGAAGCAGATTGGAAATACATTACCGTACAACAAGCTACAGGTAATGCCAAATATGGCAATCAGAATACAGATGGTTCTAGAAGTGTAAGAACTTTGTTAGAGCCAATGCGTAAAATGGGCGCAACTGCAAAAGCAATGTTAATTACAGCTGCTGCAAAAAAATGGAATGTTGAAGAATCTGTTTGTAAAGCAGAAAACCATTTTATAATCAATAAAAACACAAGTGATACATTTTTCTTTGGCGATTTGGTTGTTGAAGCATCAAAAGTTGCAATGCCTGCTGAAGAAACCATCAAACTTAAAAAAGTTGAAGATTTTAAATTTATTGGTAAAACTTTAAAAAGTATCGATTTAAAAGACTTTACACACGGTACAGCAACGTACGGAATTGATGTTAGAATACCGAATATGAAATTTGCTGCCATTGCAAGATGTCCTGTAACCTTCGGAACTGTAAAAAGCTTTGATAGTTCAGATGCAGAAAAAACAGCAGGTGTAGAGCAAGTAATTGCTTTAGATAGAATTGTGCCACCTACAGGTCAGTTTTTTGGCGCTTTAGGAGGTGTTGCAGTAGTTGCAAATAATACGTGGTCTGCTTTTAAAGGAAAACTAAACTTAAATATTGAATGGAATTATGGCGATAATCATTCTTTTGATACCGATAAATTTAAAGAGACTTTAACAGCAAGATTACAAGAAAACGGAAAAGTAGTTCCGGGAAGTAGAGGAAATGTATCTGCAGCTTTTAGCAACTCAGAAAAAATTATTGAAGCAACTTACCACGTTCCATTTTTGGTACATGCGCCAATGGAAGTACCAAATGCTACGGCTTGGTTTAAAGGTGATAAAATAGAAGTTTGGGCACCTTTACAAGATCCGCAAACGGCAAGAGCAGAAATTGCTCATTTCTTTGAGATTCCTTTAGAAAACGTAACTGTAAATGTTACTTTTTTAGGCGGAGGTTTCGGCCGTAAATCAAAATCTGATTTTGTAGTGGAAGCTGTTGCTTTGTCAAAAAAAATAAATGCACCAGTACAAGTTGTTTGGACTCGTGAAGACGATATAAAACATAGTTTTTATCACGCTACAAGTGCCCAATATCTAAAAGCGAGTTTTGATAAAAAAGGAAATGTTTCCGGATGGTTGCAAAGAGTGGGTTTACCTTCAATTACATCTTCTTTTAAACCAATATCTGATTACGCTTCTGGTTTAGAATTAAACCAAGGATTTACGAATAATCCGTATGATTTAGATAATTTTAGACTAGAAAACGTAAAAGCAGAAGCACATGTAAGAATAGGTTGGATGCGTTCTGTGGTACATATACATAGCGGTTTTGGTAACAACTCTTTTGTAGATGAAATGGCATTTGCAGCTAAAAAAGATCCTGTACAATTTCATTTAGATTTAATAGGTAAAGACCGCGTTACTGTAGGTAGATCTAACCATTCATTCAATTCGAAACGGATGAAAGATGTTTTGAAAAATACCGCTAAAAATGCTGGTTGGGGAAAATCATTACCAGAAAATCATGGATTAGGAGTGGCAATTCATTATAGCTTTTACAGTTACGTAGCAACTATTGTTGAGGTTTCTGTAAAAGATAAAAAAGTGAAAATTGAAAATATTTGGACCACCATAGATTGTGGTTTGGTCTTAAATAAAGACAATGTTAAAAATCAATTAGAAGGTGCTGCAATTTTTGGAATGTCTCTTGCTTTGTTTGGCAAAATTTCTGCAAAAGATGGTGCTGTAGAGCAACACAATTTCTTTGATTATCAAATGACCCGAATGAAAGATGCGCCTAAAATACATATTGATATTATGGATAAAATGCACGAGCCACCAACAGGAGTAGGAGAACCTGGTGTGCCTGTAATGGCGCCTGCAATTTGTAATGCTATTTTTAATGCAACAGGTAAACGTGTTAGAAGTTTGCCTTTGGTGGATTTTGGGATGGTTTAATTATATTTCATTAAATAGATATTAATATCTAAGTTTGTTAAAAAGAAAATTTTAAAAAAATGACTAATAAATATTTAAGTTTTATAAGTGATAAGCATTTGCTTAAATGTATTGAAAATCTACATAAGTCTTATATAAAATCTAAAGCAAACGTAAGTAAGAAAAAGTTTTACAAAAATAAAATTGATACGATAAAGTTAACTTTTGATTCTAAATTTAATGATTTAGATGAAGAAACTTTAATTAAGACCGAAATCAATCGTCAAATAGACAAATCTACCAATAATTCAATAGGTACTTTTCATGAAGAAATTTTGGGAGGAATTGAGGGGTTTGAAAAGGGGAA
>CAJQQH010000176.1 GCA_905480405.1 uncultured Polaribacter sp. | reverse complement strand
CCAGAAGCACAAACCCATCTAAAAGGACCAAAACCATAATCGAAACACATAGGTCCTAAAATATCTTGTACGTATGAAGGATATTTAAAATCGATGTTATTATCTGACATTACATCTGCACCAGCTCTAGAAGATTCTAATAAAAATGCGTTTCCGTAATCAAAAAAGTAGGTTCCTTTTTTAGTATGATTATTTATAGAATTGGCGTGTCTTCTTAATGATTCTTGTACTTTTTCTTTAAATAATTCAGGTTTTTCTCGTATTAATATGTTTGCATCTTCATAAGAAAAATCTGCTGGATAATAACCACCAGTCCAAGGAATATGAAGTGATGTTTGATCAGAACCAATATGAATAAAGATGTTTTCTTTATCAAATTTTTCCCAAACATCAATCACGTTACCTATGTATGCAATTGAAACAATTTCGTTATTTTTTTGTGCTTCTAAAGTTCTTACTACAAGAATATTAATGTCGTCAATTAAAACATCTACCCAACCTTGTTCATGTCTTTTTGCTGCTGCTTTTCTATTAACTTCTGCACAAATAGTAATACAACCCGCAATATTTCCTGCTTTTGGTTGTGCTCCACTCATACCACCTAATCCTGCAGTTAAAAATATTTTCCCATTTGGATTTTCGTTCTTTTTTAATATTTTTCTAAAAGCATTCATTACTGTAATTGTAGTTCCATGTACAATTCCTTGCGGACCAATGTACATAAAAGAACCTGCTGTCATTTGACCATATTGCGTAACCCCTAAAGCATTAAATTTCTCCCAATCATTCGGTTTTGAGTAATTAGGAATCATCATTCCGTTTGTTACTACAACTCTTGGCGCATTTTTAGACGAAGGGAATAAGCCCATAGGATGACCAGAATATAGATGCAATGTTTGTTCTTCGGTCATAATTGCTAAATACTGCATCACTAAAAGATATTGCGCCCAATTTTGGAAAACGGCACCATTTCCTCCGTACGTAATTAATTCTTCTGGATGTTGTGCAACATCTGGATTCAAATTATTTTGAATCATTAACATTAAACCTGCTGCTTGTTGTGTTTTTGCAGGATATTCTGTTATTGCTCTAGCATAAATTCTGTAATTTGGTTTAAAACGATACATGTAAATTCTACCAAATTCTTTTAATTCATTGGCAAATTCACTTGCTAATTCTTGATGCCATTCTTTTGGGAAATAACGTAATGCATTTTTAATAGCTAGCTGTTTTTCTTCAATAGATAAAATATCTTTCCTTTTAGGTGCTCTATTTGCATCTATTGGATAGCTTTTTTTTGCAGGTAGTTTTTTTGGAATTCCTTGTAAAATTTTTTCTTTAAATGTCATGATTAGTTATATTTTACAATTAATTTTTTAGTTTTTACCAGTAGAATCATATTATTAATATCATCTTTTAGGAGCCTGTCGTCTTCTAATTTATCAACTTTTTCCCTAATTATTTTATAATTTTTTTCGATAATTTTAGAGAAAGTATTTGGTCTTCTAAATTCTAAAGCTTGTGCTGCATACATTAATTCGATAGCTATTATTTTTTCTAAATTACCTAAAATTTCATTGAATTGTCGTCCGGAAATACTTCCCATTGAAACGTGATCTTCTTGTCCTAAAGAAGTAGGAATACTATCTGCAGAAGGAGGGAAGCACAACGATTTATTCTCCGTAACCAAAGCTGCTGTAGTGTATTGCGGAATCATAAAGCCAGAGTTTAAACCACCACTTTTAGTTAATAACCTAGGTAAACCATATTTACCTTCTAATAATAAATAACAACGTCTGTCTGCAATATTTCCTAATTCAGATGCTGCAATTGAGCAGTAGTCTAAAGCCATTGCCAAGGGTTGTCCGTGAAAATTTCCACCAGAAATAGCTTCCGTTTCACTTAAAACAATTGGATTATCTGTAACAGAATTCATTTCTATTTCTGCCAATTCTAATAAATGATAAAATGCATTTCTAGATGCACCATGAACTTGTGGAATACAGCGCATAGAATATGGATCTTGAACACGTTCGCAATTTTCATGTGAAGTTATGTTTTGTGATTCTTTAAATATATTTCGCATTCTCTCTGCAACTTTAAGACTTCCTTTAAAAGGTCTAATTCTATGTAATTCCTCTCTAAAAGGAGACGAACTTCCTTTATATCCTTCTATACTCATAGCACCAGAAATATCTGCCAAATCTAATAAGTATTCCATTTTTAATAATCCGGTTATAGTATGTGCTAAAATAAATTGCGTTCCATTTATTAAACCCAAACCTTCTTTTGCATGTAATTCTAAAGGTTTTAAGTTATGGTTTTTTAAAACTTTTTTAGCAGGAATAATTTTATCATCAATCCAAAAATCTCCTTCGCCAATTAAAGGTAAAAATAAATGAGAAAGTGGAGCTAAATCTCCAGAAGCTCCTACAGACCCTTGTTTAGGTACAGTTGGTGATAAATCATTTTCTATAAAATAAATGATACGTTCTATTAATTCTAATCGAACACCAGAAAAACCTTGACAAAGTGCATGTACTTTGCATATCATCATAATCTTTGATAAATTTTTGTCAATATTTGTACCTACACCAACTGCATGTGTAATTAGTAAATTAGTTTGTAGTTGATTTGTTTCTTCGGGTGAAATTTGTACATCACACAAAGGTCCAAAACCAGTGTTTATACCATAAACTGCTTTGTCATTTTGGGTAATAGTTTCTACTTTTTTTCTGCAAATAATTATTTTCTCTTTTGCATCATTATTAATTATGGCTTTTAAATTTCCATTTGCAATATCTTTTACTTTATGAAGCGTTAGTTGATCAATTCCGTATTTAAACATTGTTTTTTATTTATTGAGTATTTACAAAGTTATGATTACTTTTGATGCTTTATAATACTAATTAATGTAGTAATTAATAACTATGAGTTATCAAATTGAGTTAAGACACATTCGTTATTTTTTAGCAGTTGCAGAAGAATTGCATTTTAGAAAAGCAGCGGAAAAACTATTTATTTCTCAACCGGGATTAAGTAGACAAATTAAATTGCTTGAAGAAGAACTAGGTGTGGTATTGTTTGAAAGGCATAATAGAAAGGTTGTTTTAACTAAAGTTGGTGAGTATTTAAAAGTAGAACTTTTACTTCAATTAAAAACACTTACTCATACGTTAGACAATGCTAAATTATTACAGGATGGTAAAAAAGGAGAATTAACTATTAGTTATGTTGGTTCTGCAATGCAAGATGTTATTCCTAATTTATTAATCAATTTTGAAAAAAAGCATCCTGATATATTATTTAATTTAAAAGAAATCGACAATCAAAAACAAATAGAAGATCTACTTTCCTATACTTCGGATATTGGTTTTGTAAGGTTAGAAAGAGTTCCAAGAGAGCTAGAGATTAAACCAATTTTAAAAGAGAATTTTTGTTTGGTTTTGCCTAAAAATCATTCTATAAGTGAAAATAGTTTTGAAAATTTAGGACAATTTAAAGAAGAATCATTTATACTTTTTGATTCAAAGTATAGCGCTTCTTATCATGAAAAAGTAATGCAAATATTTGATGATTGTGGTTTTTCTCCCATAATATCGCATAACACAATACACTCTAGTTCTATTTTTAAGTTGGTAGAAAATAACTTCGGTATTTCTATTGTTCCAAAATCTTTAGCACGAAAAGGAGGTTATAAAATTAAATTTATAGAGTTAGATATGATTCCGCAGAAAACAACTCTTTCTGTAATTTGGAATCCCAAAAATACAAATCCCATTCTTAATGACGTTTTAGTGCATTTATGATTTTTAGGCTAAGTAGTTACAAAATAAACAGGTTGAAGGATGCGATTTATATGATATCAACAACACTAACTCCGTTACTTTTTTTGGTGATTTGTATTTGAGTTGGAATGCGTTCTTTTAAGTTTTCTACGTGAGATATTATACCAATCATCTTACCTTGAGATTGCAATGTTTCTAAAGTAGATATTACTGTTTCTAACGTGTTACTATCTAAAGTACCAAAACCTTCATCAATAAAAAGGGAATCTATTTTAACATTTTTACTAGCAAGATCAGACAATCCTAAGGCTAAAGCTAAACTAATAATAAATTTCTCTCCACCACTAGAGGTGTCTACCAATCTAGATTGGTTGGTTTGGTAATGATCAATTAAATTAAAATTTAGTTCTTCTTTGGGTTTGTAATCCTCCTCCATTTTTAAAGAATAGCGTTTATTTAATTTATATAAATGCACGTTTGCTAAATCTAGTAAATGTTTTAGAGTTAGTCTTTGTACATAAACATTAAATGCGTCTTTAGAATTACCAATAATTTTAAAAAGCGTTCTCCAAACATTACAAATAATTTCTTGCTCCTCTATTTTTTTGTAAACTTCTGTATTTCTATTTTTAATTTCTTGATCCTTTCTAAAAGCTTCTTTTATTTCTCCTTTTTCAGTTGATAGATGATTTTTTTTGTTTTTTAGAGCTTCTAGAGCAAGTGTATTATCGACTTCAGAAATGTTAAAATTCTTAGACTTAAAAAGTGCTTCTGATTCTTTTTTATTAAGTTCTTTTAAAGTGTATAATTTAATTTGATTATCCTTTATTTTTTGTTTTGTTTCTTTAAAATTATCCTTATTTTCTTTACTTAATAAAGCTTTCTCAATCTCTTGTTTAGAATTAAAATCGCTTTTAAGAATCGTTTTCTCTAAAGAATTTTTTATAGTATTTATTTGCGCTGTTATAACTTTTAAGTCATTAATAGTTGCAATTTTTAAAGCCTCTTTTTCTGTTTTAAAATCAAGTGCTTTTTGTAATGATTTTTTAAGGATTTCTGTCTTTTCTAATGATTGTTTTATTACTACTTGTAAAACTTCTCGTTTGCGTGTTACTGTAAATTCTGTTGGTAAAATTGTAATGCGTTCGTTCTTTAATTCTTTCGCTTTAAAATTACAATCACTTATAATTTTTATATAACTTTTTTCAGAATTAGTATGTGATAATAACTGTTTTTCAGTATTAATTAAGTTACTGTTTAAAACTTTAATTTCTGATTTTAAAGTATCTAAATGCTTTTGTGTTTTGTTGTAACTGCCAATTGCCGTTTCAATTGTTTTGATAAATAAACCCGTATTTTCAATAGAAGGCATTTCATACTTAAACTTAGATAATTTTAATTTTAATTCATATTCTAAATTAGAGTATGTTTTAGTTGCTATTTCTATAGATTCTTGCTTTGTTAAAATTTCAGATTTTGTGTTTTTTATCTTCTCACTAAAAGTAGCGTCCTTCTTTTTTAATGAATCAATTGCAACGGTTTGTTCTCTAACTGTTTTAGAAAGAGAATCTTTTTTTATTTGCAATTTTTGTGCTGTAGAAATCTGTATTGCTATTTCTTTTAATGTATCCGATGAAATACTTAATTGCTTCTTTACAGTAGTCAAATCACTAATTTCACAATCAATATTAAGTGCGGTTATTTTTATTTTTAAAGCGGATAAATCTTCATTTTTTGCTTTAATTAAATTTGATGAGTTTTCTAAAATTGTTCTTAATTTCACTTCATTTTTTTCCAACTCAGATGAATTAGCAATAAGTGCTTTTAAGTGCTTTTTTCGTTTTTCTAATTCTAATTCAGATTCAGAAACTCCTTTAGAAACCAGGTTTTTTGTAAATGGATGTTCTAATGAGCCGCATAAACCACAAGGTTCTCCATTTGCTAAATTTGCACGATCATCTTTATATTTTGAAATACTTTTTTCTAAATCTAAAATTTTTGAAGCATCATTTACAGATTTTTCTTGAGCTTCTATTTCTTTCTTTATTGTAGTTAATTGTTTTTTTATTGTTTCTAAATTTGATAAAGAGTCTTTTTCGTCAATTTGTATTTTTGCTAATTCTTCTCCAATTTTATTAATATCTTCAGCGAAGCTTTTAAATTGATTCCAATTTGTATTAATTGTAGATTGTTTTTTTTCTTCTAAGAGTAAGTTGGTTAAGTTGTGTTTAGATAATATGTTACTTGCCGAATTAATTTCTTTTTCTAAAAGATCTATTTCAGTTGTTTTTTTTGTAAGAAGTTCTTTGTTTTCTTTTAAGGAATTTGAAGTAAAGTTTATCTCTTTATTTTTTAAAACAATAAATGCAGTAGCCTCATTTAGTATGTTTTTATTTGCTTTTAAAGTTGTTAAACCTGTGGTCCAACTAGATATTTCTGCATTTACATCTATTAGAAATTTATTTTCATTTACAAATATCTCTTCAGTCTTTATTTTAGATACTGTGGCAAGTATATTTTGATTTAGTGTGTTTTTATCTTTTAGTGATGTTGCTATTTGTAAAATTATTTCGTCTAGCTTTAGTTGTGCTTTTTGTTTGTTATCAACTTCATTTTTTATTTCACCATCTAGTTTTGTTACTTTATCAAATTTAGGTTGCCAAATATCAAACTCTTTTTGAACTTTAATTTGTTTATCGGCTTGTTGTTTGGTTAAAAGTGTAAAGTGTTCAATTTCTGGTTTTAATTTAGAAAGTTGTTCTTCTAATACTTTTAATTGTTTTGTTTTTTCAATGCTATTTTGCTCATTTCTGTTAAAATTTTGAATAAGTTCTTTAAAAGGTTCCGCTTTTTCATTTAATTCTAATAAATGAAACTCATTCTGATGTTTTTCTATTTTAGCATCTATTTGTTTTGAGTTTTCTTCTAATTTCTTCTCATTTGCAATTGTCTCTTTTTGTTTAAGGTACCAATTAACAATAACTTGTATGGCAGTATTTTTTTTATCTGAAGCAATAATTAGAGCATCTATCTCTTTGTTTCTTGATGTTAGTTCAAGTTTTCTTTCATCAGATAAAACATCAGCAGCATTAATTTCTGCTGTAATATCTTTTAATTTATTTTCTTCTTTAGATTTTCTATCTAAGATACCCTGACCAATTTTTTTATAAATTTCTTCGCCAGTTATCTGTTCTAATAATCGTCCTTTATCGGGGCCTTTTGCTGTTAGAAATGAAGCAAACTCACCTTGAGCCAACATTACAGATCTTAAGAATTGACTATATTCTAGTTGTGTAACTTTAATTACTTTTGCAATTACAGCTCTTTTTTGAGATGCTAAAATTTTATTTGATGTTAAGTTTTTTAAACTAACTTCTTCTTGCGGATTGTTAAGTTTTTTTCCATTACTAGATGTTAATCGAATGCTCCAGAGAGCTTCATAGATTACATTTTCATTTTCAAAAGTTACCCTACTAAAAGCGCTTGATGCGCCAAAACTTACAACATCTATTAATGCACCTTTTGTGCCGTTAAAACGAGGAACACTATGATATAAAGCAATGGTTATAGCGTCTAAAATTGTTGTTTTTCCTGCTCCGGTAGAACCCGTAATTGCATATAAACCAACATCTACAAATTGCTCGCTTTCAAAATCTATGCTAACAGATGAATCAGATTTTAACGAATTGATATTTTGTAACTCTATTTTTAAAATTTTCATAATTAATTACCCTTACTGTTTTTTAACGGTTTGTAAAACTTCATTAAAAGCATCCCATATTTTGGGGTTCTCCTTAAGGTTGTAACCTAGCTCTTCACATTTAAGCTTAAATACTTCTGTGGGTAATAACTCTTTTATAGATTTTGTGTTTTCTAACAGTTCTTCAATTCCTTTTTGCTTTCGTTGCGTTTTTAAAGATGTCTTTAAAATCTCAAAATCATAATCTTTCGCAGCTTTTTTTATACTTTCTGTATTTACATTATGTTGTTCATCTAATACAATTTCTACCCAAGGTGTTAGTGTATACGAGTTAGAAATTATGTTAGGAAATTGCAGAATACAGGTTTCTATATTACCTTTAATTTTATAAAATTCTCTAAAACACGGTATGGTATCGTCTTTTATATTAGTAATTTTATTGTTTTCTGTTGTTAGAATAATTACTTTTTTATCATAACCAATCTCGCTAAAACTTAATATGTTTGGCGATCCAGAATATCTAACCTTATCATTTCCTCCAATAATTTGGGGTCTGTGCAAATGTCCTAAAGCGATATAATCAAAATAACTATGAAAATCTTCTGCTCCTATATGACCTAATGTACCCACATAAATATTGTGCTCACTTTCTGATATAGAACCTCCAACAGCAAATAAGTGCCCCATTGCAATTACGGGTGCATTATTTGTATTTATAAGTTCACATTGTTTGGCTGTTGTATTGTAATGATTAATTAAGGCTGTTTTGTACTTAATCGTAAGATCATCAAAACTCTCTCCTGCAACAGCGTGTCTAATATCTCCATCACGTAAATAAGGAACTGCTGCAATAATTACTTCTTCATTATTTATATTGATTTTAAAAACTTCTTCTTCTATATTTTCCGTTGCTTTACCTACAACTTT
This sequence comes from uncultured Polaribacter sp., assembly GCA_905480405.1. GTDB lineage: Bacteria > Bacteroidota > Bacteroidia > Flavobacteriales > Flavobacteriaceae > Polaribacter. Next base: position 11,301 of record CAJQQH010000176.1, on the reverse strand, counting down.
AATAGAGAGCGCATTTAAAATATGTTTTGGAGCGTTTAAAGTTCCGGGAGAGTCATGATTTCCACCAGTAATAATAATTGATTTGCAGGTTGTTGCTTTTAATCTACCTAAAAAACTATAATACATTTCTGAGCTTTGACTAGAAGGAGTTCCTGTATCAAAAACATCACCAGAAATTAACAATACATCTATTTTTTCTTGAATAATGTGGTTTTCAATCCAAGTTAAAAATAAGGTTTGTTCTTCTAATTGAGATCGTTCAAGCAATCTATGTCCTAAATGCCAATCGGCAGTATGAAGTATTTTCATTTAGCTGGTGTGTTATATTGTAAACAACATGGTAATTGATGTTTAGTTGCTTAATTTACAGTTAAACATTGGTGAGCTAAGTTATCTTTTTTTAAGCAGAAAATCTAAAAGGTAATGTCCCTTTTTAAACAAAAAAAACCAAAACATTTAAGTTTTGGTTTTTTTTTATATTTAAAGGTATTACCTTTTATTTTTTAATCTAGCTTACAACTTATTTTTTTTTCTTCTGTTGTGCTTGTTGTTCTTGTGCTTGCTTCATAGCAGCATCAATTTTTTGACGAAATTTACTTTTCGCTTTTTCAGGGCGTTTTTTGTTTTCTTCAATTTGGGCATGAATTTTATCCTCATCAATTACATAATGCTTAATTACTAACATAATTGCAATCGTTAACAAGTTAGAAATAAAGTAATATAAACTTAATGAACTTGCATAGTTGTTAAAGAAAAATAACATCATAATAGGAGAGAAGTAAATCATATACTTCATCATTTTACTCATATCAGGCATACCTTCTTGTGGTGGAGCTTGCATATTTGCTTGTTGACTTTGATTCATTTTCATGTAAAAGAAAATAGCGATAGAAGCTAATATTGGGAATAAACTTACGTGATCTCCATACCATGGAATTTCGAATGGAAGTTTAAAAACAGTATCATAAGAAGATAAATCTGGAGCCCATAAAAAGCTTTCTTGTCTTAAAGAAATATTTGTAGGAAAAAACTTAAATAATGCAAAGAAAACAGGCATTTGTAATAATGCAGGTATACAACCAGACATCATACTTACTCCAGCTTTTCTTTGTATAGCCATTGTTTCTTGTTGACGCTTCATTGCATTGTCTTTACCAGGATACTTTTCATTTAATGCAGTTAATTCTGGCCTAATCACCTTCATTTTTGCACTAGATAAATAAGATTTATATACTAAGGGCGACATGAAAATACGTACAACAATCGTCATTAATATAATTATCAACCCATAATTACCCATAAAACCTTTTAAGAAATTAAATACTGGGTAAAAAAGATTTCTGTTTAAGAAACCAAAAATCCCCCAGCCTAAATCTGCTGTTTGGTCTAAATCTGTTCCTTTAAATTGATCTCCACTTAATAAATTATAATCACTTGGTCCGTAAAACCATTTCATGTTATAATTTAATTCTCCACCAGTTAAAGCTAAAGGTGTCTTTAACTCATAACGTTTTGTAAAAACAGTATCTATTTTCTCATTTTTAACTAATTCTGTAGAAGTAATAGTCGCGTTACTAAAAGGAGTTTCTGTTAATAAGTTAGAAGTAAAGAAGTGCTGTTTGTAAGCTACCCAATCTACATCATTTAAAATTTCAGATTTACCACCATTAATATAATCTACATCTTTTTCAGATTTATAATAAAGGTGAGAATACATTGTATTTTCTGTTTTTAAACTTTTCTCATGTCTATAACCGTCTAAAGACCAATCTAAATTAATAGGGTTTGATGAGTTAATTACAGAACTCAAACCTTGTGAACGAACAGAAAAACCAACCATATAATTGTTTGGTTTTACCTCATATCGATATTCTAAAAACTGAGTTTCAGAAACCTTTAATTTCATAGATAAAACAGAATTGTCTCCATTTTTACTTAAAACAGGTTCAAAAAATAAATCTTTAGTATTTAAAATTCTATTATCTGTTGTGCCAAAATTAATGTTAAAAGAAGCGTTATTATCTTTTACCATATATAAAGGAAGCGAATCGTATGTTTTAAAATTCTTGATTAAAGCTTCAATAATTTGTCCACCTTTATTATCAATAGTTAATTTTACTAATTCGTTTTCTACTACAGTATTACCTTCTGTACCATTAATAGCACTTAAAGCAAAAGCCCCTAATTTAGTTTTTGCGGCAATTTGTTGTAAAGAATCACTTAAAACAATAGGATTAGAATTGGTAATTTTATTATTAGGAGTAACATTTTTAGATGTTTCTACTACTTGTTCTGTCGTTGTTGTTTCTGGTTCAACTTCAGGGGCATTCGTGTAAAAATACCAAAGCATTATTCCTCCAAGAAGAATCATTCCTATAAAAGAATTATAATCGAATTTTTTTTGTTCCATGTGTAAATTTAAAATGTCATTTTGTCATTTTTTGTTTTTCATTATCAATGAAAAACCGACAAATGTAGTAAAAGTGTATTGTTTATACTTAATTTTACTACGATTAGTTTAGTTACATTATATAGTTCAAAGAGTGTTCCCTTTTTACCGAACTAAATTTAGTATCTTATTTTTTAGATTGTTTTAAAGCAGCTTTAATAAAATCTACAAATAAAGGATGCGGTTTTAAAACCGTACTTTTATATTCTGGATGATATTGTACACCAACAAACCAAGGGTGATTAGTAATTTCTACAACTTCTACTAAACCAGTTTTTGGGTTTGTACCTGTAGCTTTCATACCAGCAGTTTCTATTTGTTCTAAATAGTCGTTATTAAATTCATAACGATGTCTATGACGTTCGCTAATGTTTTCTGATTTATACGCATTATATGTTTTAGAACCTTTTTCTACTTTACAATCCCAAGCACCTAAACGCATTGTGCCACCTTTTTCGGTAACATTTTCTTGACTTTCCATTAAATTGATAACAGGGTTTAAAGCATCTTTCTTCATCTCTGTAGAAAAAGCATCTTTTAAACCTAATACATTTTTAGAAAATTCAATAACCGCCATTTGCATTCCTAAACAAATTCCAAAGAAAGGAATATTATTTTCTCTTGCATATTGTACCGCTTTAATTTTACCATCAATACCTCTGTCTCCAAAACCAGGTGCAACTAAAATACCATTAACACCATCTAGTTGTTTTTCAAAGTTATTTGGAGTTAAGCTTTCTGAGTGAATCCATCTAACCTTTACCTTTGTTTCATGCGTAGAACCAGCATGTATAAAAGCTTCTGTAATTGATTTGTATGAATCTTGTAACTCTATATATTTACCTATTAAAGCAATTTCTACTTCGTGTTTAGGGTTTTTGTGTTTTTGTAAAAAGTTATTCCAAACTTTTAGTTCTGGTTTTAAAGGTGATGAAAGTTGTAGTTTTTTCAAAACAACTTCATCTAAACCTTGGTCTAACATTAAGTTAGGAACATCGTAAATTGTTTCTGCATCTATAGATTGTATAACGTCTTCAGTTTTAACATTACAGAATAATGCTAGTTTACGTTTAATATCGTCAGATATTTCGTGCTCAGTTCTACATACTAATATATTTGGGCTAACACCACTTTGCATTAACATTTTTACAGAGTGTTGTGTAGGTTTTGTTTTTAACTCACCAGCAGCAGCTAAATAAGGCACTAATGTTAAATGTATAACAATTGCATTGTCTTCTCCTTTTTCCCATAACATTTGACGAACAGATTCTACATAAGGTAAAGATTCTATATCACCAACAGTTCCACCAATTTCTGTAATTACAATATCATAATCACCAGTTTCACCTAAAATTTGAATTCTACGCTTAATCTCATCTGTAATATGAGGGATAACTTGAACAGTTTTTCCTAAAAACTCTCCTTTTCTTTCTTTATTAATTACAGATTGATAAATTCTCCCCGTTGTAACATTGTTTGCCTGACTTGTAGGAATGTTTAAATAACGCTCGTAATGACCTAAATCTAAGTCAGTTTCAGCACCATCTTCGGTAACATAACATTCTCCATGTTCATATGGGTTTAATGTTCCTGGGTCTATATTAATATAAGGGTCTAGTTTTTGGATAGTTACAGAAAAGCCTCTTTCTTGTAATAGTTTAGCTAATGAGGCAGCAATAATTCCTTTTCCAAGTGATGAAGTTACGCCTCCTGTTACAAAAACGTATTTAGTATTACTCATGGTTCTTTTAGGTTTGCGCAAAAGTACTAACTCTCGTTTTTATCACAAATAAAAAAGTGCAAAAACATTAAAAAAAAGGCTACTTTTGTAAAAGATAAAAATAATTCATTTTTTTTGTAAATACTGTTTGTCAAAAATAAAAACAGTTGTATATTTGCAAACGCTTTAAACGAAGTAAAATTCTAGGAGCAAAAAAAATAATAAAGAAGATATTAAAAAATACATATAATGCCGAAAAGAACGTACCAACCATCAAAGAGAAAGAGAAGAAACAAACATGGTTTCATGGAAAGAATGGCTTCTGCTAATGGTAGAAAAGTATTAGCTCGTAGAAGAGCAAAAGGAAGAAAGAAACTTTCTGTTTCGACAGAAGTTAGACATAAAAAATAAATGATTAACAATTGTTAATATATTAGGTGTTACTTTTTTAAGTAACACCTTTTTTTATACCCAAGCACCAACTATTTTTGTAAACTTAAACAACACAACAACTTACAATGCCAAAAAGAAAAGACCTTAATTCCATACTTATTATCGGATCTGGACCTATTGTTATTGGTCAAGCCTGCGAGTTTGATTATTCTGGATCACAATCTTTACGTTCTTTACGTGAAGATGGGATAGAAACAATTTTAATAAATTCTAACCCAGCAACTATTATGACGGATCCTTCAATGGCCGATCATATTTATTTGAAACCATTAACAACAAAGTCAATTATTCAAATTTTAAAAGAGCATCCTCAAATTGATGCAGTTTTGCCTACAATGGGAGGTCAGACAGCATTAAATTTATGTATTGAAGCTGATGATAAAGGAATTTGGAAAGATTTTGATGTAAAATTAATTGGTGTAGATATAGATGCTATTAATGTTACAGAAGATAGAGAGCAGTTTAGAGAGCTAATGATTAAAATTGGTGTGCCAATGGCGCCCCAAGCTACAGCAACATCTTTCTTAAAAGGAAAAGAAATTGCACAAGAATTTGGTTTTCCATTAGTTATTCGTTCTTCTTATACTTTGGGTGGAGCAGGAGCTTCTATCGTTTATAAAGCAGAAGATTTTGATCAATTATTAAGCTTTGGTTTAGAAGCATCGCCAATACATGAGGTGATGATTGATAAAGCAATGATGGGATGGAAAGAATACGAATTAGAATTATTAAGAGATAAAAACGACAATGTTGTAATTATCTGTTCTATTGAAAATATGGATCCTATGGGAATTCATACTGGAGATTCTATCACAGTTGCACCAGCAATGACGCTTTCTGATAAAACATTTCAGAAAATGCGTGACATGGCAATTCACATGATGCGTTCTATTGGAGATTTTGAAGGTGGATGTAATGTACAGTTTGCAGTTTCGCCAGACGAAAAAGAAGATATTATTGCTATCGAAATTAATCCACGTGTTTCTCGTTCATCTGCTTTAGCGTCTAAAGCAACAGGGTATCCTATTGCTAAAGTTGCTACAAAATTAGCAATTGGTTATACATTAGATGAATTAGAAAACGGAATTACAAAATCTACATCAGCTTTATTTGAGCCTACTTTAGATTATGTAATCGTAAAAATACCACGTTGGAATTTTGATAAATTCGAAGGTTCAGACAGAACTTTAGGTTTGCAAATGAAATCTGTTGGAGAAGTAATGGGTATTGGACGTTCTTTCCAAGAAGCATTACATAAAGCAACACAATCTTTAGAGATTAAAAGAAATGGTTTAGGTGCAGATGGAAAAGGTTATACAAATTATGATCAAATTATAGAAAAACTAACCAATGCAAGTTGGGATCGTGTTTTTGCTATATACGATGCAATTGCTATCGGAATTCCTTTAAGTCAGATTCATGATATCACAAAAATTGACATGTGGTATTTAAAACAATATGAAGAGTTGTTTCAATTGCAGAAAGAAATTTCTACATACACTATAGAAACTATTCAAAGAGATTTGTTATTAGAAGCAAAGCAAAAAGGATACGGAGATAGACAAATAGCGCATATGCTAGATTGTTTAGAAAGTGAAGTATATACTAAAAGAGAAGAATTAAAAGTACAACGTGTTTTTAAATTAGTAGATACTTGTGCTGCAGAGTTTAAGGCAAAAACTCCTTATTATTATTCAACTTTCGAAAACGAAATTGAAACTGCAGACGGACAAATTACAATTGCAAACGAAAGTATTGTAACTGATAAAAAGAAAATTATTGTTTTAGGTTCTGGGCCAAATAGAATTGGTCAAGGAATTGAGTTCGATTACTGTTGTGTACATGGTGTTTTGGCAGCTGCAGAATGTGGTTACGAAACAATTATGATTAACTGTAATCCAGAAACGGTTTCTACAGATTTTGATACCGCAGATAAATTATACTTTGAGCCTGTATTCTGGGAGCATATTTATGACATCATTCGTCATGAAAAACCAGAAGGGGTTATTGTACAATTAGGTGGGCAAACTGCTTTAAAGTTAGCAGAAAAGTTAACTAAATACGGAATTAAAATTATTGGTACTTCTTTTGAAGCTTTAGATATTGCAGAAGATAGAGGTAGATTTTCAGCGATGTTAAAAGATAATAAAATTCCTTTTCCAGAATACGGTATCGCAGAAACAGCTGATGAAGCTTTAGTTTTAGCAGATCAATTAGATTTTCCTATTTTGGTAAGACCTTCTTATGTTTTAGGAGGACAAGGGATGAAAATTGTGATTAATAAAGAAGAATTGATAAAACATGTAGTTGATTTATTAGGAAGAATGCCTGGTAATAAATTATTGTTAGATCATTACTTAGATGGAGCAATTGAAGCAGAAGCAGATGCAATTTGTGATGCAGATGGTAATGTGTACATTATAGGTATTATGGAGCATATAGAACCTTGTGGAATTCACTCGGGAGATTCTAATGCAACTTTACCAGCCTTTAATTTAGGTGAGTTTGTAATGCAGCAAATTAAAGATCATACAAGTACAATTGCAACAGAATTAAAAACTGTTGGATTGATAAATATTCAGTTTGCTGTTAAAGATGATATTGTTTATATTATTGAAGCAAACCCAAGAGCTTCTAGAACTGTGCCTTTTATTGCAAAAGCATACAAAGAACCGTATGTAAATTATGCAACTAAAGTTATGTTAGGTCATAATAAAGTAACAGACTTTAATTTTAACCCTCAATTAGAAGGTTTTGCAATTAAACAGCCAGTTTTCTCTTTTAACAAGTTTCCTAATGTTGATAAAAAACTAGGACCAGAAATGAAATCTACTGGAGAAAGTATTTTATTTATTGATAGTTTAAAAGATGATGAATTTTACGACTTATATGCTAGACGTAAAATGTATTTAAGTAAGTAAAAAATAAAATTTTTTAATAAAAAAGCATCCAATTTTTTAATTGGATGCTTTTTGTTTTATAATTGTGGCTAAATAGAAATATTTGTTTTATAGTACAAATATCATTGATTTTAAGATTAATATTTTATTTAATTAAAACAAAATAATGTTCTTCATTAATATCAATAATTTCATCCCAAACTTACTTATTATTAAGTCAAATTTTTATTTTGAATGATTGTGTAAAACATCTATTTTATCATAATTATTTTTAAACTATTCAATAATAGTTGTTTTTTTTAGTTTAAGAGTCTTCTAAAAAAAAGCTAAATAAAATATTATTTAAAGAACTCTTTAGATTTTTCCCAATAAACATCCATTTCCACTAAAGACATGTCAGAAAGTTCTTTTCCTTCTTCTTTTGCTGCTTTCTCTAAGAATTGAAAACGATTAATGAATTTTTTATTGGTTTTTTCTAAAGCATTTTCTGGGTTTACACCAATAAAACGAGCATAATTAATCATAGAGAACAAAACGTCTCCAAATTCTTTTTCGGTGTTTTCTTTGTTTCCTACTTTAATTTCTTCGTTTAATTCAGTAAGTTCTTCTTGTACTTTTTCCCAAACCTGTTCTGGTTTTTCCCAATCGAAACCAACACCAGCAACTTTTTCTTGAATTCTATTAGCTTTTACAACTGCAGGTAAACTTTTTGGTACACCTTCTAAAACAGAGGTTTTGCCTTCTTTAAGTTTTAATTGTTCCCAATTTTTTTTTACTTCTGCTTCATCTTTTACTTTTACGTCTCCGTAAATATGAGGATGCCTGTGTATTAGTTTATCAGAAATGGCATTAGCAACATCACCAATATCAAAAGATTTTTTCTCGCTTCCAATTTTAGCATAAAAGATGATGTGTAGTAACACATCACCTAATTCGTTTTTTATTTCTGGTAAATCATTATCTAGAATTGCATCAGCTAGTTCGTAAGTCTCTTCAATAGTTAAATGACGTAAACTCTCTAAGGTTTGTTTTTTATCCCACGGACACTTCTCACGAAGATCATCCATAATATCTAACAAACGATTAAAAGCGGCTAACTGCTCTTTTCTTGTATTCATGTTTTTTATATAATGACAGAAGTTTTATAGTTAAACGAGCTAATTAAAAGCTGCAACTAAAAAAAAGCTATTTACTCTTTTTCAGTATCAACAGCAGTAGTTTCTGCAGGAGAAAAATCCATACCAGCAACAACTAATAGGTTAAACCACTGTATTACTTTCTTAATGTTAGAAGTATAGACTCTTTCATCATCATAATTTGGTAAAACTTCTGCAAAAAATGCTGTTAGTTTTTTACCACTTTCTTTATGAGAAAGTGCTTCTTTACCTTCTGTTTTTTCATATATCGCTTGAAAAATGTCAAGTAAAGGTACATCTTCTTCGTATGTGTAAATGGCAATATTCTCTAATAAACTAACGTTTTGAGTTGTGTTAATTGCTAAACGTTTTTTGTCTGCTAAAGCTTCAACAATAATTGCATTTTTAGATTGTGAAACAACTTGATATAAACCAGATTTACCAGTTACTGCTATAATTTTACTAAATTCCATATGTATGTTTTTTTTGTCTGAAAAGACTTATTTTTTATTCTTTAAATTAGGGAAACGCATTCTATAATCAGAATTAATTTTTCCTTTAGAGATGTTTTCTAACTTCTTTTTTATCAATCTTTTTTTCAGTGAAGAAAGTTTATCAGTAAATAATATCCCTTCAATATGATCGTATTCGTGCTGAAAAACTCTTGCTGCTAAACCTTCTAATACTTCTGTATGTGTATTAAATTCTTCATCTTGGTATTCTAAAGTTACTTTTGGCTGACGAGATACGTCTTGACGAACATCTGGTATACTTAAACATCCTTCGTTAAAAACCCATTCTTCACCTTCTTCTTTAATAATTTGAGGATTGATAAAAACTCTATTAAAATTTTTTAAAACGTCTCTTTCCTCTTCATCTAAATCATCGTCTTCTGCAAAAGGAGAAGCATCAATAATAAACAAGCGAATTGCTTTACCAATTTGTGGTGCAGCTAAACCAACACCAGAAGCGTTGTACATAGTTGCTTTCATGTTAGCAATTAACTCTTTTAAATTAGGGTAATCTTTATCAATTTCTATTCCCACTTTTCTAAGAACAGGATCTCCATAAGCAACAATTGGTAGAATCATTTTTTTTTTTTTTAACGATTGCAAAAGTACAAAGTTTGTAACTTGAACAAAACTATTTGTTGTATAAATACGATTGTAGAATTATTGTAGCGCTAATTTCATCAACTAAAGCCTTGTTTCTACGTTGATTTTTATTTAATCCACCATCTATCATTGTTTGAAAAGCCATTTTAGAAGTAAAACGCTCATCAACTCTTTGCATTGGTATTTCTGGTATTTGTTTTAGTAGTTTTTTTAAAAAAGGAACTATTAAAGCTTCACTTTCACTATCGGAATTATTCATTTGCTTAGGCTTACCTACAAGAAACAACTCTACTTTTTCTTTAGTAACATACTCTTTTAAAAAGGGTATTAACTCACTTGTATTTACAGTTGTTAAACCAGATGCAATTATCTGTAGTTCATCTGTAACAGCTATTCCTGTTCTTTTTTTTCCAAAATCTATGGCTAAAACTCTTCCCAAATTATATACTTTTTTGCAAAAATAACCGTTAAATTTAAATAATGAAGCATTAACTTAAATATTATCAATAAGTTAAAAGGTGGTTTTATTGGTTAGTGTTTAGATTATAGTTTTAGAATTTAAACAAGGATAGATAATATGTTTAAAAAATGTATATTCGCCTTAGATTTTACAGATAGATTTATATTTGCTAAAAGTAAATTTTAAAATGGAAGAAATTAGAAATATTATTGAATCGGCTTGGGATAATCGTGATTTATTAAAAGATGAAAAAACGATTAATACAATTAGAAAAGTTGTAGATTTATTAGATAAAGGAGCGTTAAGGGTTGCTGAGCCTATTGATGGTGGTTGGCAAGTAAATGAATGGGTTAAAAAAGCAGTAGTTTTATATTTCCCTATTCAAAAAATGGAAACATTAGAAGCTGGTATTTTCGAATATCATGATAAAATGCCTTTAAAAACAGATTATGCAGCACAAGGAGTTCGTGTGGTTCCTGGAGCATCTGCTCGTAAAGGATCTTATCTTTCTCCCGGAACAATTTTAATGCCTAGTTATGTAAATATTGGGGCTTATGTAGATGAAGGAACTATGGTTGATACTTGGGCTACAGTTGGTTCTTGTGCACAGATTGGTAAAAACGTTCATTTATCTGGAGGTGTTGGTATTGGTGGTGTTTTAGAGCCATTACAAGCGGCACCAGTAATTATAGAAGACGGCGTTTTTGTTGGTTCTAGATGTATAGTTGTAGAAGGTGTAAGAGTAGAAAAAGAAGCTGTTTTAGGTGCAAATGTTGTTTTAACAATGAGTACTAAAATTATAGATGTTACTGGTGATGTACCTGTAGAGACTAAAGGTGTTGTACCTGCAAGATCTGTGGTAATACCTGGTAGTTATACTAAAAAGTTTGCTGCTGGAAATTTCAATGTACCTTGTGCATTAATTATTGGAAAAAGAAAAGAAAGTACAAACAAGAAAACATCTTTAAACGATGCACTTCGTGAATATGATGTTGCTGTTTAAGATTTGAAAATGCTATGACAAAGATTACTGCAATTATTCCTACTTTAAATGAAGAAATTCATATT
>CAJQQH010000175.1 GCA_905480405.1 uncultured Polaribacter sp. | reverse complement strand
GATGAAAATATAGATTCTGATGCCACAATTAATGGACAAGTTTTAACTGCAGATATAGAAAATGTTGATACACTTATTATAAAAGACAAAAGCATATCAAACTTAACAGGAATAGAAAGTTTTATAAATTTAGTTGAATTAGATGCAGCAAATAACCAAATTACAGCAATCGATTTAAGTGAAAATTTACTGTTAGAAAAATTATATATTCCTAATAATCAGCTATCTAAAATAGAATTGTCTAGTAATTTAAATTTAAAAACTGTAGATGTTGGTAAAAATATGCTTACAAAAATTGATGTACATTTATTAACAGAATTAGAAGGTTTATCTATTTATGAAAATCAATTTACAGCAATAAACTTATATTCAAATAAAAAATTAATAACTTTTACTGCGAATGATAATCAACTTAAAAATTTAGATTTTAGAGAAAATGAAAACTTATTTATAGTAACTATTAATGATAATTTTCTTGAAAATTTGAATGTAAAAAATGGATTCAATACTTTAATACAACAATTTAATGTTAAAGGGAATCCAAACTTAACTTGTATAGAAGTAGATGATGTTGATTTTAGCAACACAAATTTTACACAGAAAGATAACACAGCCAATTATTCAATAGATTGTGCACCAGTAAATGACGATTGTAGTGAAGCAATTCCGTTAATTTTTGGTCAGCAGACTCCTGGAGATATTAACAGCGGAACTTTTACTAATGCAACAGATTGTGTTGCTGGTACTATAATTGCAGATGTTTGGTTTAGTATTACAGTGCCGCAAACTGGTGAGTTTAGTATAGAAGGTTCTGGTTTTGGTGGGCTTTTAAAATTTGCACTTTATGAATCTTGTGCAAGTGCTTCATCAATAAGTTGTGGTTTAAATATTTCTCTCACTAATTTAACACCAGGAACTGTTTATTATTTAAAAGTTTGGATGGAGGCATCAACAAATAAAAGTACTAATGCAAATGCAGATCAAGGAACATTTACATTAAAAGCTAGTGAATCTAGTGTTTTATCAGTTGATGATTTTATAACCTTAAATAATGATTTAATTATATATCCAAATCCAACATCTAACAAATTAAATATTAAAACCTTAAATTCGGTTATTGAACAAGTTGAAATCTATAATTTACAAGGAAAAAGAGTTTTGAAAATGATGAATTTTAAAGATAAAAAGGATATAAATGTTTCTAATTTATCAAAAGGAATTTATTTTATAAAAGCAAAGACAGAAAACGGAATAGTATCTAAAAAATTAGTTGTTAACTAAGATATTAGTAGTATCTAAAAAAGCAACTGTTACTTTAAAGGGATTTTAATAATAACTTTAGTACCGGTTGCTTTTTTGTTTTCATCTTCTAAATCTTGGTAAATAATTGAATATTTATTTTTTAAGGTTAAAGAGAAATTTGTTAACCTATCTTTTGTTAAATTTATTCCTATAGATTTCCTTTTAATAGATTTTTCAGATTTTATTTTAGCAGAAGCTTTACGGCCAATACCATTATCTTCAATAATTATTTGAATATGATTTTTATCTAGTTTATCAATAGAAATAAGAATTTTTTTATCGCTTTTTTTTGATGATAGTCCGTGCCAAAGTGCATTTTCTAAAAAAGGTTGTATAATTAAAGGAGGTACTTTAATAGACGTTAAATTTAATTTTTCATCAACCTTAATATTAAAGTCTATTTCATCAGAAAAACGAATATTTTCTATATTCATATATAAATCCATTGTCTCTAATTCTTCCTGCAAGGTTACTTCTCTGGCAGAAGAAGCTTCTAAAATTTTTCTAATAAGTTTAGAAAATTTATTTAAATAATAAGCTGCAATTTTAGGTTCATGATTAATAATATATAATTTTATAGAATTTAAAGCATTAAATATAAAATGAGGATTCATTTGGCTCAATAAACTAGTTAACTTTAATTCATTTAATTGTTTTTCATGTAAAACTTGTATTGCTTCAATTTTATGACTCTCTATTTTTTCTGATAGTTTTTCATTTAACTGATCTTTTAAATTATCATTTTTCTTTAATTCTGATATTAAAAGTGTATTGTAATTATCTCTTTCTTGTCTATAGATATGATATTTATAACCTAAACCTATAGAAATAGTAATTGCTTCTAGCATAATGCCAATCATAAATATATCTATTGGCCTTAAAAAGTTAAACGGATTTCTATTTATCTCAGAAAAACCAAGTGATAACACAGAAAAACCTAAAAAGAAACTAAATCCTATAACAAAAAACCTATTAATTTTATCTTTAAAACGATACATTGCTCTCAAGAAAAAAGAAGTAATAATTAAAGAAATAGGAGTAAAAAGAAAGATGAAAAAACGACCTATGTAAGCTTTATTTAAAAAAAATAAATCTATTAAAAAAAAGAACGTACTTACAATTGTGGTTATTAAAATGTATGATGTTATCTGTTTTGCTAATTTTTTATCTTTTATGTTAAGGTTTAAAAAGTAAATTGAAAACCAGGTATATAACATCCAATACCAAATTTGAATCACCCAGTTAAAATCAAGAAAAATAGTGCGGTAATGTTTATTTATATAGGTAGACGTTTCATTATTAGTTCTAGGAATTAGATAAATGGTTATTAAAAATAAATAACCAGCGTAAATAGCAAAACTTTTATCCTTTGTAAAAAAAAAGGAAATGGTATGATATGCAATTAAAATAAAAAGCATGCCTTGTAACCAAGAAGAAAAGTCTTTAAAAAGTAATTCCATTTATTTTTATGAGATTGGAATTTTTAAAATTACTTTAGTTCCGTTTGGGTTTTTTTGATCATCAAATAAATCATTAAAACTTAAACTAAAAGGATTTTTAAACCCTTTAATAAAATTATTTAACCGCTCTTTTGTTAATTCAATTCCAATAGATTTTCGTTTAATTGTTTTATTAGATTTTATTTGGGCAGAAGCTTTACGTCCAATACCATTATCCTGAATATCTATTTGAATAAAATTTTCTGATGGTTTATAAACAGATAAAAGAATATTTTTGTCTCCTTTTTTAGAAGATAAACCATGCCATAATGCATTTTCTAAAAAGGGTTGTAAAACTAATGGAGGAACTTTAATTTTAGATAAATCTAGTGCTTGATCTACATTAAAATTATAATAGATTTCATTAGAAAATCGAATGTTTTCGATATTCATATATAAATCCATAGTTTCCAATTCTTCTTGTAAAGAAACTTCTTTTACAGATGAAGATTCTAAAATTTTACGAATTAATTTCGAAAATTTATTAAGGTAATGAACTGCATTTTTTTGCTCATTATTTATAATATAATGTTTAATAGAATTTAACGCATTAAAAATAAAATGAGGATTCATTTGGGTACGTAAAACATCTTGTTCTAAAGTTAAAATTTTCTTTTCTTTTTTTAATAAATTTTGTCTGTACAAAAAGTATAAAATTACTAGTAAAGAGAATGTGCTTACCAAAAAGATAATCCAAAAATTTCTGTTCTTTATTAATTGTAATTGTGCAATTTCATTTTGTTTGGCAAGATTTTTTATTTGATTCGTTTTTCGCTCACTATCATATTTTGCAATTAAATCATTTACGTATTTACTTGTTTTATCGTTTAGTAATTGATTAGAAATTAAGGTATGTTTTTTATAATATTTTAAAGCATCTGCATAGTTACCCGTTTGTTCATGATATTCAGAATAATTCGTGTAAATTTCTGTTAAAGCTGTTTTGTAATTCTTTTTTTCTGCTATTTTTAAACTAATTTTAAAGTGTTCTTTTGCTTTTGAGTATTTTTTTGTTTTTGTATTTAACCAGCCTAAGTTATTGTTTATTAGTGAGATGTAAAAGCTGTTTTTAACGCTTTCTGCAATTGGTATTGCATCGTTTAAAACTTTTTTTGCGTTAGAATAATCCTCTTTTTTTATATATAATTTACCAAGTCTATTATAGCATATCATTCTACCATAATGATTGTTTATGCTCTTATCTATAGTAAGTGCTTTTTTTGTATAGTATATTGCTAAATCTAAACTGTCTTGTGCTTCTTTTATTTTTGCAATGTTTTCATTATTTATAGATAAAGACCATTTGTTTTTAGATTTTTTAGCAATTTTAATAGCTTTTTTAAAACTATTTTCTGCCAATTTGTATTGTTCTAAAAGAATATAAATATTTCCAATACTATTGTAGGAAACCTCCATACTTCTTAAAATTCCTGAATTAGGTTTTTCTACTTTTTCAGCAATCTCTAAAGCTTCTTTATTGTAATTTATAGCAGTGGTGTAAATGTTTTTTCTTCTGTAATCTACACCTAACATGTTTAAACTAAAAATTTTAAACTCTGTATTGTTTTTGGCGAAAAACAAAGCCTTTTTATGGCATTCTATAGCTTTATTGTATTTAGAATATTTTCTGTAAATGTTACCAAGTTTAATATATTCGTAGGCTAAACCATTATTATAATCAGCTTTTATAAATTTATTAATAACTATTTTTACTTTTACAGAATCTCTTTGAAAAGGTTTTAATATTTTATCTATTTCTTTATAAGTGGTTGGTCTTGTAGTTAAAACAGTTTCTAAACTATTTTCTAAAATTTGTTTTTTATGCTGAGAAAAAAAGGATAATGAAAAGCTAAGTAATATTAAAATTAGGGAGTATTTTATTTTCATAAGTTTTTATATCTTTTTTAAAAATTCAGATTTTTTTTGTCTAGAAACAGGAATCTTAGCATTGTTTTCTAAAACTACATAGCCATCGGTTTTTAAAAATTCTTTAATTTTATGAAGGTTGATTATGTATGAATTATGAATTCTAAAAAATTGTTCAGAAGAAAATAATTCATTTACTTCTTTAAGCTTTTTTGTAACTACAATTTTTTTATTATCAGCTAAATATAATGTAGAATAATTACCATCAGAAGCTACGTAAAAAATATCATTTGGTTCTAAAAAAACTAATTTTCCATCTGTATTTATAGTAATTTTTTTATGATGTAATTTATTGTTGAATTTTAATAAAATGTCTTCAAATTTTTCTGCACTAAAACCTTTTGCATTGTATTTTTTTATTTTATTAATTGTTTCTGCTAAATCATCTGTATCTATAGGTTTTAATAAATAATCTATAGCTTCGTTTTTTAAAGCGGTAATTGCATATTCATTATAAGCAGTAGTAATAACAACAGCAAAGTCTTTTTTATCTAATTTTTTTAGAAACTGAAAACCATCCATAGTTGGCATTTCAATATCCAGAAAAAGACAATCAATTTTAGAGTTTTTTAAATAGGGAATCGCTTTTTCTGGTTCTGTAAAAGTTGCAACAACTTCTAATTCATTTTCAAAATTAGATAGTTCCCAAACTAAACCCTTTATTGCTTTAGGCTCATCATCTATAATAACAGCTTTAATCATAGTAATCAATTTTCTCAAAGTTAAAATATTTTTTTAAAAATATGTTTAGGAATGTACAAACTGTTTGTTTTTAGATGTAATCAGTGTTTTTAGGGTTACAGCTTACATTTTCTTTTAAAAAACTAGATAGTAACCATCTATACATAACTAACTACCATTTACACAAACCTTCTTTTTTAAAATTGATGTTTATATAATATTTGTAACTAAAGTAATTAACCCAAATTTTATTAGCTATGAAATTAATTAAATCTCTTTTGTTCTGTCTTTTTATTTTAACCACAACTTCTTCTGTTAACGCACAATTTTGGAAAAAACTTAAAAAGAAAGTACAGAATAAGGTAGAGCAGAAAATAGAAAACAAGATAGAAAAAGAAACAGATAAGGTTATTGATGAAACTTTAGATGGCAAGAAAAAAGAAGTCGAGCCAAAAACTGTAATATCTAACGAAATACCAAAACTTAAAGGAGGTACTGGTATTTTAAAATTGTATAATTTTGGTATAGAATATGTAACGGGAGATATTACTGTATCTGTTTACGGTAAGTTTAATGAAAATAATTTATCAACCTCTGTAAAAACGTATAACTCCGATAAAATTATTGCTCCTGTAGATGCATATCCCATAGGTTATGCACTTGCTTTTAATGATGCTGGTTACTTAAATACTAAAAACGGGCAAATAATTATACATCATGCAGATAGTAAAAAAATAGTTTTTTCGATACAAGGAACTTGGAATACAAGAGATGGAGATAAACCAGTACAAGGTTCTTATACTAGTTTAAATATTTCTGAAATTGTAGATAAACGATTTACTAATACTTCTACTTCATCAGAAAAAAATATAAATTCAGTTTCAAAAAAAACAAATAAGAGCTCAGATACTAATAGTTCTTTTGATGCAAGTAGTTCTGATATAAAAATTCCAAGTACTTTTTCTTTTTCATCTAGTTTAGAGGTTAAAATGACTTCTAATGACGGCTCTATTGTAGATATGGAGTTTTTAACAGGTAATTACGAGAATATTTATGCAATGTCTATTGCTTCTAAAGAAATGGAAGATGGTGGTAAAATGTACAATGTTGTAACCCCAAAAAGTATTACTATGTTTATGGACGTTGGTGGTATGAAGATGAAGAAATCTGTTGCACAAGATGCTTATTCTCAAGCAAATTTTGATGATAAAATACCTGCAGATTCTCGAGATTTAAAAAAGACGGGTGCAACAAAATCTATTTTAGGTTTCACTTGTTATGAGTATAAACATGCATATGAAGAAGTTGCTGTAAGTGTTTGGGCTACAGATAATTTTCCTGCAAGCAATAAAAACATGAGCCTACTAGGTATTGGAAAAGTAGGTGTTGTAGAGGGTTTTGTATTGGAAGTTGATTATAAAAATGGAAACGAAACGGCTAATATGAAGGTTGTAAAGTATAATAAAAACAAGAGAGTAACAATTAACACAAGTGAATATAAATCTTTAGGATTTTAAAAAACAAAAACTATGAAAAAAATATACTTTACTTTTTTTACATTGCTAATTACAGCACAATTTTTAGCACAAACTACGAGTATACCTGATGCAAATTTCGAACAGTATTTGATACAAGCTAATATAGATTCTGATGGAGTAATAAATGGCGAAGTTTTAACATCTGACATTTCTGGCATTGAAGTGTTAGATGTTAGCCAAAGAAACATATCAGATTTAACAGGTATTCAGGATTTTACATCTCTTAAACATTTAAATGCTTGGAGCAATAATTTAACTTCTGTTGATGTAAGTAAAAATACAGCTCTAGAGTACATATCATTATATGATAATCAACTTACAAGCATAGATATTACTAAAAACACAAAATTAAAAACATTTGGTATTGAAGAAAACCAACTAACAACTATTGATGTTTCCCAAAACATTGAATTAACAAATTTATCTCTTGGACTAAACCAACTAACAACTATAGATCTTTCTAAGAATATAAAACTAAAAGATGTAAGATGCGAATTAAATAATATAACAGCTTTAGATGTAACTAATTTAACAGATTTAGAATTTTTAAAGGTTTCTGAAAATAAAATAACTGTATTAAATCTTAATGAAAACTTAAAAATTATAACTTTAATTGCCGATGAGAATGAATTAGAAGCAATAGATTTATCTAAAAATACTGCTTTAGAAGATGTAGCTCTTAATGACAATAAATTAACAGAATTAAATATTAAAAACGGAAATAACACCAATATTTCTTCTTTTGATAGTAGTAGAAATTTTGATTTACTCTGTATAAAAGTAGATGATGCAGATTACAGTTTAAATAACTCTGGTTGGAGTAAACATATTGATAGCACCTATTTAGAAACTTGTGGAGAAGGAACTTCAATACCAGATGAAAATTTTGAAATTTATTTAGAATTTAAAGGTTTAGGAAATGGTATAAATAATGATGGTTTTGTAGATACAGATAAAATTTCTGTACTAGAAAGTTTAGATATAAATGATGAAAGTATTGTAGATTTAACAGGTATCGAAGACTTTATAGCTTTAAAAAGTTTAGATGCAGGTTTAAATTCAATTGTAAATGTAGATTTTTCTAAAAACATAAATTTAGAAGTTTTAAATATTTCTCAGAATGCAATTACTGCAATAGATTTAAGTAAAAACATAAAATTAACCGAATTAGTTATTTCTAGAAATCAACTAACAACTATAGATTTAAGCAAAAATGTAGCTTTAAAAGACCTAAGTATTGGTGTAAATAAATTAGATGCTTTAGATGTTTCTAAGTTGCTTGATTTAGAAAGATTATGGAGTTTTTCAAATCAACTAACTACATTAGATATTAGTAAAAATGAGAAAATTTTTCTAATAAATTGTAGTGATAATCAACTAGAAAACTTAAACGTCTATTCTAATATCCAATTAAAAAGAATCGTTGCAAGTTATAATAAGTTAAAATATATCGATTTTCAAAAAAATACAAACTTAGTAGAATTAGATGTTTCTAATAATGAATTAATAGGATTAAATGTTAAAAACGGTATCAACACTGTGCTTTTTAGTTTTGATGTAGATAACAATGCTAACTTAACTTGTATAGAGGTAGATGATGTTAGTTTTAGTAATACATATTGGACATCTAAAGACGCACATTCTTCTTATTCTACAGATTGTGCTCCTGTAAATAATAATTGTACAAATGCAATTCCGTTAACTTTTGGGCAAGTAACACCAGGTGATGTAAAGAGTGGTAATGCAAATAATAACGCACCTTGCGTTGCAGGAAATGTAATTGCAGATGTTTGGTTTTCTATAATTGTGCCTAAAAGCGGAGAGTTAAGTGTAGAAGGTGCTGGTTTTGGTGGCTTATTAAAATTTGCAGTTTACGAAACATGCAATAGTGCAGATCCAATTGCTTGTGGAGAAAGTATATCATTAAAAAACTTAACTGTTGGTACAAAACTTAATTTAAAAGTTTGGATTGAAGCAGCTTCAAATAAGAGTCAAAATAATCAATCAGAAACAGGAACATTTACTTTAGAGGTAAATGAAACAAGTGTATTGTCTTTAAATAATTCTTTAAATGAAGGTACAAAAATAAATTTATATCCAAATCCTGCAACACAATTTATAAAAATTAGTTCCCCCGTTTTTACAGTTGATAAGGTAGAAGTTTTTAATGTAATTGGTAAAAGAGTCATTTTTAAAAATGCTATTCTTAAGAAAGAAATTACATTAAACTCTTCTACGCTATCAAAAGGAATTTACCTAATTAAAATAACGTCTAATAACAAAATAAGCTCTAAAAAACTTATTATAAATTAAGTAATCAAGAAAAAAGAAAGAAGGGAAAGTAGAAAAGGTAATTTTATGGTTATGTGTTCATGTTTTAATTATGTGATAGCATCAAATTTATCTTATTAAAACTTTAAATAGAAATTATCAAATATTCACTAAAAAAAAATAACTATGAAAACAATTATGAAAACAACAAACACTAATCTTAAAAACTTTTTAGCTCTACTAGCAATTACAACTGTACTTGTTTTTTCTTCATGTAGTAATAATGAAGATGATAACTTAGATGAAAATAGCGAAAACCTATCAGAAATTGTAATGCAAGATTTTGTAGAAGAGATTAACAATCTCTCTGTACCATCTGCTTTAATGAACTCTAACAATCAATATGCTCAAGAAGCAAATGCTCAGTTTGAATCTTTAAAATCACTGAGTACTTCATTTTCTTCTTTATTTGTAATTCCAGATTATGCTTTATCAACTAAAACATCTTCAAAAGTAGTATCAAAATCATCTAGTTCTAATACTCAAACCTATACTTGGTCTTCTGGAGATACAACTGTAGAGTATACTATTACAGAAGCATCAGATAGATATTCATTTACATATTATGTTACTTCACCAGATTTTACAGGAAAATTAATGGCAGGTTATCAATTAATAGATGGTAGTTATGCAGAAGTTAATTTGTATTATGATAATATTGTGGAATCTACTATAAAATGGTGGGTTAATGATGAAGATATTAAAATTGAATTAAGCTCTGATGATTTTAAACTTGTTTTAGAGTCTAATGCCACAGACAATTCAGGCAACTTAAAAGTATATTATTCTAATACTTTAACTGCTTTGTATGAGTGGAATGCTGATGGAACAGGAACTTATACAAACTATAATACAAACGAAACTTATAGTTGGTAAAAACATTTCAATAAAAAAAAAGAGAAAGTAGAAAACATAATTTTAAGGTTATGTGTTCGTGATTTTAATTATGTAACAGCATCAAAGTATTTTGATGCTGTTTTTTTTGGCACATTATTTGTTTTAACAAAGTCTTAACATTTAAAAACTTTCTAATTATGAAAAACTTAAAAAAATTACCAACCAAACAATTAGAAAAATTCTCTAACATTTTTACACAGTTAGGTCTAGTATTAGTGCTCTTTATCGTTTACCTAACGTTAGAGCACAAAACACCTCAAACAAAATCTGTTGCTGCAGATTATGATATTCCAGATAGGGTTATTCTAGAGCTAGATCAAGATATAATCTTTGTAAAAGAACCTAAAAATGAACCTAAGCCAAAGACTGCATTATCTCAAGTTTTTATTCCGGATGAGGTTGTAAAAGGTAATAATAATATTATAGAACACGATTTTTTAGATGATACTAAAGATAATTTTATTGAGGTAACCGAAGAAAGTATTGTAGAGGTAGAAATAAAAGAAGAGATTATAAATGATGTACCCTACGATTTTATACAAGAAGTACCTGTTTTTAAAGGTTGTGAGGGTTTATCTAAGACAGAAAACAAAGAATGTTTTGATAAAAAAATGAAACGATTTGTACAGCGTAATTTCGATGCTGATTTAGCAAGTGACTTAGGATTGAATTCTGGAAAATATAAGATTCATACTCAATTTATTATTGATGATAAAGGAAATGTGATGGATATAAAAATAAGAGCTCCGCACACAAAACTAAAAAAAGAAACGCAACAATTAATTGAGAAATTGCCAAAATTTACACCTGGTAAACAGAATGATAAAAATGTAAGAGTTAGATATACACTGCCAATTTCATTTCAGGTAGATTAATTTTTTCCCCTAATATTAAATTTCAACCCAACTTTTTAAGTTGGGTTTTTTATTATTCCGTATTTTTGAGTTTATGAAAATTAATCAATTTTTAGATGCCACTTATTTAAAAACAGCTTCTCAAGCAGTTGTTTCTGAAGTAGAAAATAAGCAAAAAGTAATAGGTTTAATTAACGAAGCTATAATGTACAATTATAAGCTAGTTATGCTTCGTTCAAATTACATTTCTTTAGCTAAAAGTATGCGTTTAGATGCTAAAGCAGATTTTTTAATTGGTACCGTTATAGATTTTCCTAACGGAGATTCATCCACAGAAAATAAAATAATTGAAGCTAAAAAAGCAATTACTTTACAAGCAGATGAACTCGATTTTGTAATTAATTATAATGCTTTTAAAAAAGGAGAACTAGACTTTGTAAAAGCTGAGATTTTAGAAGGAACCAAACTTTGTATTGAGAACAATAAAGTTGTAAAGTGGATTATAGAAGTTGCAGCTTTATCATCAGAAGAAATAATTGTAATTTCACAATTGATAAAAGATGTTGTTCTAGCAAATTTTGATGAATCTGCAATAAAAAAAGTGTTTGTAAAATCATCAACAGGATTTTTTAAAACAGAAAGTAATACACCAAACGGAGCTACTTTTGATACAATGAAACTGATTGCTGAAAACGCACAACCATTACAAATAAAAGCCGCAGGTGGTGTAAGAGATTACGGTACCGCTTTAAAAATGATTTCTTTAGGAGTTGATAGAATAGGAACTTCATCAGCTAAAGAAATTTGTACAAAACAAGAAAATAACAATACAGGATATTAAATTTTTATATGAATTATTTTGCACACGAAACAGCAATTATAGATGCTGATTGCAGTATTGGAAAAGGCACTAAAATTTGGCATTTTAGTCATATAATGTCAAATTGTATTATTGGTGAATCTTGTAATTTAGGGCAGAATGTTGTTGTTTCACCTGAAGTTATTTTAGGTAAAAATGTAAAAGTGCAAAACAATGTTTCGATTTACACAGGTGTTATTTGTGAAGACGATGTTTTTTTAGGGCCTTCAATGGTTTTTACAAATGTGATAAACCCTAGAAGTGCAATCATCAGAAAAAATGAATACTTAAAAACACTTGTAAAAAAAGGCGCAAGTATTGGTGCAAATGCAACTATTGTTTGTGGTAATAATATTGGCGAATATGCTTTTATAGGAGCAGGAGCTGTGGTTACTAAAGAAGTTTTACCCTATGCTTTGGTTGTTGGAAACCCTTCTAAACAAATTGGTTGGGTTAGTGAGTTTGGGCATCGTTTAGAGTTTAATGAGCTGGGTTTTGCTACTTGCAAAGAGAGTGGTGAAGAGTATCAATTACTAGAAAATAAAGTAATAAAGTTATAAGAGAAACTAAAATTATGAAAACAAAAGAAAGCGATTTTTTTATTGATAAGTTTATTGTAAAATATCAAGCACTATCTATTAAAGAGAAAACAATTATTAATTTAACAATAGCGTTGTTCTTTGTGTTGTTTTTTATTGGATTTCTATATAATGGGGGAGAAGTTGTAGGAGAATTTTTATATAATATTACCCATTAAAATTTTATAAACTAAAAAAATCTTACCAATTGATAAGATTTTTTTTGATTACAAATGTTTTTTTACTGCTAACTGAATACTGAAAAACTGTCCACTTTTTATGGCGCAGGATTAGGGATTGTAGCATGAATAGCTTCAATTTCTTTTAAGATTTCATCAGATAAATCAATATTAATTGAGTTAATATTTTCTTTTAATTGGCTCATTTTGGTTGCACCAATAATATTACTTGTTACAAATGGTAGCTGATTTATAAATGCTAATGATAATTCTGTAAGAGTTAGATTGTGTTTTTTTGCAATTTCTAAATACTTAGCAACAGCTTTTGTAGATAAATCACCTTTATACCTAGCAACAAACCTTGGAAACAAAGTTCCTCGTGCACCTTCTGGTAAATTTCCATCTAAATATTTACCAGTTAAAATTCCTTGTGCTAAAGGAGAATAAGCTAACAAACCAATATTTTCTCTCATAGAAACTTCGCTCATTCCAACTTCATATCCTCTATGAATCATAGAGTATGAATTCTGTATAGTTACAGGTTTTGGTAAATTGTATTGCTCAGAAGCTTGTAAATACTTCATTGTTCCCCAAGGGGTTTCGTTAGACAAACCAATGTGTTTTATTTTTCCTTGCTTAATAAAACCGTTTAAAGTTTCTAAAATTTCTAAATAATTTTCTGCTTCATTAGAAGCTGTTTTAAAAGGGTAATCTCTAAGCCCAAAAACGTTTACACCTCTGTTTGGCCAATGTAATTGATATAAATCTATATAATCTGTTTGTAAACGTTGTAAACTTTTATCTATAGCATCTATTAAGTTTTCTTTGTTTAAACCACCATTTCTAATATGAGCAGTATAATCTCCACCACCAGCAATTTTAGATGCTAAAACTATTTTGTCTCTATTACCAGTTTTTTTAAACCAACTACCAATTATTCTTTCTGTATCTCCGTAAGTTTCAGCATTTGCAGGTACTGGATATAATTCTGCAACATCAAAAAAATTAACCCCATTATCTAAAGCATAATCCATTTGTTCATGACCTTCTGCCTCTGTATTCTGGTTTCCCCATGTCATTGTACCTAAACAAATCTTAGAAACTTTTGTATCTGTATTTGGTAATGTAGTGTATTTCATTTTTGATGTGTAATTTTATTAAGAATAACAAAAATAGGACTTATTTAGTAAAATTAAGAGCATAAAAAAAGTTCTCTGAGATGAGAACTTTTTTATAATATTTTAATGTTTTTTTTATTTCAAAATAGCTTCTATACCTGGTAAAGCTTTACCTTCTAACATTTCTAACATAGCGCCACCACCAGTAGAAACATAGCTTACTTTTTCTGCGAAACCAAATTGTTTAACAGCAGCAACAGAATCTCCACCACCAACTAAAGAAAATGCTCCATTTTTGGTAGCTTTATCAATAGAGTGTCCTAATGCAATTGTTCCACCAGAAAAAGTCTCCATTTCAAAAACACCTAAAGGACCATTCCATAAAATGGTTTTACATTTATTAACAACTACATCAAAGTTTTCTCTAGATTTTGGACCAGCATCTAAACCTTGCCATCCTTCTGGAATAGCATTAATATCTAAAATTTGAGTGTTAGCAGTATTACTAAAATCGTCTGCAGCAATAACATCTACAGGAATATGAACCTCTACACCTTTTTCTTTTGCTTGTTTTAAAATATTTAAAGCTAATTCCATTTTATCATCTTCACAAATAGAGTCTCCAACAGTTCCTCCTTGTGCTTTAATAAAAGTAAAACTCATTCCACCACCAATAATTAAATGATCTACTTTATCTAAAATATTTTCGATCACAGTAATTTTAGAAGATACTTTTGCACCACCTAAAATTGCTAAAACTGGTTTTTCAGAGTTATTTAAAACCTTATCGATACTTTCTATTTCTCTAGCCAATAAGTTCCCAAAACATTTATTTTCTTCAAAAAATTGTGCAATAATGGTTGTTGATGCATGCGCCCTATGAGCAGTACCAAAAGCATCATTTATATATATATCACCAAGTTTAGAAAGTTTTTTAGCAAAAGCAATATCGCCTTTTTTCTCTTCTTCATAAAAACGAAGATTTTCAAGTAATAAAACTTCACCTTTTTCTAAATTAGCAACAGCTTGTTCAGCTTTATCACCAATACAATCCTCAACAAATTTTACGTTAACACCAATAATTTCTTTAACTTTTGCAACAATATGTTGTAAAGAAAATTCATTTTGTTTTCCTTTCGGACGCCCTAAATGCGACATTAAAACGCAGCTTCCTCCATCTTCTAAAACTTTAATAATAGTAGATTTTGCAGCTTCTATTCTTGTAGCGTCTGTAACTTCAAATTTATCATTTAAAGGCACGTTAAAATCTACACGAATAATTGCTTTTTTATTTTCGAAATTAAAATCTTTTAGTGTTTTCATTTTTTTGTTGATGTATTTTCAACAAAAATACTTTTTTATTTACGGTTACTAAAATTGAAAACTCAAAAATTAAGATAACGTTTGCGTAAATTAATTGTTTAAAATTAAAACACGAATTCACTAATTAAAAGTTTAAACAACTACTTATTATTAATAATTATAATTTATGAATTAGTGACAAACTAATTTTTATATTTGCTTATGCTTTTCAACCAAATTATAGGTCAAGATCATATTAAAAAACACTTACAAAAATCTGCTGAAAACGGTAGGATACCCCATGCGCAGTTGTTTGTAGGGAAAGAAGGTTGTGGTACGTTACCAATGGCAATTGCGTATGCTCAATTTTTATTATGTAATTTTTCTGAAAATGCAGATGCTTGTAATATAAAGTGTAACAAATTACAGCATCCAGATTTACATTTTGCTTTTCCAGTAACAACAAACGATTCTGTAAAAAAACATGCCGTAAGTAATCTTTTTTTAGAAGATTGGCGCGAATTTATTGCTACGCAATCTTATGGTAGCTTATTTAATTGGTTGCAACATATTGGTGTAGAAAATAAACAAGGTTTAATTGGTGTTGATGAAGCTGAGGCAGTTGTAAAAAAATTAAGACTTAAAAGTTACGAAGGCGGTTTTAAAGTGATGATAATTTGGATGGCAGAAAAAATGAATATTGCTGCTGCAAATAAGTTGTTAAAACTGATAGAAGAACCACCAGAAAAAACAGTTTTTTTGTTGATTACAGAAAACGAAGAGCAGATTATAAATACCATAAAATCACGTTGTCAAGCCTTACATTTTCCTGTTTTATCAGAGCAAGATATCGCACACTCTTTAATTGTAAATAATCAGGTTTCAGATAATGAAGCTACAAAAATAGCACATCAAGCAGAAGGGAACTATAACAAAGCGTTGCATTTATTACAAAATGATAGTAATGATTTGGTTTTTGAAGAGTGGTTTATCACTTGGATTAGAACAGCTTTTAAAGCAAAAGGAAATGCAGCTGTTGTTGAGCAGCTAATTTCTTGGTCAGATACAATTGCAAAATCTGGTAGAGAAACTCAAAAACGATTTTTAGATTATTGTTTACAGTTTTTTAGGCAAGCGCTTTTAATGAACTATAAGTCTGATCAGTTGGTTTTTATGGAGACAAAATCAGGTTTTAATTTATCTAAATTTGCCCCATTTGTACATTCTGGAAATATCTTAGAAATAGAAAAAGAAATTAGTGAAGCAATCTATCATATAGAAAGAAATGGTAATGCTAAAATTATTATGTTAGATCTTTCTATGAAATTAACTCGTTTTTTGCATAAAAG
>CAJQQH010000174.1 GCA_905480405.1 uncultured Polaribacter sp. | reverse complement strand
AACCAATTTTAATTGATTATGAAATTAGAAGTACTTACTAAGAACGAGAATCAAAAAGTTCAGAATTCAATAATTATAGGTATCCGAGATCTTATAAATTATAAGAATTTAGAGCCAGGAGATAAGTTACCTTCAGAGCGCATGCTTTCGGAGAAGTTTGAAGTAAGTAGGTCAAATGTTCGTGAAGCTATTCATACTTTAGAGCATTATGGTCTATTAAAGTCACGTCCTCAGAGCGGTACCTTTATAGCCAATATAGGAGTTATAGCTTTAAACGGAATGATCGAAGATATTTTACGATTAGATGATCCTGATTTTAAGTCTTTAGTAGAGACACGAATTTTGTTAGAATTAAAAACGGCGAGATTAGCCTCTATTCGAAGAACTGAATCAGATTTATTAGAAATAAAACATGCTTTAGACGCTCATAAGAATAAAGTATTAAATGGAGAAGATGCCGTACAAGAAGATTTATTGTTTCATTTAGCTATTGCGAAAGCTTGTGGTAATAGTACAATGAATACTTTTATGTTAATAATTACTCCAGAAATTATAACAAATTTCGAGAAGTATCATGTTTGTGATAAAAGTTTATCACAAGAAGGGATAAGAGAACATCAAGAAATTTATGATGCAATTTTAAACCAAGAACCCAAAGTAGCAAAAATTAAAATGAAAGCTCACTTTAAGATGTTGTATCAATATTGTTATGACCTTAAAGATTAATACAAAAGAATAATAGTTTAATTAAGTGTTTTTTTTGTATTACCGCAATTTATTCACTTTATTAAAAGAGTTTAATAACAATCGTTCGCATTTTTAAAAGTTGCTTGCGTTAAATGTAAAATTTAAAATGAAAATTAAAGGACTTAGATGGTGGGTTATTGCCCTAATATTTATAGCTACTGTTATAAATTATATTGACAGAACTGCTTTTGCATTGCTTTGGCCAGAAATGGGTAAAGATTTAGGAATGGATAATTCAGACTATGCAATTATGCTGAATGTTTTTATGGCTTGTTATGCCGCAGGGAAATTTTTATCAGGAAAGTTATACGATAAAATAGGAACCCGCTTAGGATTTACAGTTTCAATAATAGTTTGGTCTGTAGCCTCTTTACTTCATGCTTTTACCAAGGGATTAATATCATTATCTATAGTAAGAGGTATTTTAGGATTAGGAGAAGCAGGTAACTGGCCAGGAGCCGTAAAAAGTAATGGAGAATGGTTTCCAGTAAAAGAAAGAGCGATTGCTCAAGGAATTTTTAATTCAGGAGCTTCGATTGGTAATGTAATAGCACCATTTATAATTGTTTATTTATACACAATGTTTGGATGGAAAACGACTTATATTATTTTAGGAGCCGTAGGAGTATTGTGGGTAATTCCATGGTTATTTTTAAACAAATCTACACCAGAGAAACACCCTTGGGTAACACAGGAAGAAAGAGATTTAATTTTATCAGATAGAATTGATAAAGTAGAGGACACTTCAGGAGTAAAAGTTAAGAGTTTATCGGTAGGAAAAATCTTAAGCTACAAACAATCATGGGGCGTTTTATTATGTAGATTTTTTATGGAGCCAATTTGGTGGTTTTTTGCAGGTTGGATGCCAATTTACTTAAATAAAACATTTGGATTAAGTATTGAAGAAATAGCAGCTACGATGTGGATTTCTTATTTAATGGCTGCAGCCGGAAGTATTATTGGAGGATGGTTTACAGGATTGTTAATGAAAGCCCGTTCAGTAGATGCATCAAGAAAGATTACAATTTTTGTAGGAGGATTATTAGTTTTTATAGGATTTGTATGTATTGTACAATTTGTAGGAGAAGATAATTTTATGACGTTTATATATTTAGCAGGATTGGTTCTTTTCGGGTTTCAGTTTGCAATAGGTAATGTACAAACGATTTCAAGTGATTTATTTAGAGGACCTTCAGTAGGAACTTTAGCAGGTTTAGCAGGAACAGTTGCCGCAGTATCACCAATGATTATGAACTGGTTTATAGGAAAAATAACAGGAAGTGGATCTTATACACCAGCATTTATCGCAATAACAATTTCAGTAATCTTAGGAGTTTTATCAATTTTTGTATTAATAAAGAAGATAGAACCAGTAAGAAAGAGTATAGAAGATTAATTAAAGAAAAAACAACGATTAAAATAATAATAATAGAATGAGTAAACAAGAAGCAAAAGTTGCTGTAGTAACAGGAGCAACAGGAGGAATAGGATTTGCAGTAGCAAAGAGATTAGGAAAAGATGGATATACTGTAATCTTAAACGGTATTGAAGATGAAGCAGGAGCAGCAAGAGTTGCAGAATTAACCGCAGAAGGAATTACAGCAGAGTATTACGGATTTGATGTTACAAAAGACGAAGCAGTAACAGAAAACATTACAAAGATTGGAGAGAAGTATGGTAAAATAGATGTTCTTGTAAACAATGCAGGAGGATTAGGAGGTAGATCACGTTTCGAAGAAATGACTACAGAATTTTACAGATTTGTAATGGCATTAAACTTAGATTCAGCATTTTTTGCATCAAGAGCAGCGATTCCATTTTTAAAGAAAAGTGATAATGCCTCTATCATCAACTATACTTCTAACGCAGGTTGGAATGCAGGAGGACCAGGAGCAGGAATCTATGGAACATCAAAAGCAGGAGTTCATGCAATTACACGAGCTTTAGCCAAAGATTTAGCAGAATATAGTATTAGAGTAAATGCAGTATCACCAGGAACAATTGATACACCATTTCATGCACAAATAAAAGCAACAAAGCCAGAAGTATTTGCTTCTTGGGCAAACAACATTATGTTAGGTAGATTAGGTCAACCAGAAGATGTTGCCGGAGTTGTATCCTTTTTAGCAAGTAAAGATGCTGCCTTTATTACAGCAGAAACTATCCAAGTAGGTGGTGGACAAGCTTTAGGTATTTAATAAATAAAGTACTTATTTAAATTGATAA
>CAJQQH010000173.1 GCA_905480405.1 uncultured Polaribacter sp. | reverse complement strand
AGAAAAGCGATGTGGTTAGACCGTTACCCAACACATAATGTAGTTGGTTTAAGAGGTAATGTAAACACACGTTTAGAAAAATTAGACGAAAGTGAATGGAATGGAGCTATTTTTGCAGCTGCTGGTTTATATCGTTTAGGTATAAAAGCCGAAGATGCCATTAGCCTTTCTTGGATGATTCCTGCACCTGCACAAGGAGCAATGATGGTTACATGTTTAGATAAAGATGATTATTCTAAGGACGCATGTGAGCAATTAAATCATAGAGAAACAGAAATTTGTACAACAATAGAACGTGAGTTTTTAAACCTTTTAGAAGGAGGTTGTACTGCGCCAATTGGAGCAGTTGTGTATATAAATGATAAAACTGAAGAAGTTAATTTTAAAGGTATTTTGCTTAAAAAGGATGGTTCTAAAAAAATAACCGTTAATAAAGTTGCTAAATTAGGTAGCCATAAGTATTTGGCTAAAGATTGTGCAGATTATGTGATTAATAGAGGTGGTAAAGAGTTAATGGCAGAAGATAATGATGAAGCAGAAGCACCTTTGCAAAACATTTATTCTACTAAAAAACTTTCTGAACTTCAGAAAGAAACACTTTCTGAAACTATTGGTGTAAAAGATAGCGATTTTATTAAAATTCGTTTTAATAGAATTCCACCAAAGGCAGTCAAAAAAGAAATTGAAAACGTTATTATTACCAGCCAGAATGGAGTAGAGGCTCTTTTAAATTCTTTTACAAGAGATGAAATGAATTTTAAAAACATTTATTGTGTTGGTAGAAGAACAAAAAAGTTAATTGAAAATAGAATTGGTAAGGTAGCTCATGTGGCTAAAAATGCTAAGAAATTATCAGAATACTTAATTAAAGAATTAGAAAATAAGGAAGTAACTTATTTTTGTAGCAATGTAAGATTAGATATTTTACCTGCTTATTTACAATCTAATGATATTGTTGTAAATGAAGTAGAAGCCTATAAAACAATGTTAAGTTCTACAGAAGTTGGAGATGAAGTTTCTGGAGTTATATTTTACAGTCCTTCTGGTATTGTTAGTTATTTAGAAGAAAATAATCCAGATAAAGTTGCTTTTTGTATTGGAGAAACAACAGCTGTAGAGGCAAGAAAACATTTTGATAAAGTAGAAGTAGCAAATATGCCAAGTGTAGATAGTGTTTTAGAATTGGTAAATATGTATTATTCTCATGCATCAAATGTGTCTTAACTTTCCAGAAAGAAGGATTGCTTAAGTAAAAAATAAATTAGATTATTAACAGCACTAGTTGTAATATGCTCTTTTTGGAGGAAACAAGACTTTTTTTTTATGTTTAGAACTCGTAGATTAAGAAAATCAGAAGGAATTAGAAGATTAGTTAAAGAAACTAAACTATCTGTAGACGATTTTGTGTATCCACTTTTTATAGAAGAAGGAGAAAATATTGAAACAGAAATTGTTTCGATGCCAGGAATTAAACGTTTTTCTTTAGATAGGATTTCTAAAGAATTAGACGAGGTAGTTTCTTTAAATATACCAGCAGTTTTATTATTCGGAATTCCTTCTAATAAGGATGATGAAGGTACAGAAACTTGGAACGATAATGGAATTATGCAACAAGCAATTCGTTTTATCAAGAAAAATTATCCAAGTTTATATGTAATCACAGATGTTTGTTTTTGCGAATATACTTCTCATGGTCATTGTGGTATTATACATGATAATGATGTAGATAATGATGCAACTTTAGTAAATCTTGCTAAACAAGTTATATCTCATGCTAAAGCAGGTGTAGATATGGTTGCGCCTTCTGGTATGATGGATGGAACGATAGATATGGTTCGTCAATCTTTAGATAATTCTGGTTTTGTAAATTTGCCAATTATGGCGTATTCAGTAAAATACGCATCAGCATTTTATGGCCCGTTTAGAGATGCAGCAGATTCTGCGCCAACGTTTGGAGATAGAAGAACATATCAAATGGATCCTTCTAATAGAGATGAAGGAATGCGTGAGGCTACTTTTGATGATCAAGAAGGAGCAGATATTTTAATGGTAAAACCTGCTTTGTCTTATTTAGATATTATAAGAGATTTAAAAAATAATTTTGATAGACCAATTGCATGCTATAATGTAAGTGGAGAATATGCTATGGTAAAAGCAGCTGCAGAAAAAGGTTGGATTGACGGAGAAAGAGTAATGATGGAAAGTTTGTTGTCTATGAAAAGAGCTGGTGCAGATATAATTATTACCTATTTTGCAAAAGAAGCTGCTAAAGTTTTATTGAAATAGATTAATTTAAAAACTACATTTTTATGAAGAAATTTATCGTTTTACTTATCTTTTTGTCATCAACAATTATTGTTGCTCAAAATATTGATAGAGATTCAATTATAGGTAGTTGGAAAGTAGTAGGAATAGAAAAATCGCCTAATAAGGTTAATTTTAAAAGTGTAGTTGATGGTTATAGAAAAGCTACTTTTCAGTTAAAAAAAGATAGCACTATGGTTTTAAAATCAGGTTCTTCAAATGCAATTTTTTCTTATATTTTAAAATCTGTTAAAAAAGCGAGTTGGATTGTAAAAGACAGCACTGTTTTAGTGGGTAATGAGAAGAACAAGTATTCAATAATGAGAATAAAAGTTTCAAAAAATAAAAACGGTACCTTTTTTAATTTAAGTGCAGATGAAAGACTTCCGCTTGTGTTAAAAATGGAAAAGCAGAAAGAATAGTATGGAGTTTAAAAAATCAGAAAAACTATATAAAAAAGGATTAAAGAATCTTGTTGGAGCAGTAAATTCTCCTGTAAGAGCATTTTCTTCAGTTGGAGGTAACCCGTTGTTTATCAAAAAAGCAAAAGGAACTAAAATTACAGATGTTGATGATAACGAATATGTAGATTTAGTACTTTCTTATGGGCCAATGATTTTGGGACATAGACACAAAAAAGTACAAAAAGCAGTAAAAAAAGCACTTAAAAAAGGATATTCTTTTGGTGCATCTACAGAAAATGAAATAAAATTAGCTAAAATTGTTTGTGATGCTTTTCCAGGAATGGATAAAGTACGTTTTGTAAATTCTGGAACAGAAGCAGTTTTAAGCGGAATCCGTTTAGCAAGAGCTTTTACAGGAAAAGATAAAATTATAAAATTTGCAGGTTGTTATCATGGGCATCAAGATGCGTTATTGGTTGCTGCCGGTTCTGGTTTAGTTACATTAAGTCTACCTGGTTCTAAAGGAGTACCAGATGGAGCTGTAAAAAATACATTAATTTCTAATTTTAATGATTTAGAAAGTGTAAAAAAACATTTTGAAAATGACGATAATATTGCAGGTGTAATTATTGAACCAATTGCTGGTAATATGGGAGTTGTAATACCAGAAAATAATTTTTTAGTAGAATTAAAAGCATATTTAGAAACAAAAGGAGCGTTATTAATTGCTGACGAAGTTATGACAGGTTTTCGCTCTAAATTTGGTGGTGCACAAGAATTATTAGGTGTAGAAGCAGATATTACATGTTTAGGTAAAGTAATAGGTGGAGGTTTCCCTGTTGGAGCTTACGGTGCTAGAGAAGAAATTATGCAGGAAGTTGCGCCTTTAGGTGGAATGTATCAAGCAGGAACGTTAAGTGGAAATCCTATTGCTATGGTAGGCGGAATAGCAACTTTAACTGAGTTAAAAAAACAAAACCCATATAAAGAATTTGAGAAAATAGCGAGTTCTTTAGAGACATTTTTGTTAGAATCAGCTAAAAAATACAATGTGTCTTTAACAGTGAATAGATTTGGTTCAATGATAAATCCATTCTTTGTAAATAGTGAAGTTACAGATTTTGTAGAAGCACAATTATCTGATACTAAAAAGTTTGCAGTTTTCTTTTGGGAAATGATTAATAACGGTGTGTTTTTACCACCATCACAATTTGAAGCATGGTTTTTGTCATCAGCTTTATCAAAAAAAGATTTAGAAAAAATAAGTAAAGCAATTGATGCAGGAATGAAGGCTGTATCAAACATGTAAAATGGATTGGATTAAAACCTTAAATATAGTATCTCTTTGTTTTCAGTTCTTATCTTTTTGGTTAGCAGCTCCAGAGATTTTAGGTGTTGCTTGGTTGCAAAAAGCAGAAGCGATTATCAAAAAGACGATTTTGAAAATTCCAAATATCGTTCTTATGCTAATTAGTATAATTATTGGAATTTTTTTTGCAAATGGAATCCATAAATATGAAATTAAAACTGTAGGAGTTTTTGTGGTTGTTTTTATCATAATTTTAGTTTTTTCAAAAAGAATAAGAAACTTTTTAAATGAGAAAATTTCTACACCATTATTAAAGAAATTAATTATAAATGATAGCTTTCGTTTTACTTTATTAAAAGCGGCAGCATTAATATTTACAGTAGGATTTATCTTACAAATAATAGCAATAGCGTACTCATGATTAAAAACGATTTATTTTTAAGAGCATTAAAAGGAGAAACTGTTGATAGACCACCAGTTTGGATGATGCGTCAGGCAGGAAGATATTTACCAGAATTTCAGGAAATCAAAAAGAAATACGATTTTTTTACTCGTTGTCAAACGCCTGAGTTAGCATCGGAAATTACAGTGCAACCAATTCGTAGATACGGAATGGATGCAGCAATCTTGTTTTCTGATATATTAGTAATTCCGCAAGCAATGAATATTCATGTGGAAATGAAGCCCGATTTTGGCCCTTATTTACCAAACCCAATTAGAAATCAAAAGGATTTAGATTCAGTAATTGTTCCAGATATTCAAGATACTTTAGGGTATGTTATGGATGCAATTAAAGCTACTAAAGAAAAACTAAATGATGAAGTGCCATTAATAGGTTTTGCAGGTTCCCCTTGGACAATTTTATGTTATTGTGTGCAAGGTCAAGGTTCTAAAAACTTTGATAAAGCCAAAGAATTATGTTTTACAAATCCGGTTGTTGCACATAGTTTATTGCAAAAAATTACAGATACAACCATAGCATATTTAAAAGCTAAGGTTGAAGCTGGTGTTAATGCTGTTCAGGTTTTTGATTCTTGGGGAGGAATGTTATCTCCAGTAGATTATCAAGAATTTTCTTGGCAGTACATTCAGCAAATTATTGATGCTTTAAAAGATGTTACACCTGTAATTGCTTTTGGAAAAGGTTGTTGGTTTGCATTAAATGATATGGCAAAATCAGGAGCATCTGCTTTGGGAGTCGATTGGACTTGTTCTGCTAGAAATGCGCGTTATTTATCTGGAGGGAAAATTACTTTACAAGGTAATTTTGATCCTTCTAGATTGTTGTCTCCACCCGCAGAAATCAAGAAAATGGTGCATCAAATGATTAATGAGTTTGGTAAAGATAGATATATTGTAAACCTTGGTCATGGTATTTTACCTAACATACCATTAGAAAATGCGAAGGCATTTGTAGATGCAGTAAAAGAATATAAAGCAAGTTAAAAATGCCTCACTTTATTTTAGATTGCTCAGAAAATATATTAGAGCTTCAAGATCCTAGAAAAGTTCTTGAAGCTGTTTTAGAGACAGCTTTTTCTACTGGATTATTTGAAAGAAATGATATTAAAGTACGTTTAAATCCCTTTAAATACTCTTTAGTGCAAGGTGGTAAAGCAGATTTTATACATGTATTTGGTAATATAATGGAAGGAAGAACTGCAGATCAGAAAGCAGAACTTTCATTTGCAATTGTAACTACATTAAATACTTTATTTCCGCAAGTGCCAATTGTTTCTATGAATGTAAGAGATTTTGAAAAAGAATCTTATTGCAATAAAACAATGGTTTAGCATTTTATATATGATAAAAAATATCGTTTTAGGAATAAAAGAATACGCTGGTGCTTTTGCATTAATTTCAAAGTTAAAACTTTGGAAGTATTTTATAGTTCCTATTTTAATAAGTATTGCAACAGCTGTTTTAATTGGTGTAGAAGCGTATGTTTTATCTGATAATATTGGAGAATTTATTTCTAAAATATGGATTTGGGAATTTGGTAAAGAGGTCTTTACAGCCATAAGTAACTTTGTTGGAGGTCTAATTATTGTTATTATTGGTTTAATTCTTTATAAGCACATTATAATGGCTTTGTCTGCCCCTTTTATGAGTTTTGTATCAGAAAAAATTGAAGCTCATTTTTATGGAGATGTAAAGCATTTGCATAGAAAAACTACAAATACAGAACAGTTAATTAGAGGTATTAGAATAAATGTTAGAAATTTATCAAAAGAACTTTTAATAACATTGCCTATTTTATTACTTAAATTTATACCAATAGTAAATATATTTTCAACATTACTACTCTTTATGGTTCAGTCTTATTACGCAGGTTTTGGTAATATGGATTATACTTTAGAACGCCATTTAGACTATAAGAAAAGTGTAGATTTTGTTGGTAATCATAAAGGTTTTGCAATAGGAAACGGTATTGTTTTTATGTTGTGTTTATTAATTCCGGTTATAGGTATAATTATCGTTTTGCCATTATCTGTAACAGCAGCTTCTACTAAAACATTGGCTTTACTACATAAGAAACAAGAACTCGTTTATGAAAAATAAGTTTTATAAATATATAGAGAATTTACAAGACACAATAACTTCTAAAATTGAAGAAGTTGATGCAGAAGCTAAGTTTAAAGAAGATCTTTGGAAAAGAAAAGAAGGTGGTGGAGGAAGAACTCGAGTTATAGAAAACGGAAATGTTTTTGAAAAAGGAGGTGTAAATATCTCTAAGGTTTTTGGAGAATTACCAGAGGCTTTAAGAAAGCAATTTGGTGTAACTGAAGGTAATTTTTTTGCATGTGGTTTAAGTTTAGTACTGCATCCAATAAATCCATTTGTGCCAACCGTACATGCAAATTGGCGTTATTTTGAAATGTATGATGCTGAAGGGAATATTGTAACACAATGGTTTGGTGGCGGTCAAGATTTAACACCGTATTATTTGTTTGATAAAGATGCTATTCATTTTCATACAGTTTGTAAAACAGCATGTGATAAGCATAATTTAGACTTTTATCCGAAGTTTAAAAAAACGTGTGATGAATATTTTTGGAACACTCACAGAGATGAAGCTCGTGGAATAGGAGGTTTGTTTTTTGATTATCAAAAAGAAACAGATAATTTTTCTATAGAAGATAGATATAACTTTGTAACCGAAGTTGGTAACAGTTTTTTAGAAAGTTATGTGCCAATTGTAGAAAAGCGAAAAGAGGTTTCGTTTACAAGAGAGCATAAAGATTGGCAAGAAGTAAGAAGAGGTCGTTATGTAGAGTTTAATTTAGT
Source organism: uncultured Polaribacter sp. (assembly GCA_905480405.1). GTDB lineage: Bacteria > Bacteroidota > Bacteroidia > Flavobacteriales > Flavobacteriaceae > Polaribacter. Next base: position 1,862 of record CAJQQH010000173.1, on the reverse strand, counting down.
GCATGATAGAGGAACTTTATTTGGTTTAAAAACAAACGGAAGAATAGAAAGTATCTTAATGAGTTTACCACCAATTGTACAATGGAAATACAACCATCAACCAAAAGAAAACTCTGAAGAAGCTAGATTATTAAAAATATTAGCAAACCCTAGAGAATGGGTTTTATAGAAGTAAAAGGCAAAACGATTCGTTTTGCCTTTTTTATTTTAGTTAAATAATTTGTTGTATTTTGTGTTAAATGGGTGTTGTTTAGGATCCTTTTATAAACAGAAAAAGAAATTTTATTAAAAATGTATCACAAAACTGTATTATTTTTTTTACTATTCTTTGTTTTAAAATTGAATTCTCAAAATTTAGATTCAATTTTTAATTCAAAAAAAGAGATTTTAAAGACTATAAAAAGTGAAGGTAAGAAAGTAAATTTTTTATTTGAATGTGGGGCTTATTTTTATTCTAAAAATGCTGTAAAATCAGAATATTTTTTTAGAGAAGCTTTGTCGTTAACAGAAGGTAAAGATGCTGTGATGGAAGGTAGGGTTTTGTTTAAATTAGGTTTTATAGAAAAGAATAAAGGTAATTTAAGTACTAGTCTTAGGTATTTTAATAAGGCAAAAGGTATATTTAAAGAAACAAATAATTCAGAAGCTTTTGCATCAATTCATTTTGATATTGGTTATGTATATCGATATAAAAAGCAAGTTGAGAAAGAATTTGAGTTTTATAAAAAAGGATTAAAATTAAGTGCGGTAGAAGATGAAAGATTACTAGGAAAAGGATATTTGCATTTAGGTAATTATTATACCAGACTTTATAAGTTAGATTCTTCTATTTATTATTTTAATAAAGCGCTTGATATTTTTAAAAGGATAAATAAAGATAATAGAATATATAATGTTTACAATAATATAGCAAATACTTATTATAAACAAGCTAAATATAAAAAGGTAATAAATATTAGAGCTTTAGTTTTAGCACATGCTAAAAAAGAAAATAATAAACTACTTATAACCGTAAATTACCATAACATTGCTGCAGCGTATAGTAAACTTAATAAATATACAGTAGCTTTAAAATACTTAGATTCGGCTATAATTGTTGCGAAAGAAGAAAATTTTAAATTAAGACTGTCAAAATCTTATGGTTCTATGGCAAAGGTTAATTTTTCTTTAGAAAATTACAAAAAATCTTATAAATTTTATCAAAAGCATAAGATTTATTCAGATTCTATTTACGAATTGCAATTATCAAATACAATCGTAGAGGCAGAGATTGATAATAATCTAAAAATGCAAAAGAAAAACCTAGAAATAGTAAATCAAAAACAAGCTTTTGAAAAAAAATTATATCTAATTATAATAGCTATATTCTTATTGCTAAGTATACCAGTCGTTTTTTTACTACATAGAAATTCTGTTAATAAAAATAAGATAATAGAAGCAAGGTTAGAGAAAGAAAAAATAAAAAAAGAAATCATTCAACATAAGTTTAATAGATCAGAAGTAGAAATAAAAGATTTGGTTGCTGATAATTCTATGAGGTTAGAGTTTTTAAAACGGCTTTTAATACAACTTAAAGAGCAGCAAAAATCTGTTGATTCTAATGATGTAAAAAAATATATTAAAGATTTATCTTTTAAAATTCAACAGCAAATTACTACAGATAGTAAATTAACTTTACTTAAGAATAAAATTAATTTAATTAACGATGGGTTTGACTTTAAATTAATAGAGGTTTATAAAGATTTAACTAAAACAGAAAGAGAGGTTTGTGCATTGTTAAGATTAAACTTGTCGGTTAAAGAAATTGCTTCAATAAGAAACGCTAGCTCAGATGCAATTAAAGTTACAAGGTATAGGATAAG
>CAJQQH010000172.1 GCA_905480405.1 uncultured Polaribacter sp. | reverse complement strand
ACCAATATTACCTAAACCAACAATTAAAAATTTCTTCATCAATTCTTCTTTAGTTTCAACTTTTATAGAGAGTAATTTATAAAAGAAGTTTTTTAAATTCATTCTTCAAAAATAAGAAGAATTATATAATATGATACTCTAAAATAAATTTAGAGCAATAAAAAAGCGTTACATAATTGTAACGCTTTTTGTAATTTATTTTTCTCAAAATTTATTCTGCAGTAGCTTCTGTTGCTTCTTCTTCACCTTCTTCTGCATCTGCTGTAGCATTACGAGAAGTTCTAACTTGTACCACAACTGTGTTGTCTGGGTGCATAAAAGTATAATCATCGTTAAATAAAGAAGATAATACTAATTTACTACCTATTCTTAACTTAGAGATGTCTGCAGATATAAAATCTGGTAAGTTTGCTGGCAATGCTTTTACTTTTAATTTACGGTTTGTAAAACGTAAAGCTCCACCATTTAATACACCAGGAGAAGTACCCGTTAATCTTACAGGGATATTCATTGTAATTTCTTTATCATCAAATAATTGATAAAAATCTACATGTAAAATTCTATCAGTTACAGGGTGAAATTGAATGTCCTGTAAAATTGCTGGTATTTTTTGCCCATCAACATCTAAACTTGCAGTATACACATTTGGAGTGAATACCAAGTTTTTAAACGCTTTTTCTTCTGCTGAAAAGTGTATTGGTGTTTTTCCTCCGTATATAACGCAAGGAACCATACCAGCATTACGTAAGGCTTTAGTTGCTACTTTACCTACGCTTTCTCTTTTTGATCCTTTAATCGAAATTGATTTCATTACTTATTTATTAAAAATTTACATTAAAAATTGTCCACTAATTGAAGTATTGTCTTGCACTTTATGCATAACATCCGCAAATAATGGCGCGCAAGATACCACTTTTATTTTAGAAGTCTCCTTTTTAAGTGGAATTGTGTCAGAAACAATTAGCTCTGTTAAAGCAGATTGCTCTATTTTTTCATAAGCACCACCAGATAATATTGGATGTGTACAAATAGCTCTAACACTTAAAGCGCCTCTTTCTTTCATTAAATTGGCTGCATGTGCTAATGTTCCTCCAGTATCAATCATATCATCAACTAAAATTACATTTTTACCTTTTACATCACCAATTAGCTCCATGTGACCTATAACATTTGCTTTTTTTCTTTGCTTATAACAAATTACAACATCAGAATGTAAATGTTTTGAGTACGCATATGCTCTTTTAGAACCTCCCATATCTGGAGAAGCTATGGTTAAGTTATCTAATTTTAAACTATTTATATATGGCATAAAAATAGTTGATGCGAATAAATGATCTACTGGTTTTTCGAAAAATCCTTGAATTTGATCTGCATGTAAATCCATAGTCATGATTCTTGTAGCTCCTGCAGATTCTAAAAGCTTTGCAACTAGTTTAGCTCCAATAGCAACTCTTGGTTGATCTTTTCTATCTTGTCTTGCCCAACCAAAATAAGGCATAACTGCTGTAATGTGTCTTGCTGATGCTCTTTTGGCAGCATCACACATTAGTAACATTTCCATTAAATTGTCTGCATTCGGAAATGTAGATCCTATGATAAAAACACGTCTTCCACGTACAGATTCTTCAAATGCTGGTTGAAATTCGCCGTCACTAAAGTAGGTAGTTTTAACTTTTCCTAGTTTAATATTATATTCTTTTGCAATTTTTTCTGCCAAAACAGTACTCTGCCTGCAGGCAAATAGTTTTGGTGAGAGTTGATTTGTAGACATTTAAGTGTTTTTAGGTGTGTTGTTTTAAGAGTACAAAAGTAGATATTATTTATTGAGTTTGAAATTTATTTTTTCAGTTTAAATACTAAAAATATTTAGTAGATTTGCAAACCTATTTATTACTTGCTCAAGTGGCGGAATTGGTAGACGCGCTGGATTCAAAATCCAGTTCTTTCGAGAGTGTGGGTTCGATTCCCACCTTGAGTACTAAATGAAAAACCTCAACTTTTACAGTTGAGGTTTTTTTATAGGGTAAAACAAATTGAGATTTGCTTAAACATCAGAATTTATTATAAACCCTAGGTAAGTTATTTTTTAATAACAAATCATCCTTAATTTATTCTTCATGTAAAAGTAGTTACATCAAAAAAATGACGTTAAAATTCATTTAATAAGAACTAGTTTTATTAGTAGTAATGCTATAGTTTAACCTTTAAATTATAGCTCAATGCATATAATTTATTATTTTGTTGATAACATTTCAGGTGTAATAACTGTTCTAAAACCCATATGATCTGATCCCGAATCTTGAGAAACTCCCATTTTTGCAGAGATTCTAAAACTTGCGCAATAAGACACATGACATAAAAAAGAACCACCTTTCATTACGTTTTCTTTTTGATATGGATTATTTGGACTGTAAGATTTTAATGCACCTTTTGGGTTGATTAATGGTTTTGAAATATCTATTTGACTATAATAACTCACATTAAATAAATCGCTTGTCAATTCCCAAACATTACCAGCCATATCATAGATTCCGATAGAGTTTGGCGGATACGATTTTGTTTTTGAAACATATTCAAAACCATCTTTAGATTCATTTTTTACAGGAAAAACTCCTTGCCAAGTATTTGCATTAGAATTTAAAATAGAAGCATCATTTCCCCAAGTAAAAATTGTATTCTTATTAGTTCCTTGTGCAGCAGCTTCCCATTCTGCTTCCGTTGGCAAACGCCTGTTAGCCCATTTGCAATATGCCAAAGCATCTGGCATAGCAACATGTACTACAGGAAAATTATCCTTACCTTCAATAGTAGAACCTGGTCCTTCTGGATGTTTCCAATTTGCGCCAACTTTCCACGTCCACCATTGCTGATAATTATTCATATTTACAACAGCATTTACATTTTTATTAAAAATTAAACTACCAGGTTGTAAAATAGAATCATGTGGTTTTTCTGTTCCAGCTGGAAGCTCTTTTTTCATTTCTTCCCAATCTATTTTTCTCTCTGCAATTGTTTTATAGTTAGTTGCTACTACAAACTCTTTAAATTGTTTATTGGTAACTTCTGTTGCATCAATATAAAAGCCATCTACAGTAACTAAATGCGCAGGCTTCTCTCTTGCCATTGCATATTTATCTGTGTCTTTTGCACCCTGTAAAAAGGTTTTTCCATCAACCCAAATCATATTTTCTGGTATCGCAATACTTCCAATATTTTTGTTGTTTTCTTGTATTTTATTTTCATTACTGTTTTTTTTACAACTAATAATTAATAATAAAATACATAAAAATAAGAAGGGTGTTTTAACTAATTTTAAAATCATTTTTTGGTTTAATTTATCTTATAACAAATTTAAATAAAATTTAATTTGTTAAACGATTTATTCAATATTTTTTCATCGTCCACAGCCAACCATTTTCTAAAATTGTAGCATAAATACTTCTAAAATCTACAGTATGAATAATATTTCCATTTTTCATCTAATTGATTTAGATTAGGTATTTCATTGTAAAATCATTTTTTATTTAAATCTAAAACTGAAATATGATATTTGAAAATGTAGGTAATTTTATATTTTAGTAGAAATAATGTCTAATACATTTAATTTTTCTGCAAAAAAAAAACATTAACAAGAAGAGTAAAAGAAATCTTTCGGTACACTCCTAATCAGTTAATTTTTGAAAGTCGTTTAAATTCGGATAAAGAGATTTTGTTGCATAATCCAAGAATAAGCATAAAAATAGTTGGTTTTAAAATAGAAACTTTTTAGATACCAGGTTGCAAGAAAAGTTTAAGTAATCTTAAATTTGTTTAAAGTCTTTAATTATTTGCCTAGAGGTATTGCGATTACACCTTCAAATTTTTCGCTAAAAAGCATTATTGCTTTATCGGCTTCTAATTTGTTTTTGTAATTACCAACTTGTACTTTCCATTCTGGAGCTTTGTAAAGTAGTTTTGTGTAAATTCCTGGGAAGTTTACTTTAAATTTATTTAAAGATTTTCTTGCGTTTGTTTCTCCACCATAAAATATTTGAACCCTATATCCAAAGCCATATTCTTTATTAAAAGCTCTTTTTTTGGCAATTAGGTTTTTAATCTGATTACTGCTGTTTGTGTTATTTTGAGCAGAAAAAGAGAATACTCCAATAAATAAAAACACAAATAAAAAACTATAGAAAGACTTGTACTTCATAATAAATATTTCTACAAAAATAACGAGTAAATTTCTATTATATTGATAAAAATTGTTATTTAGAATTGTTATAAATTAATATTTAACATTCTTTTAGCTTTTCAAAATTTAGCAATAAGTAGTACTTTTGTGCAACTGTTCAAAAAGCTTTTTTTTTGAGCTATTTATACACGATATTAAAAATAGTTTGTAAATATGAGAAGTGTAGCGTTACACAGTAAACTAACTAGGGTATTACTAAAGAGTTTTTCAGTTATTCTGTTTTTTGCATTTAGTTTATCATCTTATTCACAAGATGTAGATGAAGCACGTCAAAAAGAGGGTAGAAAATTATTTAAATCTTTATGTGCTTCTTGTCACAAGTTAGATAAGAAATTAGTTGGACCTGCATTGGCAGGTGTTGAGAGTCGTAGAGAGAACGATTGGTTAAAGGCATGGATTAAGGATAATGCTGAGTTTCAAAAAGTAGATTCTGATGCGGTAGAAGCGGCAGAATTTTCTCCAACTGCAATGACAGCTTTTCCGCAATTAAGTGAAAAGCAAGTAGATGATATTTTATACTACACAACAGTTGGTGATCCTAAAAAGAAAACTGAAGCTGTTGCTGGTGAAAGTGTTCAGAAATCTGATGCTCCAGGTTGGTTAATCTATATTTTAGCGCTTGCAATTATAGTTGCATTTTTAATAATCGCTGGTTTGTTGAAAACAATAAGCGAATTAAAAGGAGCGCCAAAATCTAAAGGAGCGCTTGCTAGTTTAGGTGATGTTTGGGAAGGGTATAAGCAAAATACATTTTTAAAAGTGTTGACAACAATATTTTTATTATTGATGGGAGCTTATTTTACTTTCGGTACGTTGTTTAAAGTAGGGGTAGATGAAGGGTATTCTCCTTTGCAACCAATAGCTTTTTCTCACAAAGTACATGCTGGCGATAATCAAATAGATTGTCAATATTGTCACTCTTCTGCTAAACATAGTAAAACATCAGGAATTCCTTCTGTAAATGTTTGTATGAATTGTCATAAAAACATTTCTGAAGTAGCAGATGATACTAAAGTAGAGTGGGATGGTATTACTTATGGTAAGCCTGAATTAGATAAGGAAATTGCTAAAATTTATGAAGCTGCCGGTTGGGATGCTGATGGATTAGAGTATACAGGTAATACGAAACCTGTAAAGTGGATAAGAGTTCATAATTTACCTGATTTCGCGTATTTTAATCACTCGCAACATGTTACAGTTGGTGGTTTAAAGTGTCAAAAATGTCACGGACCTGTAGAGGAAATGGATGAAATGCGTCAGTATTCTCCATTAACAATGGGTTGGTGTATAGATTGTCATAAAGAAACTAAGGTAGATTTAAAGGGTAATGAGTATTACTCTAAAATCCATACAGAATTAGCTAAAAAGTATAATGTAGATAAAGTTACCATTGCTCAATTAGGAGGTAAGGAATGTGGTAAATGTCATTATTAATTAGAAATTTAAAGATTCAATTTTAATCTTTTTAATCATTAAATAAAAGCATAAATGGCTTCAAACAAAAAATACTGGAAAAGTGTTGAAGAACTTAAAGGAAGTTCTGTTGTTGAAACGCTGAGTAAAAATGAGTTTGTAGATACTATTTCTACAGATCAGTTTTTAGGTGATAAAGAAACATTAGAAAACTCGTCTACTTCTCGTAGAGATTTCTTAAAATATGTTGGCTTTACTACTGCAGCAGCTTCTTTGGCTGCTTGTGAAGGCCCAGTAAGAAAATCAATTCCTTATGTTGTAAAACCTAATGATGTGACTCCTGGAGTTGCAGATTGGTATGCAACTTCTATGGCAGATGGATATGACTTTGCAAATGTGTTAGTTAAAACACGTGAAGGTCGTCCTATTCAAATAATGCCAAATAAAGATGCAAACGGGACAACAAGTGCTAGAGTTCAGGCAGCTGTTTTGTCTTTATATGATGAGCAACTAAGATTAAAAGAACCAACTAAAGGAGGTGAAGTTATTTCTTGGTCTGATGCAGATAAAGAAATTGGTGCAAAATTAAATGCTTTAAAAGCGGCTAATAAATCTGTTGTATTATTAACTGGTACAATGGCAAGCCCTTCTACAGATAAAATAATTTCTGAATTTATTGTTGCAAATCCAAATGCTAAGCATGTTGTTTACGATGCAATTTCAGAAACTGGTGCTGCAGATGCAATGTTAGCTATGTATGGTAAACGTGTCTTACCAAATTATCATTTAGATAAAGCAAAAACAATTGTTTCTTTTGGTGCAGATTTCTTAGGAGATTTTCACGGAGGTTTCGAAAAGCAATTTATTGCTGGTAGAAAGCCGGAAACTGGTCATATGTCTTACCATGTTCAGTTCGAAAGTAATATGTCTTTAACAGGTGCTAATTCTGATAAGAGAGTGGTTGTAAAACCTTCTGATCAGGTGTTTGCGTTAATAAACTTATACAACTCAATTACAGGTTCTAATGTTCCTTCTAAAGAAACATCTGTAGATGCAACTGTAAAAGCAATGGCAACAGAGCTAAAGAAATCGGGTTCTAAAGGTGTTGTGTTAACAGGATTAAATGATAAAAATGCTCAATTAGTTGCATTCGCAATTAATGAAGCATTAAATAGTGAGATTTTTGACATAAACAACACATTAAATATCCGTCAAGGAAATGATGCTGAGGTTGCTCAATTAGTTTCAGATATGAAAGCAGGTAAAGTTGCAGGATTAATTTCTTACAATGTAGATCCTATTTATTCATTATCAAATTCATCAGATTTTTCTGAAGGATTAAAAAAGTTAGAATTATCGGTAGCGTTATCAACAGAAAATAATGAAACTGTAAACGCTTCTAATTTTGCATTACCAACTCCACACTTTTTAGAGTCTTGGGGAGATACTCAGTTTAATGAAGTAACTTATGGTTTAATGCAACCAACAATTCAGCCATTATTTAATACACGTCAAGTTCAAGATACGTTATTAAGCTGGTCTGGAAATGCAACAAAATATTACGATTATTTAAAAGCTTATGCTACAACTAGTGTTTTAGGAGAAAGTTCTTGGAATACAGCATTACATAATGGTTTTTATAATAAAGAATCTATAGATACAACAAGTTTCGAATCTACAGTTGAGATTAATAAAGTGTTGAAGGCTTTATTTAATGCTACAAAAGCTTCTAAATTTGAATTAAACTTATATACTAAAGCTGGTTTAGGAGATGGTAAACAAGCAAACAATCCTTGGTTGCAAGAATTTCCAGATCCAATAACAAGAGCTTCTTGGGATAATTACTTAACAATGTCTATGGCAGATGCTAGGGAGTTAGGTTTTTCTAATCCTGTTCAAGACAACGGTGCTATAGATGGTGATTATGCCAAAGTATCTGTTAATGGTAAAGAAGTTGTTGTTCCTGTAATGGTACAGCCTGGTCAAGCAATTGGTTCGGTTGGTTTAGCATTAGGTTTCGGTAAAACTTTTGGTTTAAAAGAAGAAATGCAAGTTGGTGTTAATGCTTATTCATTATATGCTAACGGAAACAATATACAATACAATGTTTCTGTAGAAAAAATTTCAGGAACTCATCAATTTGCTTGTACTCAAGTACAAAAAACAATTGCTGGTCGTCATGATATTTTAAAAGTAGCTTCATTAAAAGATTACTTACATGTAGCTCCTAAAGATCATAAAAATGGATGGAATGTTCCAGCTATGGTTTCATATGATCACAAAGAAGTAGAGGCTAATACTATCGATTTATGGGATGAGCATAACAGAGAAGTTGGTCATCACTTTAACCTATCTATAGATTTAACTTCTTGTACAGGTTGTGGTGCTTGTGTAGTTGCATGTCATGCAGAAAACAACGTGCCAGTTGTAGGTAAAAAAGAAGTAAGAGTTGGTAGAGATATGCACTGGTTGCGTATTGATAGATATTATTCTTCAGAAGTAGAAACTAGAGAAGAAGCAAAAGAGTTAGGTTTAAGTAGAGGGGATACTTATAGAGCTTTAGAAACTGAAGCAGAAAATCCTGAGGTTACTTTTCAACCAATGATGTGTCAGCACTGTAATCATGCTCCTTGTGAGACTGTTTGTCCGGTAGCCGCAACATCACATGGTCGTCAAGGTCAAAATCAAATGGCTTATAACAGATGTGTTGGTACAAGATATTGTGCAAACAACTGTCCTTATAGAGTTCGTAGATTCAACTGGTTTAATTATGCAGATAATAACGAGTTTGACTTTAATATGAATAATGACTACGGGAAAATGGTGTTAAACCCAGATGTAGTAGTTCGTTCTAGAGGAGTTATGGAAAAATGTTCTATGTGTATTCAAATGACACAAGCAACAATTCTAAAAGCTAAAAAAGAAGGAAGAGCTGTTAATACTGATGAGTTTGAAACAGCTTGTTCATCTGCTTGTACAACCGGAGCAATGGTTTTTGGAGATGTTAATAACGAGAAAGATCAAGTAGCTGCTTTAGCAGAAGATAAAAGAGCTTATAACGTGTTAGATTACTTACAGACGAAACCGAATGTAATTTATCAAGTAAAAGTAAAGAATACAAACGAAGCGTAATTAAAAACTAAGATATTAAAATATGTCTCATTACGAAGCACCCATAAGGGAACCTTTAGTATTAGGTGATAAAAGTTATCACGATATTACCGAAGACATTGCAAAACCTATAGAAGGAACTGCAAATAAGAATTGGTACATCGCATTTTATATTTCTTTGGCAGCAATGCTATGGGGATTTGGATGTATATTTTATACCGTAGGAACTGGTATTGGAGTTTGGGGATTAAGCAAGAACATTGGATGGGCTTGGGATATCACAAACTTTGTATGGTGGGTAGGTATTGGTCACGCAGGAACACTTATTTCTGCAGTACTTTTATTATTCCGTCAAAAATGGAGGATGGCAATTAACCGTTCTGCAGAAGCAATGACAATTTTTGCTGTTTTTCAAGCAGGATTGTTTCCAATTATTCACATGGGTAGACCTTGGAATGGATATTGGGTTTTACCAATGCCAAACCAATTTGGGTCTTTGTGGGTAAACTTCAACTCTCCATTATTATGGGATGTATTTGCGATTTCAACCTATCTATCTGTATCCTTAGTTTTCTGGTGGACAGGATTATTACCGGATTTTGCAATGATTCGTGATAGGGCAGTTAAACCTTTTCAAAAGAAAATATATTCACTATTATCATTTGGATGGTCTGGTAGAGCAAAAGATTGGCATCGATTTGAAGAAGTATCTTTGGTCTTAGCTGGTTTAGCTACTCCATTAGTACTTTCTGTACACACCATCGTATCAATGGATTTTGCGACATCAATTAATCCAGGTTGGCACTCAACAATTTTTCCTCCTTATTTCGTAGCAGGAGCAATCTTTTCAGGATTTGCTATGGTACAGACCTTATTAGGAATCATGCGTAAAGTGACTAATCTTGAAGCCTACATTACACGATTGCATGTAGAATATATGAATATTGTTATTATTCTAACAGGTGGTATAGTAGCAGTAGCCTATGCAACAGAGTTCTTTATTGCATGGTATACTGGTTCTCAATATGAAGACTACACCTATTTATCTGTAGGATCTGCAACAGGTCCTTATGCGTGGGCATTCTGGTCGTTAATTATTTTTAATATTTTGACACCACAATTATTATGGATTAAAAAAATAAGAAGAAGTTTTATTTGGTCTTTTTTAATATCAATTGCCATAAACATTGGGATGTGGTTTGAGCGTTTTGATATTATTGCTATTGTATTAAGTAAAGGACATTTACCATCAACATGGTGGCGCTTTGAGCCCACATTTGTAGATGTAGGAATATTTATAGGAA
>CAJQQH010000171.1 GCA_905480405.1 uncultured Polaribacter sp. | reverse complement strand
TTTTTTTCACTTCTAAAAAAGGATTTATGTAAATACTTTTTTAGCAATCCTTATTGCTACCCTTCTTAAATTATTAAAGTAATATAAAAAATAATTTATTTGTTCATCTTTAATATTGTTGTACTTATTCCTAAATAAAAGAGCTCATCAGTACAACTGATGAGCTCTTTTAAGATATAATATTGACTATTTGATTACATAGCTACTAAATCACCAGAAACATCCTTAGAAGGCAACTCAGATTTACCCATTAAGAATAAATCTACTTGTCTTGCTGCTTCTCTACCTTCTGAAATAGCCCAAACAATTAAAGATTGTCCTCTTCTCATATCTCCAGCAGTAAAAATATTTTTTACGTTTGTTTGATACTTACCATATTCTGCTTTGTAATTTGATCGTACATCTTTATCAATACCTAACTTTTCTGCTAAAGTATTTTCAGGTCCAGTAAAACCAAGAGCTAATAAAGCTAAATCACAAGGCCATGTTTTTTCGGTACCAGCTATTTCGATTAATTGTGGTCTTTGTCCAGGAACCATTTTCCACTCTACATTTACTGTTTTTAAAGCAGTTAAATTTCCATTTTCATCTTTTACAAATTCCTTAGTGTTGATTAACCAATTACGATCAGCTCCTTCTTTATGTGATGAAGAAGTTTTTAATTGTAAAGGCCAAAAAGGCCAAGGAGTTGTAGGGGAACGATGACCTGGAGGTTTTGGCATAATCTCAAAATTAACTACAGATTTTGCTCCGTGTCTGTTTGAAGTACCAATACAATCTGAGCCTGTATCTCCACCACCTATTACTATTACGTTTTTATCAGTAGCTAAAACCTGATCTTTTACTTCTTTACCAAATACTACTTTTGTTTGTTGTGTTAAGAAATCCATAGCTTGAACGACACCATCAGCATCAATACCAGGAGTTGGTAAACTACGTCTTTCTGTTGCACCACCACATAAAACAATACTATCAAAATCTTTTAAATCTTTTACATCATAATTTACACCAACATTAACGTTTGTTTTAAATATGATTCCTTCAGATTCTAAAATAGCTACTCTTCTATCTATAATACCTTTTTCTAATTTAAAATTAGGAATTCCGTAACGTAATAAACCACCTACTTCATCATCTCTTTCAAAAACAGTAACTGTGTGACCAGCTCTATTAAGTTGTTGTGCAGTGGCTAAACCTGCTGGTCCTGAACCAACAATTGCAACTGTTTTACCTGTTCTGTTTTTAGGAGGTTGGGGTTTTATCCAACCTTCTTTAAAAGCACGTTCTACAATATTTTTTTCTATATTTTCTATAGATACTGGGTCTTCAATAATTCCTAAAACACATGCTTGTTCACATGGAGCAGGGCATAAACGACCCGTAAATTCTGGAAAATTATTTGTAGAATGCAATATCCACGAAGCTTTCTGCCATTCTCCTTGATGAACCATGTGATTAAAATCAGGAATCAAATTTCCTAACGGACAACCACTATGGCAAAAAGGAATTCCACAATCCATACATCGTGATCCTTGTTTAGTTATTTCTTTCTCAGAAAGAGGAACTGTAAACTCTTTATAATCTTTTACACGATCTTTTACAGAAGTATATTTTTCATCCTGTCTTTCAAATTCTTTAAATCCTGTTACTTTTCCCATGACATTATGCTTTTGTTAATTCTTCGAACATTGGTTCTTCTGTTTCTAATCGTATTAATGCTTTCTTGTATTCAGTTGGCATTACTTTTACAAAGTTTTTTAAACTAGTATCCCAATCTGCTAACAAATCTGCACCTCTTTTACTATTAGTGTATAATACGTGTTTTTCTATAGTAGCTTTTAAATCTTCAGCAACCTCTTTTGTAATAGGTTCAAACTCGATCGTTTCAGTATTACAAAGTCCGTTTACAAATTTATTTTCTGGATCGTATACATATGCAATACCACCACTCATACCAGCAGCAAAGTTTCTACCTGTTTTTCCTAAAACAATTACTTGACCACCAGTCATGTATTCACAACAATGATCTCCAACACCTTCTACAACAGCAGTTGCACCAGAATTACGTACAGCAAAACGTTCTCCTGCGATACCGTTAATATATGCTTGACCTGCTACTGCACCAAACATACAAACGTTACCTACTATAATATTGTTTTCTGCTAAAAAGTCTGCTTTTGCTGGTTTTTTAATAATCAATTTTGCTCCAGATAATCCTTTACCTAAATAATCATTTGTATTTCCATCTAAAGTAAATGTTAATCCATGAGCTCCAAATGCTCCAAAACTTTGACCAGCAGAACCTGTAAAATTGATATTTAATGTATCTTCAGGTAAACCTAAATGGCCATAAATTTTAGAAATCTCATTACTTACAATTGCACCAACTGTTCTATCTGTATTTTTAATAGGATATACTAAGTTCATTTTTTCTTTTCTATATAAAGCTCTATGAGAATCTTTTAATATAGTAAAGTCTAATACATTTTCTAAATTATGATCTTGACTTTCAGTATTTTTAACTGTCATACTTCTATATGAAGTAGGTCTATGTAAAATACTTGTTAAGTCTAACCCTTTTGCTTTGTAATGATTAATCGCATTATTTGCGTTAATTTTATGAGTTTGACCAACCATTTCATCTAATGTTCTGAAACCAAGTTGTGCCATAATTGCTCTTAATTCTTCTGCAATATAAAAGAAGAAGTTAATTACGTGTTCTGGTGTTCCTTTAAAGTTTTTACGTAACTCCTTATCTTGAGTTGCAATACCAACAGGACATGTATTCAAATGGCATTTACGCATCATTATACAACCTGAAGCTACTAAAGGAGCAGTAGCAAAACCAAACTCTTCTGCGCCTAATAATGCTGCAATAGCTACATCTCTACCTGTTTTTAATTGACCATCACACTCTACTACAATTCTACTTCTTAAATCATTAAGAACTAACGTTTGTTGTGCTTCTGCTAAACCAAGTTCCCAAGGTAAACCAGCATGTTTTAATGATGTAAGAGGAGAAGCTCCAGTACCACCATCATAACCAGAAATTAAAACAACATCTGCTTTTGCTTTTGCAACACCAGCAGCAATTGTACCTACACCAACTTCTGAAACTAATTTTACATTAATTCTAGCTTCACGATTTGCATTTTTTAAATCAAAAATTAATTGTGCTAAATCCTCTATTGAATAAATATCATGGTGTGGAGGCGGAGAAATTAAACCTACAAAAGGAGTAGAATTTCTTGTTGCTGCAATCCATGGTAAAACTTTGTGACCAGGTAATTGACCACCTTCACCAGGTTTTGCACCCTGAGCCATTTTTATTTGAATCTCTTGCGCATTTGTTAAATAATGTGAAGTAACTCCAAAACGACCAGATGCTACTTGTTTAATAGCAGAATTTCTACTATCACCATTTATATCTTTTTGAAAACGTCTTCGATCTTCACCACCTTCACCAGAATTAGATTTACCACCTATCCTGTTCATAGCAATCGCTAAATTTTCATGAGCTTCTCTTGATATAGATCCGTAAGACATTGCCCCCGTTTTAAAACGTTTTACAATATCCGTCCATGGCTCTACTTCTTCTAAAGGAATTGGGTCTAAGTTATCAAACTCAAACAAACCACGAATTGTCATTAAACTTTCTGACTGTTCGTTAATTGCTTTTGCATAAACATTATAACTTGCTTGATCACTTAATCTTACAGCTTGCTGTAATTTAGAAACCGTTGTTGGATTAAATAAATGACGTTCACCATTTCTTCTCCACCTATAATCTCCACCAATATTTAAACCTAAGTTTTTATCAATTTGATTATCTGGATATGCTTGTTTATAACGTTGATCAATTTCTTTTTCTATTTCATATAGACCAATACCTTCAATTCTTGAAGCTGTATATGGGAAATACTTTTCTACAAATTGTGAATTAAATCCTACAATTTCAAAAATTTGAGAACCTCTATAAGAATGTAAAGTAGAGATTCCTATTTTGTTCATCACTTTTAAAATTCCTTTTCCAATAGCAGTATTAAAATTATCAACTGCTTCTTGTTCATTCATATCAGTAATGAAACCTTCTTTTACTTGCGTTCGGATAATTTCATTTACCATATATGGGTTAATGGCACTGGCTCCATAACCAAATAAAGTAGCAAAATGATGTGGTTCACGTGGTTCTGCAGATTCAATAATAATATCAAAATAAGAACGCTTTCGTAAACGATTTAATTGATGATTTACAAAAGAACAAGCTAATAATGCAGGTATTGGAGCTAATTCTTGATTAACGCCTCTATCTGAAAGAATGATTAAATTACTCTTATTTTCTAAAGCTTTTTCTATTTGAATAATAATATTATCTAAAGCATCTTCTAGACCATTTAACCCTTTTGCTTTTGGATATAATATTTGTATAGTTGTAGCTTTGAAACTTTCTACATCTATAGATCTAATTTTTTCTAAATCAGCATTAGAAATTACAGGGTTTTGAATTCTTAATTTTCTACACTGTCTTTCTGTTATACTAAATATATTTCTATCTTTTCCTAAGTTTAAACTAATATCAGTTACAATGTTTTCTCTAATACCATCTAGAGGAGGATTTGTAACTTGAGCAAATAACTGCTTAAAATAATTAGATATTAGTTGTGGTCTGTCTGATAATACAGCTATAGGTGTATCTATTCCCATAGAACCTAAAGCTTCTTTACCTACTTGAGCCATTGGAGTAATTACTTCTTGAATATCTTCAAAGGTGTAATTAAACAATCGCTGACGAGTTTTAATATCAATAGTTTCAATAGGACAAGTATCTCCTGTATAAGGAACGTCTTTTAAATGTAAACGAGTTTTATCTAACCATTCTTGATATGGTCTTTCTGAAACAATTTTACTTTTTATTTCTTCATCTTCAATGATTCTTCCTTCGTTCATGTCTACCAAGAACATTTTTCCTGGTTCTAATCTACCGTGTTCTTTTACATCTTCTGGAGCTACATCTACAACGCCAATTTCCGATGACATAATTAAACTACCGCTTTTAGTAACAGTGTATCTAGAAGGTCTTAATCCATTTCTGTCTAACAATGCACCAATATAATCACCATCAGTAAAAGGTACAGATGCTGGTCCATCCCAAGGCTCCATAATACATCCATTATACTCATAAAAAGCTTTTCGCTCCTTAGGCATAGTTGCATGTTTTTCCCAAGCTTCTGGTATCATCATCATCATTATTTCTGGTAATGATCTATCTGTATGAGTAAGTAACTCAACTACCATATCCATAGATGCAGAATCAGATTTTCCAGGTAAAATAATTGGAAAAAGTTTATCTATTTGTGGTCCGAACACATCACTTTTCATGATTTCTTCACGAACACGCATTCTACTTACATTACCACGTAAGGTGTTTATTTCTCCATTTTGACACATGTGTCTAAATGGTTGCGCTAACTCCCAAGTTGGCATTGTATTTGTAGAAAAACGTTGATGTACTAAAGCTAAACGCGTTACTAAATCTATTTCTTGCAGGTCTTTATAATATGGGCCAATATCTTCTGGCATTATAATACCTTTATAAATAATGGTAGTTATCGATAAACTAGGAACATAAAAATAACTGCTTTCAGAAATTTTAGAGTTGCTAATTACATGTTCTGCAATTTTACGAGCAGCATATAGTTTTGCTTTAAATGTAGTTTCGCTAATTTCTTCTGTTTTACCAATAAAAAGTTGTTCTATATTTGGTTCAGAAGCTAAAGCTATTTCTCCTAATTGAGAAGAGTCTACAGGAACTACTCTCCAACCTAAAATAGAAAGTCCTTGTGCTTTTACTTCATTTTCGAATGTAGTTTTACAGAAATTATATTGGTTGGCAACCTTTGGAAGGAAAACCATACCAACAGCATATTCTCTTTGATCTGGGATTGGAAAGTCGCAAACGCGATTAAAATACACGTGAGGAATATCTATTAATAAACCAGCACCATCTCCTGTTTTACCATCAGCACTTACACCACCTCTATGTTCTAGTTTTACTAGGATTTCTAAAGCATCGTGTATAATTTGATTTGTCTTTTCTCCATTTAAATTACAGATAAAACCAGCACCGCAATTTTCGTGTTCAAACTCTGGTAAGTATAATCCTTGTTTCTCCATATTGTATTCAATTATATATACAAATCTATGGATTTTCTTAACAAGGTCTTAATAAACTGCTTCTTTTAATAAGATTTTTGTGATGAAACCAATAAAATACTTGTTAAAGTTTATTTATGATAATTAAAGTCTTTTTAATTATCAAATTCATAAAAAGCAAAAGAGTCTGTAAATATTTCTATTTACAGACTCTTTAAATTATAAAGAATATTGATTAGTGATCGTTCAAACGAAAGTCTGAATAAGCACTCATACCATGTTCATGAGCATCTAAACCTTCTAGTTCTTCTTTTTCGCTAACTCTAATACCAACAGTTTTCTTAAGTGTAAAAATAATTAAGAATGAAGTAACTATACAGAAAGCTGCATAACAAGCAACACCAGTTAATTGTATTAAGAAAGTGTGTTCTGGGTTTGTAGAAAATATACCTACAGCTAAAGTTCCCCAAATACCACAAATTAAGTGTACTGCTATAGCTCCAACAGGATCATCTAATTTAATAGCATCTACAAAAGCAACTGCAAAAACAATAATTGCACCAGCAATAGCACCAATAATAATAGCGCTTTCAGGAGTCATAACATCTGCACCGGCAGTTATACCTACTAAACCACCTAAAATACCGTTTAAGAACATTGTTAAATCTAAATTCTTATATTTTAAGAATGAAACTAAAGCAGCTGTTACACCACCTGCAGCAGCAGCTAAACAAGTTGTTACTAATGTTAAAGAAGTTAATTCTGGGTCTGCAGATAAAACAGAACCACCGTTAAAACCAAACCAACCTAACCAAAGTATTAAAACTCCAGCTGTTGCTAATGGTATGTTATGACCAGGAATTGCTTGTGGTTTACCATTCTTGAATTTTCCAATACGAGAACCTAATAACCAAACAGCAACTAAAGCTGCCCATCCACCAACAGAGTGTACTAGTGTAGAACCTGCGAAATCATAGAATCCCATTTGGTCTAAAAATCCACCACCCCATTTCCAAGAACCAGCTATTGGGTAAACTAAACCTACATATATGATTGTAAAAATCATAAATGGTCCAATTTTCATTCTTTCAGCAACTGCACCAGAAACTATTGTTGCAGCAGTAGCAGCAAACATTCCTTGAAATAAGAAATCTGTCCACCAAGTATAACCTCCGTCTGCATATTCAGCAGTCATTCCATTTGCAGGAGCATCAATACCAAAGCCAGCAAAACCAAAAAATCCTGAAGATCCTTCTGCAAAACCAGGGTACATCATATTAAAACCAGCAATATAATATAGTAATAAACCTACAGTAATAATAAAAATATTTTTAAATAAAATATTGATTGTATTTTTTTGTCTAGTTAAACCAATCTCTAAAAATGCAAAACCAGTGTGCATAAAGAAAACTAGCGCTGTACAGATCATCATCCATACATTATTCGTTGTTAATAATTCCATAATTTTTTATTTAGATTTTTTCTTTAAAGTTTCACCTCCTTTTTCTCCTGTACGGATTCTATAAGCCTCTGTTATGTCTGATACAAAAATTTTACCATCTCCAACTTCTCCTGTAGCTGCAGATTTTAATAATGCATCTAAAGTTATTTTTTCAAAGTCGTCATTTACAACTATTGATAAATATCTACGTTGTATATCACTTGTACTATAACTAACACCTCTGTATACATGTCCTTCTTTTTCGTTACCTAAACCAGTAACATCCCAATAAGAGAAGAAATTTACGTCTACATCGTGTAATGCTTCTTTTACAGCATTAAACTTTGATTTTCTTATAATTGCTTCGATTTTTTTCATGATAAAATAAAATTTAATTATTTTTTAAAACCTACGAAGTATAGACTTCGTAGGTTAATTTGTTTTATTAGAAAGAGTAAACTGCTGCTAAAGTTGCTCCAGTCATATTTTTATCTGTTGGGAAACCTGGTATAATTAGGTCACTAGAAGAATCTATTCTAATCTCTGGAATAATTTTTAAGCTTTCTGTTAAAGATAAGTTACCTGTTAAAGTAAATGCAGATACGTTAGCATCTCCTGCTCCAGAAGTAGCTGTAAAAAATTCTGGTCTAAAACCTAAAGAAAATTTATCTGAGAAAGTATTTTGTAAATACAATGCAACTCCTTGGTATCCAGAATCAGCATCACTAGAATTTGCATAAGCAGCATTAATACCTAAGAAAAAAGTTTCAGATAAATCAAATCCACCGGTATAATCTAAGTATAATACATCTGTAAAACCAAAACCATCTGCACCGTAAGCTAAGTTAAAGTATTGACCTTTGTAACCGGTTTGAAAACCTAATTGGTAATCGTTACTAGGGTTTGCACCTGCTGTAATTCCATGAGGATTTGTAACTGCAAACATGAAAGATAAATCTTCTGAAGATGCGTAGTCTAATTTAAAACCAGTATGAGAAAATGGTCCAGCATTAAATAAATAAGATACTGAGTAGTTAAAGTTTCCTGCAGGAGAAATAACTTCATAACCATAGAATGTGTTAAACTGTCCTAAAGTTAAAGTTACTTTGTCTGATGCTTTATAGTAAGCATATAATTGGTTAATAGCTCCTTCATAAGCATTTGCAGCAACAGCTCTTGGTCCGTAAGCTAAATCTGCAACAACACCTGCTTTTCCTTTTTCGTAAGAAAAAATTGTGTTTACCATACCAAGACCAAAGCCATTTGCACTTCCGCTTCCTCCATATAATACACCAACAGATCCTGGAGAATTACTTTTTAAATTACTTGTATGATATACATCTACAGTTCCACTTAAAGTAAAAGTTCCTTTGTCTTCACTTTCTTGCCCGTTTGTTATTAAGCTAGTAGCCAATAATAAAGTAAAAATAATTTTTTTCATAATTGTGTTCTTTTAGTTTTTATTGATTTTATATTATTTTGAACGGGTCAAATGTATTGTTTTAATTTAATTACACAAGGGGTGTTTTTTATAAACCATTGAATTTTAAGATTAGACCCTCAAAAAAAAGGGGGTTTAACTGAGATAAATTTATTTTTAAGTTTTTGTAGGGGGCTAAATGTGATGTTTGTAAAAAAATGATATATAATTTTAACATATTCATAAAAATGACCTTTTTGTAAAAAAAAACGTAATTATTGTATCTTTGAGGTGTGAAATACTCATTTTCTTACATAATTAATATTCAGTTTTTAGGATTTCGGTTCTCTGGATGGCAAAAACAAACCAATGCAAAAACGTTGCATGATATGGTTGATAAAACTTTATCTTTTGTTTTTGAGGGAGTTAGTTATAAAACAATAGGCGTTGGTAGAACCGATGCTAAAGTTTCTGCCAACTGCTATTATGTGCAATTATTTACAGAATCCGTAATTGATGAAGTCTTTTTTATGAAGTCTTTAAATTCTAATTTTTCTGCAGACTTTAAAGCGCTATCATTACAACAGGTAGATCGAGGGTTTAATGTAATTAATGTAGAAAAAGTGAAAGAGTATCACTATTACTTTTCTTTTGGAGAGAAAAATCATCCTTTTGCAGCTCCTTTTCTTGTAAATGTTGATGAAAACTTAAATATTGATTTGATGATGAAAGCAGCAAACTTATTTGCTGGTGAACACTTTTTTCATAAATATTGCACAAAACCTAGTGAACATACTGTTTTTAAGAGAGTTATTGATTCTTGTGAAATTGTAAAAAATGATATTTTAAGCGCTAATTTTTTTCCAGAAAAATCCTTTATATTAAAAGTTAGAGGAAAAGGGTTTTTACGTTATCAAATTCGTTTAATGATGGCAACTTTGTTTGAAGTTGGAAAAGGGAATTTAGATTTGCTATTTATTGAAGCTTCGTTAAATGAAGATAATGATAGAAAGTTTATGAGAAATATTGCCCCATCTTCTGGTTTGCAGCTCTATAATATAGAATTAAATCTATAATAATTTCACTTTGTAATACAATGGTTTTTGTTTTGTGAGAGCAGGTAGTTTTAATTTTGTTTACAAATACACATACGTAAAGGATTGAAGCGTTTGTTTGAGTTCTTTTTGTTTTTAGAAAAAAGCGAGTGCGAAAAGCCTGACCTGAAAGGTTACGCCAAAAAAAATCCACCTTTTAAAGATGGATTTTTATTATACTATATATAAGGTGTAAAATTATCCTTTTATTATTCCTCTAGAGATAACAATTTTCTGTATTTCAGAAGTTCCTTCATAAATTTGTGTAATTTTTGCATCTCTCATTAAACGTTCTACATGGTAATCTTTTACAAAACCATTACCACCATGAATTTGTACGGCTTCCACAGTATGTTCCATAGCTACTTTAGAAGCGTATAACTTAGCCATTGCAGAAGACATGTCGTAATTATTGCCTTGGTCTTTATCCCAAGCTGCTCTCATAACTAACATTCTTGCAGCTTCAATTTCTGTGTGCATATCTGCTAATTTAAAAGCAATGGCTTGATGATTACAAATTTCTGTACCAAAAGCTTTACGTTCTTTAGAGTATTTTAAAGCTAATTCATAAGCTCCGGCAGCAATACCTAATGCTTGTGCAGCAATACCAATTCTACCTCCAGATAAAGTTTTCATAGCGAATTTAAAACCGAAACCATCTTCTCCAATTCTGTTTTCTTTAGGTACTTTTACATCGTTAAATTGCAATGTATGAGTGTCGCTACCACGAATTCCTAATTTATCTTCCTTAGGACCTATGTGAAAACCTTCCATTCCTTTTTCTACGATAAAAGCATTGATTCCTCTATGTCCTTTTTCTCTATCTGTTTGTGCAATTACTAAATAAACACCAGCTCGCCCACCATTAGTTATCCAATTTTTTGTACCGTTTAATAGGTAGTAATCACCTTTATCTTCTGCAGTTGTTGCTTGTGAAGTAGCGTCTGAACCAGCTTCAGGTTCGGATAAACAAAAGGCACCAATTTGTTCACCTGTTGCAAGTTTTGTTAGGTATTTTTGTTTTTGCTCTTCATTTCCGTAAGATTCTAAACCATAACAAACTAATGAGTTATTTACAGAAACCATTACAGATGCAGATGCATCTATTTTAGATAGCTCTTCCATAATTAATACATAGGATATTGCGTCCATTCCACTTCCGCCATATTTTGGATCAACCATTATTCCCATAAAACCTAAATCGCCCATCTTTCTAACTAACTCTTCAGGAAATGTTTGTGCATTATCTCTTTCGATAACTCCAGGTAGTAATTCGGTTTGTGCAAAGTCACGAGCCGCATCGCGAATCATGATATGTTCTTCTGATAAACTAAAATCCATGTATTTTTTTATTAAATTCGTATTTTTAGACCTCAAAGATATCGATTTCGTAACTTATTTTCAATAGACTTTTGTTAATTTTACATTTATGAATAAAAGTGAAGTGTTTTCTATTGGATTGATGTCTGGTACTTCTTTAGATGGAGTTGATTTAATCTATGTTAAATTAGATAAAAATAACTACAAAGAATTTGAAATTATTTACACAGAAACAGTTTCTTATACAAGTGAATGGAAGCATCGTTTACAAAACGGAATTCATTTTTCTAAGGACGAATTATTAGAACTTGATAAGGATTATGGTAAGTTTTTAGGAAAAGTAATTAACGGGTTTATTGATAAATTTAAAATTGATAAAATTGATTTTATAGCTTCACACGGTCATACAATTTTACATGAACCAGATAAAGGAATTACACTTCAAATTGGAGATGGACAAGTAATTGCAGACATAGCAAATAAAAAAGTAGTTTGCGATTTTAGAACTCAAGATGTTAAACTAGGAGGGCAAGGAGCTCCATTAGTTCCAATCGGAGATATGCTATTGTTTTCTGAATATGATTATTGTTTAAATCTTGGTGGATTTGCAAACATATCTTTTCAAAAAGGTGATAAAAGAATTGCATATGATATTTGTGCGGTAAACATTGTTTTAAATAAATACGCGCACTTATTAGGTTTTGATTATGATAATAAAGGTAAGATTGCTAAATCGGGTACTTTTTTAAAGCAGTTAGAGGCAGAGTTACGAATGCTTGAGTTTTATCAACAAAAAGCTCCAAAGTCTTTAGGGTTAGAGTGGGTGCAAAAAGAGGTTTTCCCAAAGTTAGAAGCTTCTAAAAGAAAGTCAGAAGATATATTAAGAACATTTACAGACCATATTGCATGGGCAATTGCAAAAGAGTTGCCAAAAGATGCAAAAGTATTAGTTACAGGTGGTGGTACATTTAATGAGTATTTAATTTCAAAAATTGAACAAAACAAAAAAGCAACCTTAGTTATTCCATCAAAAAAAATAATCAACTTTAAAGAGGCACTTGTTTTTGCATTTTTAGGGCTGTTGTGTATTGATAATCAGGTTAATTGCTTAAGTTCTGTAACAGGTGCTATAAAAGATCATTCTTCAGGAAAAATATTTTATCCTAAATGGAAATAAAAATATTTGAACACTCATTTTTTTACAGTAAGTTTGTTACAAGTAAATTAAATTAATAAAAATCATTTTAGAGCTATGAATCAACTTTAACTTTTTTAGGAAGAAAACAAAATTGCTAAAGAAATTAGTTAAAAAAAAAGTTGAATATCATAAAAATAAAAAATGAAAGAATTACTTAAAATATACGAAAACAAACAACCAGAAATCGTTTTTCATTGGAAAGACCAAGAAACAGATGCAGAAGGTTGGACAGTTATAAACTCTTTGCGAGGTGGTGCTGCCGGTGGTGGAACAAGAATGCGTAAAGGATTAAATAAAAATGAAGTTTTGTCTTTGGCAAAAACAATGGAAGTTAAATTTACTGTTTCTGGGCCTGCGATAGGTGGTGCAAAATCTGGTATTAACTTCGACCCAAACGATCCAAGAAAGAGAGGTGTTTTAGAACGTTGGTATAAAGCGGTTACTCCTTTGTTAAAACATTATTATGGAACTGGTGGAGATTTAAATGTTGATGCAGATAAAGATGTGATTCCTATTACAGAAAGCTGTGGAGTTTGGCATCCACAAGAAGGTATATTTAATGGACATTTTAAACCAACAGAAGCAGATAAAATTAACAGAATAGGTCAATTACGTATGGGCGTAATTAAAGTAATAGAAGATAAACAGTTTTCTCCTGACTTATCAAAAAAATATACAGTTGCAGATATGTTAACTGGTTATGGTGTTGCAGAGGCTGTTAAGCATTATTATAATATTTATGGAGGTGAAATTGCTGGTAAAAGAGCAATAGTACAAGGTTTTGGAAATGTTGGTTCTGCTGCAGCTTATTATTTAACTCAATTAGGAGCTAAAGTTGTAGGTATTATTGATAGAGATGGTGGGGTTATAAATGAAGAAGGATTTTCTATAGATGAAATGACAGCTTTGTTTTTATGTAAAGACGGAAATAAATTAGTTTCTAGTAAGATGATTTCTTTTGAAGAGATTAATGATAAAATTTGGAGTTTACCTGCAGAAATATTTGTTCCTGCTGCAGCTTCAAGATTGGTTTCTCAAGACCAAGTACAACAAATGATAGATACAGGTTTAGAAGTGATTTCTCCAGGTGCAAATGTTCCGTTTGCAGATAAAGAAATTTTCTTTGGACCAATTATGGAATACACAGATAATCATTTAAGTTTATTGCCAGATTTTATTTCTAATTGCGGTATTGCTAGAGTTTTTGCTTATTTAATGGAGGCAAAAGTAGATTTACCAATGCAGGATAAGGCAATATTTGATGATACATCTAATATTATAAAGAGAGCTTTACAAAGAACATTTAAAAAGAGTGCTTCTAAAACAAAAATTTGTTCTACAGCATTTGAAATTGCATTAAAACAACTAATTTAAAATAAGTATATATGGAATCAGTAATTATTATTGTATTTGTTATGGGGTATTTAGCTATTACTCTAGAGCATAATTTAAAATTGGATAAATTAATTCCTGCCTTAATAATGATGGCAGTGTGTTGGGCTTTAGTAGCCCTTGGTGTAGATAATTTTTCTAACTGGTTCGATTCTGCAAACCATGGTTTAGTAGATGGTTTTGCTACGTTTTCTCATGATGATAAGTTACATATGGTGGAAGAAACCTTGTTACACCACCTTGGTAAAACGGCAGAGATTCTTGTTTTTCTTCTAGGGGCAATGACTATTGTTGAAATTATTGATTATTTTGATGGTTTTTCTACGATTAAGGGATATGTTAATTTTAAAGGTAAAAAGAAACTTTTATGGATGTTTTCAATTTTAGCTTTTATTTTATCGGCAATAATCGATAATTTAACAGCAACAATTGTTTTAATTTCAATTTTACAAAAAATTGTTAAAAAGAGAGAGGATAGAATCTGGTTTGCAGGTTTAACAATTATTGCAGCAAATGCTGGTGGGGCATTTTCTCCTATTGGAGATGTAACAACTACTATGCTTTGGATTGGAGACAAGGTAAGTACAGGAATGTTGTTTACGTATTTATTTTTTCCGTCATTAATTTGTATGGTAATTCCTACTTTTATTGCAACTTTCTTACCAGCTTTTAAAGGTGAGATAGATTTTGATGACAATGAAGTTGAAAAACCAAAAAGTCAGCATAGTGCTAGAATGTTGTATTTAGGTCTTGGAGCTATTTTGTTTGTTCCGGTATTTAAAACAGTAACACATTTACCGCCTTATGTTGGTATGATGTTGTCTTTAGCTGTAGTTGCAACTTTTGCTGAAATATATAGTAATTCTAAATTTTCTATATCTACAGTAGAAGGAGAGCAAGCAGATGATCACGCATCTGGTGCTCATCATAGTCCTGTTCATCATTCATTGTCTAAAATTGAAATGCCAAGTATTTTATTCTTTTTAGGAATATTAATGGCGGTTGCAGCTTTAGAATCTTTAGGTATATTGTTTAATTTTGCAGATAGTTTAAAAGAAGGGATTCCATTAATAGGTTCTGAGTTAGACGGAACAGTGGTTTCAGATTTGGTAGTAATATTATTAGGAATTGGTTCTGCTGTTATTGATAATGTACCATTAGTAGCTGCAAGTTTAGGAATGTTTTCTGAAAGTTTAGATAATCCATTATGGCACTTTATAGCATTTTCTGCAGGAACAGGTGGTAGTATGTTAATTATTGGTTCTGCTGCAGGTGTTGTTGCAATGGGAATGGAAAAAATAGATTTTTTCTGGTACTTTAAGAAGATATCTTGGTTAGCTTTGATAGGTTTTTTAGCCGGTTCTGCTGCATTTGTAGTGATAAGAATGTTTGTATAGTAAAAAATAAATAAATTTTAAAATGTCATTTTGTAATTTTACAGAATGGCATTTTTTTTGATGTAATGTTTTTTTTGTTTTATTTATTGAA
Source organism: uncultured Polaribacter sp. (assembly GCA_905480405.1). Taxonomy (GTDB): domain Bacteria; phylum Bacteroidota; class Bacteroidia; order Flavobacteriales; family Flavobacteriaceae; genus Polaribacter. Next base: position 2,031 of record CAJQQH010000171.1, on the reverse strand, counting down.
ACAATTTTAAAAAAGAATAGTCGTTAATAGTGTAGAACTTTAAATATAGTTGAATGATATTATTTTATCAAGAAAATAAAGAATTGTTAGAAGAACTTACTCAAGATGAAAAAACATTATCAATTTATAAATTGATAATGGACGGTGGTTTAGGAGGACAAATTATAATTGCGCTTTTATTCATTTTGTTATCTGTTGCTTTGTATATTTATTTTGAACGTTTTTTTGCAATAAAATCTGCTTCTAAAATTGATCAGAATTTTATGAATCAAATTAAAGATTATGTATCTAATGGTAAATTAGAATCTGCAAATGCATTGTGTAAAAAAACAGATACACCAACTGCGAGGTTAATAGAAAAAGGAATCTCTAGAATTGGTAAACCTTTAGATGATATAAATACAGCAATTGAAACTGCAGGGAAGCTTGAGGTTTATCAACTTGAAAAAAATGTAAGTGTTTTAGCTACTATTGCAGGTGTTGCTCCTATGATTGGGTTTTTAGGAACTGTAATTGGAATGATAATTGCAATTCATGAAATAGCAAATGCGGGTGGTCAAATTGATATTAAGATGCTTTCAGATGGATTGTATACAGCAATGACAACAACAGTTGCAGGTTTAATTGTGGGGATCATTGCTTATATTACTTATAACCATTTGGTTGTTAGAACAGATAAGGTAGTTTATCAAATGGAAGCTAAATCTGTTGAGTTTTTAGACTTGTTAAATGAGCCAGTGTAAATCTATTCAATAATTAAAAGATTGAAACATTAAAACAAAGTCTTTTAATTATTTAATTTTTAAATATTTTAATAAAATATGAATTTACGAGGACGAAATAAAGTAGATCCAACATTTAATATGTCTTCAATGACAGACATAGTTTTTTTGTTGCTGATATTTTTTATGCTTACATCAACTTTAGTTACTGTGAGTGCTATTGATGTTTTATTACCTAAAGCTGGTGGTAAAACTGAAAACAGTAAGTCAGTTGCTATTTCAATTACAAATAAGTCTGTGTTTTATATTGATAAAAAGAAAATAAGTTCTTCTAGGTTGGAGAGTGAAATATTAAAAAGTGTTGGTGTTGATAAAAAGAAAACAATTGTAATTAGGGGTGATAAAAACGTTCCTTACAAAAATGTAATGAAAGTGATTGATATTGCGAATAAGAATAAATTAAAAATGATTTTGGCTGTAAAAGGTAATTAAATGTCAGTTTTAGATACTAAACATAAAAGAAAATCAGCATTAATAACAGCAATAATATTGTTGTTATTGTTATTTGTTGTTTTTAATTATGGGATGAAATATTTAGACCCTCCAGAAGAATATGGGTTAGCAATTAATTTTGGCGATTCTAATATTGGTAGTGGTGAACCTGTAAAAAAAACAAAAAAAGTTTCAACTCCTAAAGTTATTGAGAAGGAAAAGGTTGTTGAAGAGATTAAGGAGGTTGTAAAAGAAATTTTAAAAGAAGATATTGTTACAGATGACACAGTTAAAGATGTTCCTGTAGTTGAAAAGAAAAAAGAAAAAGAAACACCGGTAAAAGAAGTTGTTGAAAAGAAAGTATTGAAACCAAAACCAAAGCCAAAACCATCAAAAGAAACATCAGATGCTTTAAATAGTTTGTTGAATGGGAATTCATCTGATGGAGCTCCAAAGGGAGAAGGAGATGATAGGGATGAAGGTGTTAAAGGAAATAAAAAAGGTGATCCAGATTCAAATAAATATTATGGGAATACTGGAAGCGGTTCTGGAGGTAATTATAATTTGTCTGGGAGGAAGGCTCTCTCAAAACCAATAAAACAACCCGATTGTCAAGAAGAAGGAATTGTAGTTGTTAGAATTGTGGTTGATAAAAGCGGAAAAGTAATTAGTGCATTACCAGGAGTTAAGGGTTCGACAAATACAGCTTTATGTTTGTTACAGCCAGCAAAAGAGGCAGCGTTAAAAACCAAATGGAACGCTGATAATAAAGCACCAACAAAACAAACAGGAACTATTATTTATAAGTTTACTTTGA
>CAJQQH010000170.1 GCA_905480405.1 uncultured Polaribacter sp. | reverse complement strand
ATTTTATCTGATAAAAAAGTAGAAGAAATGAATGTAAAAATTATGAGATAATATCATTTTTTTTCAACTTCATTAAAAATATAAAAATCTCGCTTTTGCGAGATTTTTTGTTTTACATTCGCTTTAACTCCTTTAAACAGTACAACTGACAGATAGGTGACACTTAAATGGCGTACTAAAAACAAGTAGTTAGCAGTACATTTGTATCATCAAAACAATTAAAATGAAAAAGCAATCGATTAAAGAAAACCTATTGTATCAACGAAAGTTAAAAGGGTTTACACAAGATCAACTTTCAGAAAAAACTACAGTTGGTGTTCGAACAATTCAAAGAATTGAAAAAGGTGAAGTACAACCTCATTTACAAACCGTAAAATTATTAGCAGTTGGCTTAGATATTGAAGTTGCAGATTTAATCCCATTAGAAAACCCAAAAGAAGAAACTATTGAAAGAAAATGGATGCTATTATTTCATTCAATTCCTTTGTTGGGCTTAATAATCCCTTTTGGAAACATTATTTTTCCAATCTTTCTTTGGATTCACAAATCAAAAGACAATAAAATATATGAAAATCACGGTAGAGCAGTCATCAACTTTCATTGTTCTATAAATTTATATTTTATTGTTTCTCTACTTCTATTTTTCCCTTTTCCAGGAATGAATTTCTTTCTAACTGGAGCTATTTTCTTATTTGGAATAATTACAACAATTGCTAATATAATGTCAGCAATTAATTCAGGAACATTTAGATATCCTCTCTCAATTTCTTTTTTAAAGAAAAAGTAAACTTTACACCAAACAACAAAATCTTTAATTCGAGTTAAAATTATTAACTCTAAATAAACTCGCCTAAAAATGAAATCATTAACTCAAAAATCCCCAATAATATCAAAATATGTATTTGCAATTTTACTTTTTGCTTTATCACTTTTTATTAGTGGGCTGATAAACAAAGGAATAGTAAAACAATATTTCCCATATTCAGCTACAATTTGTCTTTTAATAGCTACTTATATTTTATTTAAAACGGATAATCAATCTTTAAATGATATTGGCTTAAATTTTAAAAGAAAAAATTTAAAGTTTTTACCATTAGGAATTTTAATTGGTGCATTTGCTTTTCTTTTTGCTAAATGGTTAAGAGCAATTTATTGTGGTGAAACCTTTAATATAAGTACAGAAATAAATTATAAAACAATTCTTTATGGATTTTATACAATGCTGCCAATGGTAGCTGTAGAAGAATTTTTATTCAGAGGTTATCTTTTCAAAAAAACTATCGAAATAAGTTCTGTGATTAAAGCAAACATTATATTTTCTATTTTATTTTTATCAGTACACGTTTTTGATAATGAAGTTATAAATAGTATCCCTAAAATAATATTTACGGTAATAACAATTCCAATTGGTCACATACTTTTTTCAGTTGCTTTATTAAAATCAAAATCTTTATTTTTTCCAATTGGAATTCATTTAGGAAATAATTGGGCATCACAACATTTAATTACAACTAAAAATGATGGAAATAGTTTTTTGTTTATTTCTGATGTTGGGTCTTTTGAAACATGGCCATCATTTATTTTATTCATCATTATATGGAACTCATTCTTTTTATTGGTTATTTATATGATTTGGAAGTGGAATGACTTTTCATTTCTAAATCAACCAAAAAAGGCCTAAATTACAATTATATATACCTAAAGTTAATATTAAAATCTTCGAAATACGAGGTTTTAGTATTTTCTAAAACAATCACTCTCATTAATTTTTACAAAATTTAATTTAGAATGATTTTTAAGCCATTTAAGACACTTTATCGTTTTTAACAAATGTTGATAATTTTAAAACAAAACAGCTAAAAGGATCTTAAATTAACTATTAAAATCGTAAATTTGAAAGAATCAGATCGTCTTTAAAGGCGATTTTTTATGAAATTAAAACTTAACAATTCACTTTTATGAGCGAAGAAAACAAAAATAATTATGATGCTTCCAGTATTCAGGCATTAGAAGGAATGGAGCATGTTAGAATGCGTCCTTCAATGTATATTGGAGACGTTGGAGTGCGTGGTTTACATCATTTAGTTTATGAAGTTGTAGACAACTCTATAGATGAAGCAATGGGTGGTTATTGTGATACTATAGATGTTACAATAAATGAAGATAATTCTATAACAACTAAAGATAATGGTCGTGGAATCCCTGTTGGAATCCATAAAAAGGAAGGTGTTTCTGCTTTACAAGTAGTAATGACCAAAATTGGTGCTGGTGGTAAGTTTGATAAAGATTCTTATAAAGTTTCTGGTGGTTTACACGGTGTTGGTGTTTCTTGTGTAAATGCTCTTTCAGATCTTTTAGTTGCAACAGTTCATAAAGAAGGTAAAGTTTGGAGACAAGAATACTCTCAAGGAAAAGCTTTATATCCAGTAAAAACAATTGGAGAAACAGATTTTACAGGTACAATTGTAACTTTTTTACCAGACAAATCTATATTTAAACAAACTACGGAATTTAATTACGAGACATTAGCAACTCGTATGCGAGAATTATCTTTTTTAAATAAAGGTATTACAATTACTTTAACAGACAAACGTAATACTGATGATGAAGGAAACTTTATTTCTGAAGTCTTTCATTCTGATGAAGGATTACCAGAGTTTATTAAATACTTAGACTCAACACGAGAGCAATTAACTGCGAATGTAATCTCAATGGAAGGTGAGAAAAATGGTATACCGGTAGAAGTTGCCATGGTTTATAACACTTCTTATGCAGAAAATTTACATTCTTATGTAAACAACATTAATACGCATGAAGGTGGAACACATTTATCTGGCTTTAGACGTGGATTAACTGGTACTTTAAAAAAATATGCTGATAATTCTGGATTACTTAAAAATGTAAAATTCGAAATTGCTGGTGATGATTTTAGAGAAGGATTAACAGCTATTGTTTCTGTAAAAGTTGCAGAACCACAATTTGAAGGTCAGACTAAAACGAAATTAGGAAACAGAGAAGTTTCTGCAGCTGTATCACAAGCTGTTTCAGAAATGTTATCTGATTATTTAGAAGAAAACCCAAATGATGCAAAAATAATTGTTCAAAAGGTAATTTTAGCAGCAACTGCAAGACACGCAGCACGTAAGGCCAGAGAAATGGTACAACGTAAAACTGTAATGTCTATTGGTGGTTTACCTGGTAAACTATCTGATTGTTCAGAAACAGATCCTGCTCAATGTGAAATTTTCTTAGTTGAGGGAGATTCGGCAGGTGGAACCGCAAAACAAGGTCGTGATAGAAACTTTCAAGCAATTTTACCACTTCGTGGAAAAATTTTGAATGTAGAAAAAGCAATGCAACATAAAGTTTTTGAAAACGAAGAAATCAAAAACATGTTTACAGCCTTAGGTGTTTCTATTGGTACAGAAGAAGATCCAAGAGCCTTAAATTTATCTAAAGTTCGTTACCACAAAGTAGTTATTATGTGTGATGCCGATGTAGATGGATCGCATATTGCTACCTTAATATTAACCTTCTTTTTTAGATATATGAAAGAAATGGTAGAGCAAGGTTATATTTACATTGCAACTCCACCATTATATTTAGTTAAAAAAGGGCAAAAAAGAGAATATGCTTGGGATGATAATCAACGTGATTTAATTGCTCAAAAACTTGGCGGTTCTGTAACCATACAAAGATATAAAGGTCTTGGAGAGATGAATGCAGAACAACTTTGGGACACAACAATGAATCCTGAATTTAGAACTTTACGTAAAGTTGTAATCGATAGTCCAACAGAAGCAGATAGAGTTTTCTCTATGCTAATGGGAGACGAAGTACCACCACGTAGAGACTTTATTGAAAGAAATGCAAAATATGCAAATATAGACGCGTAATACACTAAAAAAGATACAGATTACACACACTCCTAATATAGGAGTGTGTTTTTTTTTATATATTAGCTACAATACCAA
>CAJQQH010000169.1 GCA_905480405.1 uncultured Polaribacter sp. | reverse complement strand
AGAGCTCCTGGTGTTATTTATCGTGAGCCAGTTACAGAGCCATTACAAACTGGTATTAAAGCTATTGATGCTATGATTCCTGTTGGAAGAGGTCAGCGTGAGTTGATTATTGGAGATAGACAAACAGGTAAATCTACAGTTGCTTTAGATACAATTTTAAATCAAAAAGAATTTTACGATGCTGGTGAACCAGTATATTGTATATATGTAGCTATCGGTCAGAAAGCTTCTACAGTTGCAGCTATTGCAAACATGTTAGAAGATAAAGGAGCTTTAGCATACACTACAATTGTAGCAGCAAATGCATCAGATCCTGCAGCAATGCAAGTTTATGCACCATTTGCAGGAGCAGCAATTGGAGAGTTTTTTAGAGATACTGGTAGACCAGCTTTAATTGTTTTTGATGATTTATCAAAACAAGCAGTTGCATACCGTGAGATTTCTTTATTATTAAGAAGACCTCCAGGACGTGAGGCATATCCTGGTGATGTATTTTATTTACACTCAAGATTATTAGAACGTGCTGCAAAATTAATCAATGATGATAAGATTGCAAGCGAAATGAATGATTTACCAGATTCTTTAAAAGGAATTGTAAAAGGTGGAGGTTCTTTAACTGCATTACCAATTATTGAAACTCAAGCAGGAGACGTTTCAGCATATATTCCAACAAACGTAATTTCGATTACTGATGGACAAATTTTCTTAGATGGAGATTTATTTAACTCAGGTGTTAGACCAGCAATTAACGTAGGTATTTCTGTATCTCGTGTTGGAGGTAATGCACAGATTAAATCTATGAAAAAAGTATCTGGTACTTTAAAATTAGATCAAGCTCAGTTTCGTGAATTAGAAGCGTTTGCTAAGTTTGGTTCAGATTTAGATGCAGCTACAATGAGCGTTATTTCTAAAGGACAACGTAATGTTGAAATTTTAAAACAAGCTCAAAATGATCCTTTTACTGTAGAAGACCAAGTTGCTATTATCTATGCAGGTTCTAAGAACTTATTAAAAGATGTACCAGTTAACGAAGTAAAGAAATTCGAGAAAAACTTTATCGATTATTTAAATACTAAACATAGAGATGCTTTAGATACTTTAAAATCAGGTAAATTAACAAAAGAGGTTACTGATGTATTAGAAGCAGCAGCTAAAAAAATATCAGCAGAATTTTAAATTAGAAGTTAGTGTTTAGTAGTTTGCTTAAAAGTAAACTACTAAGAACTAATTACTAACAACTAATTACTAGAATATGGCAAATTTAAAAGAAATACGTAATAGAATAACCTCTATTAAATCAACAATGCAGATTACATCTGCCATGAAAATGGTATCTGCTGCAAAGTTGAAAAAGGCTCAAGATGCAATTATTGCAATGAGACCTTATTCTTCTAAACTAACTGAGTTATTGCAAAATTTAAGTGCAACTTTAGATAGTGATGCTGGTGGAGATTATTCTACAGAAAGAGAAGTATCTAAAGTATTATTGGTTGCAGTAACATCTAACAGAGGTTTGTGTGGTGGTTTTAACTCTTCTATAACAAAGCAAGTTGTTAGAACTGTTAATGAAAAATATGCTGATGCTGAAGTAGATTTATTTGCTATTGGTAAAAAAGGAGGAGATGTTTTATCTAAAACATATAATGTTGTTGCTACTAGAAACGATATTTATGATGATTTAACTTTTGATAACGTTGCAGGTATTGCAGAAAAGTTGATGGATTTATTTGTTGATGGAAGCTATGATAAAATTGAAATTGTTTACAACCAATTTAAAAATGCTGCCACTCAAATAACACAAGTAGAGCAGTTTTTACCAATAAAACCAATTGAAGGAGGAGATGTGTCAGCTGTAAATTCTGATTATATTTTTGAACCTTCTAAAGAAGAAATTGTATTAGCATTAATACCAAAATCTTTAAAAACGCAATTATATAAAGCAATTAGAGATAGTTTTGCAAGTGAACACGGTGCACGTATGACTGCAATGCATAAAGCAACTGATAATGCAACTGATTTAAGAGATGAGTTATTGTTAACATATAATAAAGCACGTCAAGCAGCAATTACCAATGAGATCTTAGAAATTGTTGGTGGTGCAGAAGCATTAAATAATTAGACGTAGCTTTTTTGCAAGTCAAATTAAAAGAACAGAAGTATTAAATAGTAAAGATTAAACGATTAAATTTCGTTATAATTTATAAAGTAAAAAAGAGCTTATCAATTTTTGATAAGCTCTTTTTTTATATCTTGGCATAACAATTGAAATTGACTAAAGGAACTTATAAAATGAATGCAATGAAAATTTTATCAATATTGGCAATTATCTTTGGATTTTCACAATGTGGGAGCTTAAAGTTAGAAGAAAATCCGCCGTTTACAATTAATTCTGCAACTTATATAAATTGGTCTGGTGGCCAGCAAGGAGTAAAAGGGATGAATTTAAAAATTGAATATTCCTCTACTAGTAAAATTGATTTTCAGAATGTTTATTTTGCAAATAACGTTGCCAAATTAGAAGATAAATCTTTTAAAAAGAGTAAAATAGTTGTTGGTTTCTTTTCATCAAATGAAAAAAGAGATATCGTTTTAGATAGTAATACTAAGAAGGAGATGAATAACACACTTCCAGATAATAGTAAAATTCCATTTGAATTAAAAGAGAACGAAGCAGTTATTACTTACAAAATAAATGATAAAATTAAATATTTTAAGATTGATGATGTAAAGAAAGGAAAACCTGTTTTTTATCCATCCGCTCCTAAACAATAGTAAATTAATCATTTAATCCATTCTTTTAGAGTGGATTTTTTTTTGGCACACATTTTGAATATTCATAAGTATAACCATTAAATAGAAAGCTTATGAAAACTTTAAAATTACTTTTCACGATTATTATCACAGGAACACTTTTAAGTTCTTGTACTACAATTTTCGAAGATTCTTATGATGATTATGAATATCAACCTACGCTAGAAGAAGTAATTTCTGAGTATGATTTATGGTATGTAGACTATCATAGAACTTCTGGAAGTGGAGATATTCCTTATATTTCTAGAGCTTTTACATTATCATTTAAAAATGGAGTTTTATATGCAAATAATAATATTGCAGATATTGGTAGAACAGGAAATGGTTTGGGTATAGATGTTGGTAATTACAATACTTATAATGGTTTATTAGAAACCGATCATGATTTAGATGGAGCAAATGATTTTGATGTTACTATACTTTCTAACAATGAAATAAAGATTTATAATTATAGAGAAAATGTAAACTATTATTTAATAGGTTACAATACTAACAATTTTGATTACGATAAATTGTTTTATGAAAACGTTGAGTATTTTTTACAAGAATATGTTGCATGGAAAAAAACAGATGTTATTGGTGGTACCACAAATGCTTTTGATGATGAAAATTACCTAGCTTTTACACCTGAAAATATAACAACTTTCTATAGCTCTAAAGATGGTTTTGGCACAGATATTGATTCTATAGATTGGAGTTATGTTGGTGGATATGAAGTGTATGATGTAAGCGGTTATGAAGACCTTAAAATTTTAACACTTAATTATGATGGTGGAGATATTGAAGAATTTGAATTGAGCGTTATTAATGATAGTAAGATTAGTCTTTATCATATAAATTCTGATACAACTTATGAGTTTTCTGGAAGAGGATTTGTACAGTATCTAAAAAGTGAAAATACTGTTAAAAATGCAAAAGATATTGTAAGGAATAATAACAGAAAGCGTACTAAAATAAAAAGAAAAACAAAGATTAAAAGAAATTTAAAATAAAGTTTGGTTAGTTGATTTTTGATTAGCTATTTTTCAATAGCTAATTGAAAGATAATCCACCCTGAGGAGGGTGGATTTTTCTTTGTTAATAATTGATGAATAATTTTGCTTCAAAAATTAATTCTAAACAAACGGTTTTCATAATTTTAATGAGAATAAAAACACCTTTTAAATTGATAAATAAAACAGCATTTATAACAGGCGCAACTTCTGGAATTGGAAAAGCAACAGCAGAACTTTTTGCAAAAAATAATATAAGGCTAATTCTTTGTGGAAGAAGACTAGAGCGTTTACAAAGTCTTCAACAAGAATTATCTAAACTTACAGATGTTACCATTTTACAATTTGATGTATCTAAAAGAGATGAAGTTTCAACAGCAATAAAAACGCTTCCAGAAAATTTTAAAGAGATTGATATTCTAATCAATAATGCAGGAAATGCACATGGTTTATCAACCATACAAGATGGTAGTTTAGATGATTGGGATGCTATGTTAGATATTAATGTAAAGGGTTTGTTATATGTGTCAAAAGCAATCATTCCTCAAATGACACAAAGAAATAGTGGTTTTATAGTAAATATTGGATCTATAGCAGCAAAAGAAGTATATCCTAATGGAAATGTATATTGTGCTTCAAAACACGCTGTAAATGCTTTAAATAAGGCTATGAGAATAGATTTAAACAAACACAATATTCGTGTTTCTGCAATTCATCCAGGAGCAGTAGAAACTGAGTTTTCAGATGTTCGTTTTAAAGGTGATACAGAAAAAGCAAAAACAGTTTATGCTGGCTACAAAGCTTTACAAGCTGATGATATCGCAGATATTATTCACTTTGTGGTTACAAGACCATATCATGTAAATATTGAAGATTTAGTGGTGTATCCAACAGCGCAAGCAAGTGCAACAATTATGAATAAAAAGTAACGTATAATTAATCTTTCTCAAACACTTTTTTACCACCAATATAAGTTGCCAATACTTTTACATCTTTAATTTTTGAAGGATCAATTTTTTATTATTTGATTAAGATGATGTTCTGTATGGTTTACATAATCATTTATTAAAAATCTTAAATCAGAAATATTATCCTTTTCTAATTCAATTTTAAAATTTAATGTATTTTCAGTTTGTAAATTAATTACATTTATAATTCTATTATTAATAGATAACCAAAAAGCTACAATTTCTTTAGTTTCTGCATTTTGATAGTCATTTACTTTTACCAACCCATTTTGATTGTAAGTTTTTATTTTAAAAGGTTTATCATCAAACTGAATTTCTGTAAAACGTTGAAGATTGTTTATTCCAGAATCAATTAAATGCCCTAATATTTCTTTTTTTGACCACTTATCAATGGAAATTTTTTGGCTCAATTCAAGTTCAGAAGATTGAGACATATAGTTGAATCCAGTCTTTAATAGTTGCTCTAGTTTTTTTATGGTTTCTTTCATTTTTAGTTTATTTTAAAAATGATTTTAAAATTAGAATTTTACGAAGTTAGATGAATTTTCTATAAAGTCAACGCTATACAAAATTCAACTTAGAAAAAGATTTGTTTAAGATTGCAACATCATCTACTTGTAGCCATTTGTCTAAAATTGTTGCGTAGATTTCTCTAAAATCTATTTCATATTTTAAGTTTCCGTTTTTATCTAAATCTCCTAAGTTTGGCAAATCATTGTACAAACCTTGTTTCTTTAGGTTTTTTCCCATCACAAAAACATTATTTGCAGTTCCATGATCTGTTCCTTTAGATTCATTTTGTTTTACACGTCTTCCAAATTCAGAAAAAGTAAGAATTAAGACATCCTCAAAAGTGTTATTTTTTTGTAAATCCTCTACAAAAACCTCCATACTTTCAGCATAAGTTTTTAACAACTTTGCTTGAGAATTTGTTTGATTTGCATGTGTATCAAATCCACTTAAACCAGCATAAAAAACTTGAGTTTCTAAACCAGAATTTATAAACTGAGAAATAGTTTTTAATTGTTTAGCAAAGATGTTTTTTGGGTATTCTGCAGGTGAAGTTTTCGTTTTGCTTTTCTCAAAAATATACTTTGCTGATGATTTTGCATCAATCATAGTATTGTATAAATATCCTAAATTATGCTCACTTAAATGAGCGTCATTATAGTTGGTTACTACATTGTTAAAAAAAGGAGCTTTCATAGAATTATAAAACATTTTAGGATCTGTAATTGCCAATCCGTTTTGCGTTTTTCCTTTCATCATTAAAGACAAACTTTCATCTACTTCTATAGCAGAAAAAGGATTTCCTTTTGTGTGATCTAAATAACGACCTACCCAACCATTTTGTAAAAATTCATTGCTATCACTTGCAGTTTGCCAAATATCTGTAGCTCTAAAATGAGATAAATTTGGGTTTGGGTATCCAACATTATTTATAATACTTACAAATCCTTTATTGTATAAATTCTGTAATGGTTTTAAGCTTTTATGCAGTCCAACTTCATCAGAAATTTTAAATAAATCGTTTTGTTTTAAGGCGATGTTATTCCTTTGCTGATAATAAATATCGTTGTTAAAAGGAACTACCGTATTTAAACCATCATTACCACCCTTTAACTGAATTATCACTACTTTTTTATTGCTAAAAGTTTTGTTTGGCATTTGTTCAAATGCCTTTAAAAACTGAGGTACAAAAAACATTCCTGAAGCAAAAGTTGTTTGTTTTAAAAAATCTCTACGTTTCATGTGGTTTTATTTTATTGTTTTTCAATGGTCACATGTTGCATTCATATAATCATTTTATTAAATATCTAAAATTGAATTATGAATGGTTCATAATTTAAAATTTTAGCAAAGTTGATATTCAGGTAGACTCATTAATTGCACAACAAAATCATGTTTAGACAGTTTCTCATTTCTGGCTAACATTTCTGCAGTTCCTTTATTTATTTTTGATGTAATTACGTGATAAATCAGCTCTTTATTAGAATTATTTTTATAATTTTCTTCAAAATATTTCCAATCTGCAGTTACTTTTATTATAGATCTTCTACTTAATTTTCTTTTCTTAAAATTGGTGATCATGGTTTCTTCATCTCCTTTTTCTGAATATGCAATTTCTGCATTATTCAACAAAACGGATGGTAAACGTAAACGAGTAACAATGGTATTACTATCAATCCAATTTCTTCCTGTTTTCCAACCTGCAACATTTGGCGGATTTAATAAAACCTGACCTAACATTTTTTGAACCCAAAAAATCTGTTTTGTTTTTTCGATTTTATAAGGTACAATTGTATTCATTCCCACTAAAAATTCTATTGGCGATTTTATTTTTGTCCCTATATTTTCATCAGCATAAAACCATTTAGAAAGCAATACAAAACGCATTAAATTTTCGATGTCATAATCTATATAAAAAACAGAAACCATTTCATCAATATGTTTTTTATTGATGTTTTCATTCACAAAATAACTGTAGATTTTTTCTGAAATGAATCTTGCACATTGTTTTTTTTCAATAATAATATCTATAATATCATCACCATTAAAATTACCAGATTTTCCTAAAAAAGTTTTCTCATTTTCATCATGATGTTTTTCTCTGAAGTTAAATTCACCTCTAAATTTATGATTATAACCAGTAAAAGCTCTTGCAGATTCTTTAATATCTTTTTCTGTGTATTGATCTTGGCCTAGAGTAAAAAGTTCCATTAATTCGCGAGCAAAATTCTCATTCGGACTTTTTTTCTTATTCTGTTTGTTGTTTAAATAACCAAGCATTGCAGCTTCTTTAGATACCTTTTTTGTAAAAGTTCTAAAATCTCCTAAAGCATTCTTTCGTAACATATTATTGTAGCTATCAACAAATAAGATATTTCTACTTTCACAAACAAAATGATTTGCCCAAAACAAGGTCATTTTTTCTCGTAAAATTTCTTTAGGATTGTTTAATCTATCAAACCAAGCAGTAGAAAACTCTTTTACTTTTTTTCTGCTTATTTTCTGAAATTCTTTTCTCTCTTTTTTTAAATCTTTATAAGTTTTACCATCAAGAAAAGAAATATCTACTTTTAAAGGAGTTGTTGTTTTAGAGGATGAAAACAACTCATTAATTATCCTTTTTTTAGTCTTTTTTGATAAACGAGAAAGTTCTTTTGGAGAAATACCAAAACCAATTCTATTATATAAATGCTGAATATGTGTTGATTTCATGAAGTTTAGACTAAGAAACTTAAAGATAGTTTAATTTTCAAAACAAAAAAAGCCCAACTTTTAAAGTTGGGCTTATGAAATCTATGTTATTTTATTTTTTACAAATCAAACTTTATACCTTGTGCTAAAGGTAATTCATCAGAATAATTAATGGTGTTTGTTTGTCTTCTCATATATACTTTCCAAGCATCAGAACCAGATTCACGTCCGCCTCCGGTTTCTTTTTCTCCACCAAAAGCACCACCAATTTCTGCACCAGAAGTACCAATATTTACGTTGGCAATTCCACAATCTGAACCAGCATAAGACAAGAATTTTTCTGCTTCTTTCATTTCATTCGTCATAATTGCAGAAGATAAACCTTGTGCAACACCATTTTGTTTTTCAATAGCGTTTTCTACTTCTCCAGTATATTTCATTAAATATAAAATAGGTGCAAAAGTTTCATGTTGTACTATTTCAAAATGATTTTCTGCTTCAATAATAGCAGGTTTTACATAACATCCAGATTCATATCCTTCACCTTCTAAAACACCACCATCAACCAGTACATTTCCACCTTCAGATTTTGCTTTTTCAATAGCAGCTAAATAGGTGTTTACAGCAGCATGATCTATTAAAGGACCAACATGTTTTGTTTCATCTAACGGGTTTCCAATTTTAATTTGACCATAAGCGCCAACAATTGCATCTCTTACTTTATCGTAAACAGATTCGTGTATAATTAATCTTCTAGTAGATGTACAACGTTGTCCACAAGTTCCTACAGCACCAAAAACAGCACCAGGAACAACTACTTTTAAATCTGCAGTTGGTGTAATGATTATAGCATTATTTCCTCCTAATTCTAATAGCGATTTTCCAAAACGTTGTGCAACAGTTGCACCAACAATTCTTCCCATTCTTGTAGACCCTGTTGCAGAAACTAGTGGAATTCTAGTATCTGTAGTCATCATTTCTCCAACTTTATAATCTCCATTTATAATACAAGAAATTCCTTCTGGTAAATTATTGTCTTTTAAAATTTCTGCTATAATGTTTTGGCAAGCCACAGAACATAGAGGTGCTTTTTCAGAAGATTTCCAAACACAAACATCTCCACAAATCCAAGCTAAAGCTGTGTTCCAAGCCCAAACAGCAACAGGAAAATTGAATGCAGAAATTATACCAACAACACCAATTGGATGCCATTGTTCTCTCATTACGTGACCTGGTCTTTCAGACGGAATTGTTTGCCCGTTTAATTGGCGAGATAAACCCACTGCAAAATCACAGATGTCAATCATTTCTTGAACTTCACCTAAACCTTCTTGGTAACTTTTTCCCATTTCATAAGAAACTAGTTTTCCAAGCGCTTCTTTCTTCTCTCTTAATTTATTACCAAACTGACGAACAATTTCTCCTCTTTGAGGTGCAGGCATATTTCTAAATGATAAAAATGCTTTTGTAGCAGCTTCCATCACTTTTTCGTAATCTTCATTTGTAGTCGATACTACTTTTCCTATTAATTTACCATCAACAGGAGAATATGATTCAATAATTTCTCCGTTAGAAAAACTATTAGAACCTGTAGAAGTTCCGTTATTTATATCTTTTAAGCCTAATTCTACGAATGCTTCTTTTATTCCAAAATCTGTCATTTTTGTTGTCTAATTTTACTTGTTTAAATTGAAGTTCGAAAATACAAATAATTTTACAAACATTTAAATTAAACAGAAGTAATGCTTTTTGTTTAAATTTAAACAAAAAAAAACAATGCCCTTTTTACTTATAAGGATACAAATGTAAACTCACATTGAATTTCTAAATTATGGAAAAAGAATAAGTATTTTGCAGTTTTAGATTAAGAACTACATTGAATAAGCTAACCATTCTTCTGGTAAAGGATCTAAGAAAAGTACTTTAATTTCTGATTTTATTTTTTTCTTAAGACCTAAACGAGATATTTTTTTTATTGATAAATTAACATTGTTCTTTTTACTAATTGTAACTAAAACATCTTCAATATTTTTTTTAGCACACAGTACTAAACTATTCATCATCGTATTTGATTCACTTTCTAAGTCAAAAAAGTCAACAAAAAATTTAGGTTTATTATCTTGATAAATAATCCATTGCGTTTCTTTTTTTCTAGGAATTTCTAACACTTCTGTTATTCCGCTCAATGTTCTGTAGGTAGATAATTGAAAATTCATTTTTTAGGTTTTCTATAAAATTTGACACAAAAAAGCAAAAATAGTTACATTTTATTCTCCTTAATGTTAAATTTAATATAAAATAAGTAAAAATAGCACACTTTTAGTGTTGTGAGTTATATGGTTTTGATAACCGATTATGTTTAAAAATTTTAAGAAACGAATTTAACTACAAGATATTTAATACCTTAAAACAGGTAGGTTGTTATTACATTCTATAGAAATTGGTGGGTTTTGTATATCACAAGTTGATATTATACCCCACTTTATATTATATTTTTTCTCTGCTAGTGTGTATTCGTCAATTTTTTGCAAAAAAATCGAAGTATTAATTTCAGAAGAATACGCTATGTAACCTTGGGGACCACCACAGGCTTTTACACCATAAGCAGTAAAATTCCAATTATTAGCATCTAAACAAGAAACACTTAAGGCTAATTCTTCAATTTCTGTAAATAAGGCAAGCAAATTACTTTCATCTTTTTTTTGACTGGTTAATTTGTTTGAAGTTTCGCAAGATTTAAAAACGAGTAGTAATGGAATCAGTAAGATGATAAAAACTCTCATATATTAACTATTTTTGTAGAATCCTATGCAAGAAAATATTTTTAACATACAATCTGAAAAGCAATTTACAAAAATTGCAATAGAAACTTTTAAACATCAGTTTAAAAATAACAAAGTATATCGTTCTTTTTGTGATTTGATTAATGTACACCCTTCGGATATTAATAATGTAGAAGAAATTCCTTTTTTACCAATTCAATTTTTTAAAAACAAAACAGTAGTTTCCACTTTAGAAGAAGTTCAAGAGGTTTTTACAAGTTCTGGAACAACAGGTAGTGTTACTAGTAAACATTTTGTAACAGATATTGATATTTATAAAAAGAGTTATTTAAAAGGTTTTGCTCATTTTTATGGAGATATAGAAGAATATGTTGTTTTAGCTTTATTGCCAAATTATCTAGAACGTAAAGGATCTTCTTTGGTTTTTATGGTAAATGATTTAATAAGAAGATCTAAAAACAAAGAAAGTGGATTTTTTCTTGATGATTTAGAAGAGTTAGCAAGAAAACTCGTAGAATTAGATAAAAAGGGTCAAAAAACACTATTAGTTGGAGTTTCCTTTGCTTTATTAGACTTAATAGAAATGCAACAGTTCCAACTAAATAATACCATTATTATGGAAACTGGTGGAATGAAAGGAAGAAGAAAAGAGTTGGTTAGAGAAGAATTACATGATGTTTTACAAAACGGATTTGGAGTTACAGAAATTCATTCAGAATATGGAATGACTGAATTGTTAAGTCAAGGATATTCAAAAGGAAATGGTGTTTTTGAAACACCACCTTGGATGAAGATTTTAACACGAGATACAGAAGATGCATTAACCATAAATGTAGTAGGAAAAAACGGAGGAATTAATGTAATAGATTTAGCAAATTATAATTCTTGTTCCTTTATTGCTACGCAAGATCTAGGAAAAGTGTATAAAAACGGGAGCTTTGAAATTATTGGTCGTTTTGATAATTCAGATATTAGAGGTTGTAATTTAATGGTTTTATAAAAAAGAATATGAAGTTTAAATTATTACAAGATTTTAGAGAGTTTGCCGTAAAAGGGAATATGATAGATATTGCCATTGGTGTAATTATTGGAGCTGCTTTTAATAAAGTAGTTAACATACTTGTAAAAGAAGTTTTAATGCCTCCATTATCCTTGATAACTGGCGGTAAAAATTGGGAAAACAAAAGATTAATTTTAAGAGAAACTGTTGCTTTAGAAGGAAAACCAAAGTTGGAAGAAATTGCTATTGGTTATGGTAAATTATTTGAAGCAGGAATCGATTTCTTGGTAATTGCATTTACTGTTTTTGTAATGGTTAAGTTAATGAATTCCATGAAGAATAAAGCAGACGACCCTAAAAACAAAACAGTTGTTACCCCTAAAAACATTGAGTTAATGCATAAAACCAATGAACTTTTAGAGAAGCAAAACCAATTTTTAGAAAAGATTTTAGGCGAAAAAAAATAATTATTTAAGCCTTATTGTTATACACTGTATGTCCCCAGTTTGCAATAGATTGTATAACAGGAATTAATGTTTTTCCGAAATCTGTTAATGAATATACCACTTTTAAAGGTGGTTTAGAAGTGTAAACTTTCCTTTTTACAATACCATCTTCTTCTAATGTTTTTAATTGTAAGCTTAAAGTTCTTTCCGTAACGGTGGGCATTTCTTTTCTTAACTCATTATAACGCAAAGGTTTTTCTATTAAATGAAATAGGATTACGGTTTTCCATTTTC
Organism: uncultured Polaribacter sp.; assembly: GCA_905480405.1. Taxonomy (GTDB): domain Bacteria; phylum Bacteroidota; class Bacteroidia; order Flavobacteriales; family Flavobacteriaceae; genus Polaribacter. The sequence continues at coordinate 30,835 of CAJQQH010000169.1, read as the reverse complement.
CACCAATAATTCCCATTGTTAAACTTGCACAACAAGGATATTCTTTTCCTTTAAACTTTATTAATTCTTTTTTTTGTTCTTTTAATTTTTCCATAAAGTAAAAACTTTCTTTTACATGTTTTATTGATACAAAAGTAATAAGCTATTCTTATGCATACAACTATATTTTTTATAGTGATTAATTTATACATTAAGTGATTGTATTATAGTGTTTTAATAAAAATATTTTATACTATCATTTTCGACCGTTATTGTAAGGTATTAAAACTAAACATACTTTTGCAACTATAAAAATGATAGTATAAAATATATATAAAATGAATTTAAAAGAAATATTAAACTGGAGATATACAACAAAGGAGTTTGACACATCCAAGAAAATATCTGAAACTGATATGACGGAAGTTAAGAATTTATTAAGAATGAGTCCTTCAAGTGTAAACCTACAACCTTGGCATTTTATTATAGCAGAAACAAAAGAAGGTAAAGAACGAATTGCAAAAGGAACTAAAGGTTTCTTTCATTTTAACGAACCCAAAGTGGTAAATGCTTCTGCTGTAATATTATTTTGTTCAAGAACTAGTGCAGATGAAGATTATATGAAGCATCTTTTAGAGGTTCAAGATAAAGATGGAAGATTCCCAAATGAAGACATTAAAAATGGAATGTATGGTGGAATGAATGCTTTTACAGATATTCATAAATACGATTTAAAAGATTTACAACACTGGATGGAAAAGCAAGTATATCTTAACATTGGAAGCTTTTTATTAGGTGTTGCTAGTTTAGGTATTGATGCAACACCAATGGAAGGTATTGATGTTAAAGTATTGGATGAAGAATTTGGTTTAAGAGAAAAAGGATACACTTCTATAGTTGCTGTTTCTTTAGGATATAGAGCAGAATCAGATTTTAATTCAACTGATAAAACACCAAAATCTAGATTAGCAGAAAGTGAAATTATAACGGTTATATAATTTTATTCGTTATAAAGATTAAGACAATCCACTTTAAAATGTGACTTCTAATATAAAAAAAAGTATAAGTTTGTAAAATATGCAAAAAGAAATTCCAAATATTGTATTCGATTCTAAAAAACCGTACAATATTGGTATAGAAATAATTACGATTGAAAGTTTAGCACTTCGTAAAAAAGATATAGGTCATAGTCCAGAAAAAGTACATCAAGTTGCTTTTAATATGATTGTTTTATATACAGATGGTAAAAGCAAGCAATTTATAGATTTTGTATGGCATGATGTAAAAAAAAATACAATTATTCACTTATCAAAAGGGCAAGTAAATGCGTTTCGGTTTACAAAAGATTTAAAAGGATATATCTTATTATTTACTGAAGAATACTTAAAAAAACAGATAAACACACTTCCTAAAAATGAAATTGTAAGACTTTTTAATTCACACTTATTTTCACCTATTATTAAAGTTCCTAAAGAATCTAATGTAGTAGAATACATTGAGCTATTTTATAAAGAATACACTATCAAAGGCGAAAGTTACAATCTAGAAAACACTTACAACTCTTTGTATTCTATTATCTTTTCAAAATTAGAACGCTTAAAACAATATCAAACCTTTCATTTAAAACGTTCAGATAAATTAAACAAGTTTTTAGATTTTAAATCGCTTTTAGAAATTCATTTTAACAAAAGTAGAAATGCTGATTTTTATGCTGAAAAACTGAATATAACATACAAACATCTTAATACTATTTGTAAAAGTATTATTGCGTTAACTGCAAAACAATTTATAGATGAGTATATAATTTTAGAAGCCAAAAGATTACTTGTAAATTCAGAAATTAAAAGTACAGAATTAGCTTATTTTTTAGGGTTTGAAGAGCCAACCAACTTTGTGAAATACTTTAAGAAACATACAAAATTTACCCCAAATCAATTCAAAAAAGACTACGTGTAGTTTTTAAGGTTCGATATTTACCATTTTTAAAACTTTTTTAACCTTTAGTAAAGAATACTTGTACTGTAATTTTGTCCTCATAAATAACAACAATTATGAAACAAACAATAACAGTAATAGCATTAGTCATGACAATGATAGCATGCAAATCGGGAAAAAAAGAAAACAATAAAAAGGTAACTAATAAAATCTCAAAAATGAAAATATCAAACAAAGACAAAACATTAGCAGTTTTAAAAAGTATAGAAACCGGAGATAAAGAGGCAATAGCTTATATTAATCCTACAAATTACAAGCAACATAATTTAGCAGTAGCAGATGGTTTAGCTGGATTTGGTGCTTTATTATCGAATGCACCAGAAGGCGGTTTTAAAGTAAATACAGTTAGAGCTTTTGAAGATGGAGATTATGTATTTGCACAAACTGAATACAATTTTTTTGGACCAAAAATTGGTTTTGATATTTTCCGTTTCGAAAATGGGTTAATTGTTGAACATTGGGATAATTTAATTCAAAAAGCATCTGTCAACCCAAGTAGTCATAGTCAAACTGATGGAGCCACAACTATTACAGATTTAGATAAAACTGAAGTAAACAAAGCGTTGGTTTCTAGTTTTTTAACTGATGTTTTAATCAATGGTAGAATGGATAAATTACAAGGTTATTTTAATGATGATAACTACATACAACACAATCCAAATATTGCAGATGGTTTGTCTGGGTTAGGTCAAGCTTTAGAAGGAATGGCAAAACAAGGTATTTCTATGGTTTTCAATAAAACACACAAAGTATTAGGACAAGGTAATTTTGTTTTAGCTATTAGTGAAGGAACTTTTGCAGGACAACCAACTTCTTATTACGACTTATTTAGAATTGAAAATGGTAAAATAGCAGAACATTGGGATGTTATGGAGACTATTGCACCAGAAGCAGATAGAAAAAATACGAATGGGAAATTTAACTTTCCAAACTAACTAACATAAAATATTAGTTCCCTCAATTTAGTGTCAAAGAGACTATCTTATTTAAAGGTAGTCTTTCTTTTATCTATTTACGTAACTAGTTACGTTTTTTTACATATATTTGCGTAACCAGTTACATAACTATGAAAGATTTTTTAATAGCATTAGAATATGAAGGACTAACAAGTAGACTTAAGAGGTTAAGCGATGCATTATTATATAGCACAAAAGATTTATATAAGTCTGAAGGATTAGATATAGAGCCAAATTGGAACTTAATTTTTAAACTATTAAGAGACCATAAAGAAATGACGATTACAGAAATGTCTGATGCTTTACAGTTTTCGCATCCTGCAATAGTTAAAATTGTAAATAAAATGAAGAAGCAATCTTATATAGCGTCTTATTGCGATAAAGATGATAAAAGAAAACAAGTACTTTCATTAACCAAAAAAGGATACCAATACATGAAAAATTTAGAAGTGTATTGGCAAAATGGAGCTTCTGTTGTAGAAGATTTGTTAGTTGACAGTCCAAATTTTTTAGAAGAAATCACAAGAATAGAAGAAAAAATAAATCAATTAAACTACAAACAACGTGTATTATTAAAATTGAATAAAGAATGAATATTTTAGCAGAAACATTAGGATATATAGCAATAGCTGCGGGCTTTTTTGCTGTTACAAAAAAAGAAATGTTAGGTTTTAGGCTTTGGCATTTAATTTCAAGTTTTTTTTATGTTATTTATGGTGTGTTTATAAATTCTGGACCTTTAGTTATTTCCGGAGTTATATTTTGCATTATTCATATTTATCATATTCGCAAATCAAAAAAGATGGATAAATCTAATGTTGGAGATAGTTCTACGTGCTAAATAATTTTATAATTTCTAGTTGTAGTATAATAAAAAAAGTGCCTTAAAAACAATTTAAGGCACTTTTTAGATTGATGTAATTATTTTAATTTACAAAACTAGCGTTTTCTGGTTTGCTAAATTTTTCAATTTCAATTGCAACTTTAGATACCTTAATGTCTTTAAAAACATTGGTACGCTTTGCTTTTGTTGGTTTATCATCTTTAAAACCATACCCAACTATTGTTTTTGGTAACAATAAACCATTTACATTTTGCCAGCTATTAAAACGTCTAAAATGTAATTCTTTTTTATCAATTCCTTCAACAAAAGAAACCGTATAACCTAGCCATTCCATTTTATAAGTTGTAGGATTGTAGTATAAAACATAACGATCTTCAGGAGTTTCACCAACACCATTATTGTATGTAATTTCTATTCCTGGGTACGTAATTCCTTCAAAAACTAAAGGTGCTGTTTCTGCATAATTAATTCCATCATCAGCTAAAATAAATGGCATTGCATAAAAATAGAACATTAAATTATAGCCAAATTTAGGATCATATCCTTTATAATCTTCCTTTGTTTTATTTAATAGCCAAACTTGTTTTCCATCAAAACCAATGGTATTTTTTGGGTTTTCTAAAAGAGCTTCTCTAGAGTTTAAGTTTGTAGATATTACTTCATCTCCGTTAGGTGTTTCCATAGTAAAAACTAAAGATTTCATTGTTTTCCAAACATCGATTCCTCCATGAGCTTTAAATACTTTTTGTAATTCTACAGGATACTTTGTTTTAGAAATTGAAGTGTTTTTCTCTAATTTTTCAGTACTAACTGTACTTTCTTGTTTTTGTTTGCAAGCAGCAAAAGTTACAAGTAATATTGCAACGTAGAAGTAATTTTTCATTTTTATATTTTATAATTACGACAAAAGTAAAAATATTTTTGGATATAACTAACCAATTGTTTAGTTTTGTGATGTATTTATAAAATGGCAAGAAAAAAACAATATAACGAAGACGAAGTAGTAGAAAAAGCGATGAACCTTTTTTGGGCAAATGGTTATGAAACTACCTCTATGCAAATGCTAGAAAAAGAAATGGGCATTAACAAGTTTTCTATATATGCTAGTTTTGGCAATAAACATGGCTTATTTTTAGCAAGTTTAAAAGAATACAAATCTAGAGGAAATGCTTTGTTTAATAAATTTAAAAGCGGAACAAATGGCGTAGAAGATATTAAACAATTCTTTTATGATTCTGTAAGTTCTAATTTTAAAGACGACAATACAAAAGGTTGTTTTGTAACAAATACTTATAATGAATTTTCAAAAAAAGAAGATGAATTGATTCAAGAACAAATGAGTTCTTTTATGGATAATTTAAAATCTATAATTATCGAAAAATTACAAATGGACACTTCAAAAAATGAAGAAACCATAACAAAACAAGCAAATTATTTATTGCTAGCAAAACACGGTTTAGCTGCAGCAGCAAGAGTAAACACTAAAAAAGAAATGGAAGATTATATAGAAATGACATTTAAAAATATATAACCTTTTTTTTGAACAATAACTAAACGATTGTTTAGATAAAATTAACTTAAATAAAAACAAAAATTATGACAACACTTAAAATTCACAACATCGAATCTGCACCAGCAGAAGCAAAACCTTTATTAGAAAACTCGCAAAAAGCTTATGGAATGATTCCTGGTTTGCACGGTGTATTAGCAGGTTCTCCTCAAATACTTAAAGCATACCAAACTTTACATGAGTTATTTACACAATCTTCATTTAATGAAGATGAATTAACTGTTGTTTGGCAAGCAATTAATGTAGAACACGCATGTCATTATTGTGTACCTGCACATACAGGTATTGCAAAAATGATGAAAGTTGATGATACTATTACTGAAGCTTTACGTAATGAAACACCATTAGAAAACCCTAAACTAGAAGCTTTACGTACTATGACTTTAACTATTGTAAGAAACAGAGGTAATGTAACACAAGAAGATTTAGATGCTTTTTACGGAGCAGGTTACGAAGAAAAACATGTGTTAGATATTATTCTTGGACTTTCTCAAAAAACAATTAGTAACTATACAAATCATATTGCAAATACACCCGTAGATGCAGCTTTTAAAGCTTTTTCTTGGAAAAAATAACATTAACTTAATTTAGATATAAGTAGCTTTGAACCTTCCGTTATAAATTCGGAAGGTTTATTAATATTAAAAACACAATTATGATAAAAGTATCGGTAATGTATCCAAACAGAAAAGATGTTAAGTTTGATGCAGTTTATTATAAAAATACACATTTACCAATGGTTTTAAAATTAGTTGGTAGTGCTTTAAAAGGGTTAGAATTAGATTTAGGCATAGCAAGTAGAACTCCCGGAGAACCCGCAACTTATGTTGCTATTGCTCATTTAAAGTTTGATAATGTAGCTGCTTTTAAAGAATCTTTTGGTCCGCATGCAGAAACGTTTGCTGCAGATGTAAAGAACTATAGTAATGTTAGAGGAGAACTTCAAATTAGTGAACTAGTAACATTTTAAAAAATGAAAAATAAATTAAAAATAGATATTGTTTCAGATGTTGTATGTCCTTGGTGTACCATTGGTTACAAACGTTTAGAAAAAGCAATTATAGAACTTGGGATTAAAGATCAAGTAGAAATTGAATGGCAACCGTTTGAGTTAAATCCCAATATGCCAGCAGAAGGCCAGAATGTAAATGAACATATTACAGAAAAATATGGTTCTACTGCTGAACAACAAAATCAATCGAAAGAAATGATGACAGAGGCTGGCGCAGAATTAGGTTTTAAATTCGATTATTTCGATAAAATGCGCATGGTAAACACTTTTGATGCACACATTTTATTAGAATACGCCAAAGACTTCGGAAAACAAACTGAATTAAAAATGACGCTTACAAAGGCATTTTTTAGCGACCGTAAAGATGTTTCAGATAGAGATGTTTTAAGAGAAGCTCTTTTAAGTGTTGGTTTAAATGTAGATGAAGCTTTTGCAACTTTAGACAATGAAGAGGCTAAAAATAAAATAAGAACAATTCAGAACCAATGGAAAAATATGGGAGTAAATTCTGTGCCTACAATTGTTTTTAACAGAAAAAGTGCTGTTACTGGAGCACAACCTGTTGCTACTTTTAAACAAGTATTATCAGAGCTTATAAAAGAACAACAAACCGTATAAGTAAGTTAAATTTTAATAAAAAAATATGGATAATAATAAAGGAGAACTAAACACTTTACTTAATGTAAAACGTAAAGAAGGAGCTGCTAAATTTTCAGAAGAAAAAAAGCAGATTTATACTGATGGAATTACAAGTGTTATGGAATCTGGCATTTTAGAAAAAGCTTTAAATATTGGAGATAAAGCACCTAATTTTACATTAAAAAATGCTTTAAATAAATCTGTTTCTTTATATAAAGAATTAGAAAACGGACCAGTAATTTTAACTTGGTATAGAGGTGGTTGGTGTCCTTATTGCAATATTACCTTACATTATTTACAAGAAAAACTCCCAGAATTTAAAAAAGAAGGAGCAACTCTTTTAGCACTAACACCAGAATTACCAGATAACTCTTTAAGCACTTCAGAAAAAAATAATTTAGAATTTACCGTTTTAAGTGATGTTGGTAACAAAATAGCAGAAGAATTTGGAGTTGTATTCACTTTAACAAAAGAAGTTGCAGCTATTTATAATACTGGTTTTGGTTTAAATGAAGTGAACGGAGATGATAGTAATCAATTACCTTTGGCAGCAACGTATGTAATTGATCAAAAAGGAATCATTAAATATGCATTTTTAGATGCAGATTATAGAGAAAGAGCTGAAGCATCAGAATTAATTAAAGCATTAGAAAATTTAAAATAATATAAAAAAATGGAGTTAAAGAATAAAAAAGCCATTATTACTGGCGGAAGTAGAGGTTTAGGTAAAGCAACTGCAATAGGTTTTGCAAAACTAGGAATAGATGTTGCTATTACAGGTAGAAACGAAGCAAAGTTAAAAGAAACAGTTTTAGAATTAAAAACTTTAGGTGTAAATGCTTTTTATGAAGTATTTGATGTTGGAAACTATGATGAAGTTAAAACCGGAATTAAAAATATAATTTCAAATTTAGGAACTGTAGATATTTTAGTAAACAATGCAGGTATAGCTGCTTTTGGTACATTAAATGATATGGAACCTTCACTATGGGAAAACATTATTAAAACCAATGTTTTAGGAATGTATTATGTTACTAAAGAAGTACTTCCTTATTTAATTGAAAAAAACGAAGGAGATATTATTAATATTTCTTCAACTGCAGGTTTAACAGGTAACGCAAGTACTTCTGCTTATTCAGCTTCAAAATTTGCTGTTATCGGTTTATCACAATCTTTAATGAAAGAGGTTCGTAAAAATAATATTAGAGTTAATACTTTAACACCAAGTACAATTGCAACGGATATGGCTTTAGATTTAGGAATTACAGATGGTAATACAGACACGGTTTTACAACCAGAAGATTTTGCCCAATTTATTATTGCTGGTTTAAAATTACCTAGAAGAGCAATGATGGCTGGTGGTTCTTTATGGTCTACAAATCCATAAAAGGATGTAAGTATATAATTAATGTTGTAATTTTTGTAGTTCTTCATCGACCAATTAAAAAAACAGAAACGATGAAAAATATTTTAACATTACTATTATTAATTACTTCTACTACTTTTTTTGCCCAAGATTATAATTTAAAAAGAGGTTATGTGGCAGAAGGCTATGATGTTGTTGCTTATTTTTCTAACAAAGCTATAGAAGGGAACAAAGATTTTACAACTACTTTTGATGGTGTAAAATTTAAATTTTCAACTGAAAAAAATTTAGAAACCTTTAAAAAATCACCAAAAAAATATGTGCCAGAATATGGTGGATATTGTGCATATGCAATTGGTGCTAAAGCAAAAAAAGTATCTATAGATCCTGCAACATTTGAAATTAGAGATGATAAACTATACCTATTTTATAATTCTTGGGGTATAAATACGTTAGAGTTATGGCAAAAAGAAGGAGCTGATAAATTAAAGAAAAAAGCAGATATTAATTGGAATAAATTAAGAATTACTACTTTACATTAAGATTGGGGGATTTTAATGTAAAAAGAAAAAGAGCTGAAGATTTCAGCTCTTTTTTGTTATACTTTAACTGCTAAATATAAAAGCAATTAAGAATTGTCATATAAATTTTACTCAACAATCAATAAATAATACGTTTTTTTACCTCTTTGTAAAAGCACATATTTATTTGCAATTAAATCAGTATTAGTAATCGTAAAATCTTCTTTTACTTTTTCTTTATTTACAGAAATTGCATTTTCTTTTAAAGCTCTTCTTGCATCTCCATTAGATTTTAAGAAGTTTGTTTTTGCTGCCAAAGCTCCTATCATATCTATACCTTCAGCAAATTCATCTGCAGAAACTCTTGCTTGTGGTACACCATCAAACACGTCTAAAAATGTTTGTTCGTCTAAAGATTTTAAATCATCAGAAGTAGATTTTCCAAATAAAATATTAGAAGCGGCAATCGCTTTTTCATATTCATCTTCTCCATGTACTAATGTTGTAACTTCTTGCCCTAAACGTTTTTGTAAAATACGTACATGAGGTGCTTCTTTATGTTCTTCAATTAAAGAGGTGATTGTTTCTTGATCTAAAAAAGTAAATATTTTTATATATTTTTCTGCATCATCATCAGAAGTATTTAACCAATATTGGTAAAACTTATAAGCTGATGTTCTTTTAGAATCTAACCAAACATTTCCTCCTTCGGATTTTCCGAATTTAGATCCATCAGATTTTGTAATTAATGGGCAAGTAATTGCATATCCTTTACCTCCACCAATTCTTCTAATTAACTCTGTACCAGTAGTAATGTTTCCCCATTGATCAGAACCACCCATTTGAATTGTAGTTGCATTTTCTCTAAATAAATGTAAGAAATCATAACCTTGTACCATTTGATAGGTAAACTCAGTAAATGACATTCCGTCTTTAGACTCAGAACTAATTCTGTTTTTTACAGAATCTTTAGCCATCATATAATTTACAGTAATATGTTTACCAACATCTCTAATAAATTCTAAGAATGAAATATCTTTCATCCAATCGTAATTATTTACTAAAATTGCTGCGTTTTTTTCATCACTTGTAAAATCTAAAAAATGACCCAATTGTGCTTTTACGCATTCTTGATTATGACGTAAAGTCTTTTCATCTAATAAATTACGTTCAGCAGATTTTCCTGAAGGATCTCCAATCATACCTGTTGCACCACCAACTAAAGCAATTGGTTTATGTCCACACCTCTGATAATGAGCTAATAACATAATTGGCACTAAGTTTCCAATATGTAAAGAGTCTGCTGTTGGATCAAAACCAACATAAGCACTTCTCATCTCTTCACTTAAATGTTCTTCTGTTCCTGGCATGCTATCATTTAGCATTCCTCTCCATTGTAATTCTTCAATAAAATTCTTCATTGTAATCAATTTATCAGTTGGCAAATATAGCTTTATCAACCAAAATATGCTAAATTCGTACTATGATTTTAGTTACTGGAGGCACAGGTTTAGTCGGTTCGCATTTATTATATCATTTAAGTTTACAAAATGATCCAATTAGAGCTATTTATAGATCAGAATCATCTTTAGAAAGTGTAAAAAAAGTCTTTTCTTTTTATACTTCAGATACATCTTTATTTGATAAAATTGAATGGCTTTTAGCCGATATTACAGATGTTACTACCATGATTCCTGCTTTTATAAATATAAAGCAAGTATACCATTGTGCAGCGTTTATTTCTTTTAATCCTAAAGATTATAGAGAAATGCGAAAAATTAATATTCATGGAACTGCAATTATTGTAAATCTTTGTGTGGATGCAAAAATTGATAAATTATGTTTTGTAAGTTCTATTGCTGCTGTTGGCGATTCTTTAAAGAATAACATCATTACAGAAGAAGACGAATGGAATAAAGAACTTGATAACAGTGGATATTCTATTACCAAATTTGGAGCAGAAATGGAAGTTTGGAGAGCTAGTCAAGAAGGAGTTGATGTAGTTATAGTAAACCCAGGAGTTATTTTAGGTAGTGGCTTTTGGAATTCAGGTTCAGGAAAATTATTTACCCAAGTTTATAATGGCTTTAAATTTTTTACAGAAGGGATTACAGGTTTTGTTTCTGTGCAAGATGTTGTAAAACCAATGATTTTATTAATGAATTCTGATGTAAAAAATGAACGCTTTATTTTAATTTCAGAAAATAAATCATTCAAAGAAATTTTCTTTCTAATCGCTGATGCATTTAAAATAAAAAGGCCTTCAAAAAAAATAAAACCTTGGCAAACTGCTATCTTTTGGCGTGTTGCCAGTTTGCTTTCTTTTATTACAAGAAAAGAACCTTTGCTAAGTAAATACTCTGCAAAATCTGCACATTCAATTTCTGAATATTCTTCAGGAAAAGTAAAAAAAACTCTAAATATTGAATTTGAAAGTATAGAAAAATCAGTGAAACGAATTACTGATAGTTTTCTTAAATCTTATTTTTTTTAACGGATTTTTTTTTAGGATTACGTAAACTATCACTTAATAATAGTTTCTTTTTTAGATCTCTAATTTTTTTAATAGAATCTTTTTTAATAGAATCTAATCTCTTTTTTTGAGTATCATAAATATTCTTTTGCTTTTCTAAATTTGCTTTAGCATCTTCAAAAATTTCTTGATATAAATCTATTTTAGACATATAATACAAGTTAGAGGTTTGAAAACGTGTACTATCTACATTAAAACGATCAAAAACAAAAGGCATGTAATTAATTTTTTTCTGCAAACCTTTGTTTTTAACGTATTTAGAAGAAGTTGCAATCATCATTTCCTGAACTAAAAGGCTCATAGAGTCTCTAGGAATTAGATCTTTAGGTTCTTCTAAAATAGTATTACTTGTACAAGAAATTAAGAAAGTAAAAAAAAGTAAAAAGCTTATTTTTTTCATATTAACGATTAAAAGTCAAACGTTTTCCTTTAATATTATCATTAAAAATACCATTATTATAAATTAAATTTCCATTAACAAATGTATGTGTAATTGTCGATGAAAATGTAGTACCTTCAAAAGGAGACCAACCACATTTGTATAAGATATTGTCTTTAGAAACAGTTTGAGATTTGTTAGTATCTATTAAAACCAAATCTGCATAATAACCTTCTTTTATAAAACCACGTTTTTCTATCTGAAATAATTTAGCAGGATTATGGCTCATTTTCTCTACTGCTTTTTCTATAGAAATTACGCCTTCTTTTACTTTCTCTAAAATGGCAGTAACCGCGTGTTGTACCAAAGGGCCACCACTTGGTGCTTTTGTATACACATTTGTTTTTTCTTCTAAAGTGTGTGGTGCATGATCTGTTGCTAAAACATCAATCCTATCATCTAATAAAGCTTCCCATAAACCTTGTCTGTCTGCTTCGGTTTTAACGGCAGGATTCCATTTTATATGTGTTCCTTTTTTTGCATAATCCTTATCAGAAAACCATAAATGATGAATACAAACTTCTGCTGTAATTTGTTTTTCTTCTAAAGGAATATCATTTCTAAAAAGCTCGGTTTCTTTTGCTGTTGATAAATGAAATATATGTAGTCTTGCTCCAGTTTTCTTTGCTAATTCAATTGCTTTAGAAGACGATAAATAACAAGCTTCTTCACTTCTAATAATTGGATGGTATTTTACAGGAATATCATCGCCATATTTTTCTTTAAATGTTGCTGTATTTTTTCTGATGGTTGCTTCATCTTCACAATGTACAGAGATAATCATTTTTGTTGATGAAAAAATCTTTTCTAAAACAGCTTCATTATCAACCAACATATTACCTGTAGAAGAGCCTAAGAATAATTTTATTCCGGCCACTTTTTTAGGATCTGTTTTTAACAATTCTTCTAAATTGTCGTTTGTACCACCAAACATAAAAGAATAGTTTGCGTAAGAATCGTTCGCAGCAATATTAAATTTATCTTCTAATAAATCTTGTGTTGTAGCTTGTGGTACGGTGTTTGGCATTTCTATAAAAGTAGTAATTCCGCCAGCAACAGCAGCTCTACTTTCTGTAGCAATATTTGCTTTGTGTGTTAAACCAGGTTCTCTAAAATGTACTTGATCATCGATAAAACCAGGAATTAAAGTTTTACCTTCTGCATCTATAACTTCAACATTTTCTGTTGCTTTTATTTCTGCTGCAATTTCTTTTATAATTTCGTTTTCAATAAGAACATCACCTAAAAAAGTAGTATTTTCATTTACGATGCTTGCGTTTTTTATTAAAGTTGATTTTGTCATTTTATAATTTTTTAAACTCAGAGACATAAATTATTAGAAAAGTTAGTCAAAGGTTTTTATTTTAACTTAAAATTGTTGATTTTAAATATCCATTCTCATGTTTACTAAACTTTTAGTAAATCCAAAACGTTCATAAGCTTTTACTGCTCCATTATTATTACTATAAACATCTAATCTTAGTTCTTTTAGATTCTTTTCTTTTGCCCATTCTTTTAAAGATTTTAAAATTAAGGTACTAATTTTTTTACCTCTAAAAGAAGGTTTTACAAACATAAAACCAATGTAACCATGTTTTGAATTTTTATGATATTGTTTTGAATTTTCTAACCTAATATAACCAGATGCCACAAGTTCGTTATTTGAAATAGCAACTAATAAATTAGAGTTTTCAGAAGTAATTAATTCTGGTATATTGTAATAAAATATTTCACTTTTACTTAAAAAAGGGTCTAAAGGTCTTTCCGCAATTATAACACCTTGTTCAAATTCTAATAAGGTTTTTAGATCATCTAAATTAGCTTTTCTAATAGAAATAGATTCGTTCATAGTTTTATTTTGGTAATCCTTTTAAACGCATTTTTATAACCCCGAATAAAGCTTCATACACAATATTTCCACTCATTTTAGAAGTTCCTAAAGTTCTATCAGTAAAAATAACAGATACTTCTTTTACTATAAATTTATGCTTCCAAGCTTTAAATTTCATTTCTATTTGAAAAGCATAACCAACAAATTTAATTTTATCTATATTAATGGTTTCTAGTACGTTTCTTTTCCAACATACAAAACCAGCTGTTGTATCAAATATTGGAATCCTTGTTACAATTCTAACATATTTAGATGCAAAATAAGAAAGTAATAAACGTTTCATATCCCAATTAACTACATTAACTTTTTTGTTAACATACCTAGAACCTACAGAGAAATCGGCATTTTCTACATGACACGCATTGTATAAACGTATTAAATCTTTTGGGTCATGAGAAAAATCTGCATCCATTTCTATTATGTAATCGTATTTTTTTTCGATTGCCCATTTAAAACCATGAATATAAGCTGTACCTAGTCCGTTTTTACCCAATCTTTTTTCTAAAAAAAGTTGATTTGGAAATTCATTTATTAAGGTTTCTACAATATTTGAAGTTCCGTCAGGAGAATTATCATCAACAATTAAAATATGAAATGCCTTCTTTTGATTGAAAGTTGCCCTTATAATGGCTTCAATATTCTCTTTTTCGTTATAAGTTGGGATAATAACTAATGCATCTGACATAAATAGATAATTATGTATGTAAGAAGACAAATATACATTATTTAATTACTAATTTTGTGTTAATCTTAAGAATTGAAAACAACTTGCAAGCACTAGAAAAAATAGCATATTCTAATAATTGGATTACATCGGTTTTATTACTTATGTTTTTTAGTATTGTTTTATTAAAGTTAATTGATTCTAAAAGGCTAAAAGGAAATTTTTTTAATTTTTTTAGTGTTAATTATATTGAGAGTGAAACAGAAGATAAAACAGGTTTTTTTGATGTTTTTCAAATAGTAATTTTTGTTTTTTCTATGCTAGTGTTGTCTCTTTTAACTTTTAATTTTAAAGAATATAAATTAGAAGTAATATTAAAAGATTTACCTTCTTTCTTATCTGTTTTTTTTAGTTTAACTACATATTTCTTAATAAAAAGAACTTTAGAATATTTATTTTCTCTTTTATTTTTAATAAAAGACGAAGTTCGTTTTTTTATAATTTCTAAATACAGTTATTTATATACTATTTCACTTTTACTATACATAGCAATTGTTTTAAGCCAATATGCTAGCTTAAAACAAGTTTACTTGTTCTGTTTTGCTGCCTTTTTATTTGTTTTACGTTTCGTGTTTCATGTGGTAATAAACAAAAAGCTGATTTTTAGTGAGTTGTTTTATTTTATATTGTACTTTTGCGCCTTCGAAATAGCACCGCTATTTATACTGTTTAAATTGATGTCTTAATTACAAAAAGAAAGCGTATGAAAGTGAAAACAATCTTAGTATCACAACCTGCACCAAAGACAGAAACATCTCCCTACTTTGATTTGTCTGATAAACAAAAAGTAAAAATTGACTTTAGATCTTTTATTCATGTAGAAGGTATTTCTGTAAAAGAAATAAGAGCTCATAAAATTGATTTATCTAGTTTTTCTGCAATTATTTTAACAAGTAGAAATGCTGTAGATCATTTCTTTAGAGTAGCCGAAGAGATGCGTTTTAAAGTGCCAGATAGTATGAAGTACTTCTGTCAATCTGAAGCTGTAGCTTATTACTTACAAAAATATGTTGTCTATAGAAAACGTAAAATTTATGTAGGTAATAGAACATTTCCTGATTTAATTAAGCTAATTAAAAAACATAAAACTGAGCAATTTTTATTGCCATCTTCAGATAAGTTAAAACCATTAATTCCTACTGAATTAGATAAATTAGGTGTAAAATGGAAAAGATTAGACTTATATAGAACTGTTGTAAGTGATTTGTCTGATTTAGAAGATGTTTTTTATGATGTTTTAGTATTCTTTAGCCCATCTGGAATAGAATCTTTATTAAAGAATTTTCCAAACTTTAAACAAAACGATACTAGAATTGCTGCTTTTGGTAATTCTACAGTTAGAGCTGTAACAGAAGCTGGTTTTAAATGTGATATTACTGCACCAGCGCCAGAAACGCCTTCTATGACTATGGCTTTAGATAAGTATATTAAAATAGCAAATAAGAAATAACAATCTTTTTTTTAATAAAATTGAAAAAAACCAAACTTAAATGTTTGGTTTTTTTGTTTTAAAAGGAGTATTTTTTTCTTATTGACTTTTTATGGATTTAATTATAAATGAACTAGGCGCATTATAAAAATTCTAATTAAGAATATTAATATCAATACAACATAAATTTAAACCTGTTTATAAAAGTCTCAAATCTCACTAATAAGTCCGCAATCTCATTTTAGGACGACTCACCTTTCTTTTCTCTCCATCTTTGCATTATTAATTAAATAAAGCAGAGTAAATAATTATCCTAAAATAATTCCTTTCCCTTTTACTAGATGTAATTAATAATAACGGGAGGTGCTTTGTAGAAATCGAAATTTTTTAAATTATTATTATTATGAAAAAAACTTTATTAGTGTTGGCTTTGTGCGGAATAACTTTAATCGCCAAATCCCAAAATGCAAGTGTAGAAAACTCAACATATGGATTACAAACTGGAGTTTTGGGGATTTGGGCATACAACGAAACAAAACTATCAAATACCATAGCACTAAGAACAGAGGTTGGTTTTGATTTTGGTATTTGGGAAACTACTTTTTATGATGATACTCCATTTCTGCTCACACCAGTTATAGTTGTTGAGCCAAGATTCTATTATAACCTTAAAAAACGCTTAAAGAAGTCAAAAAGAATTGATGGAAATAGTGGTAGTTTTATTGCTTTAAAAATGAGTTATCATCCAGATTGGTTTGTATTGTTCAATACTAAAAATGTTCCTGTAGTAAGTGATTTTTCTATTATACCAACTTGGGGTATTAGAAGAAATATTGGCGAACATTTTAATTATGAAGCAGGTATTGGCGCAGGATATAGTTACACATTTGCTGAACGTGCTGGTTATTTAAAGAATAAAAGTGAAATAGAATTAAATATGCATTTGCGAATAGGGTATAGTTGGTAGTAATTTGACACAACCATTTCGATATTTTTACATCTATAAAATTTAATTTAAAAATGAAAATTGGTTAGTTAAGTTTTTATTGGTTTTAGTAATTTCTCTTCTTGCAAGCTATAGCAATGACGATGATTTAACATAAACATTCAACGAAATTTGAACTTGAAAAAGATGTTTTTGCTATTGATTTATGCCTTAAAAAAAACTAATTACTAATATAAGTCGATTATAATCGATAGGATGTTGGTGTTAACGTTAAGCATAATGTAATGTATCATAGTAAAAAAAAAGTGTTGTATCGTTTGATTTAAGTTACCTCTAAATTCAACTAATGAAAATATTATTACTGATTATTCTTGTTTTAGCAATAGGAGTTACTTGGGTTATTGAGCCGCTATCATTCAATCCGTTTAGTTTTGTCAAATAGTTTTGGAACTCGTCAAAATGCTTATACTCTTTTAAAAGATATAGCATATTTGGCTTTGGATAAATAAAAATAAAGGGCATAACAGTATTTATAGTTTATTGCTAATTATAAATTTATAACAAAAAATCTTAATGGATTTTCTATTCGATTTATATCTACTAAATCAAACCATATACAAAGACAAAGATGTTGTGGTAAATTTGAGCCTGTACTAGCTTTAAGCAAACAAAGTTGCAAAAGCTTCTTCAATTTTACCAACTAAAACTAATCTTATTCCGTGGTTTTTAGAAGAAATTTTATTGTATTTAGAAGCTACTAAAGTTTTATAGCCTAACTTTTCTGCTTCTGTAATTCTTTGGTCTATTTTAGAAACAGGTCTTATTTCTCCTGCTAAACCAACTTCTGCAGCAAAACAAACATTAGGGTTAATAGCAACATCTTGGTTAGAAGATAAAATTGCAGCTACAACGGCTAAATCTATTGCAGGGTCATCAACATTTATTCCTCCCGTAATATTTAAAAAAACATCTTTTGCACCCAATTTAAAACCTGCTCTTTTTTCGAGAACGGCTAAAATCATGTTTAATCTTTTTAAATTATAACCAGTTGTAGAGCGTTGAGGTGTTCCGTAAACAGCTGTAGAAACTAAAGCTTGTACTTCTATCATTAAAGGTCTAATTCCTTCTAAAGTACTTGCAATTGCTGTTCCGCTTAAATCTGCGTCTTTTTTAGAAATTAAAATTTCTGATGGATTTGAGATTTCTCTTAATCCGTTAGAAAGCATTTCGTAAATTCCTAATTCTGATGTTGAACCAAACCTATTTTTTTGACTTCGTAAAATTCTGTACGTATGGTTTCTGTCGCCTTCAAATTGTAAAACAACATCTACCATATGTTCTAGGATTTTTGGTCCTGCAATATTTCCATCTTTGTTAATGTGGCCAATTAATAAAACGGGAGTTGCCGTTTCTTTGGCGTATTTTATCAATTCAGCAGCAGTTTCTCTAATTTGAGAAATACTACCAGGAGAAGCTTCTATAGAGCTTGTGTGTAATGTTTGAATAGAGTCTATTACTAAAACTTCTGGTTCAGTTTCTTCAATATTTTTAAATATATTTTGTGTGTTGGTTTCTGTAAGAATTAAACAATTAGAATTGTTAGCTTCTAATCTTTCTGCTCTCATTTTTATTTGAGATTGACTTTCTTCTCCAGAAACATACAATACTTTTTGACTGATGTTTAAAGCAACCTGTAGTAGTAAGGTTGATTTACCAATTCCTGGTTCTCCTCCTAAAAGTGTTACAGAGCCTTTTACCAATCCGCCACCTAAAACAGTGTCTAATTCGTTATTATTAGTAACAACTCTTTCTTCTGGGTTTAATTGAATATCAGCAATTTTTAATGGTTTGTTTACATTCTGTTTTGCAGTTGTAGATTGTTTCCAAACTCGTTTTTCTTCTTTTTGTATTACTTCTTCTACAATGGTATTCCATTCTTTACAAGCGCCACATTGCCCAATCCATTTTGCATGTTGAGTTCCGCAGTTTTGACAGAAAAAAGTTGTTTTGGTTTTAGCCATTTGAAAAATAGTTACAAAGTTTTAGAGTATCAAAGTTACAAAGTAATCTTGAAATTTGTCTTTTAAAAATTCTATATAAAAATAGTTTCCTAAAAATAGGTAAATAGTTGCGTTAGTGATTGAATGGCATGTTTGAGCTCTTTTTTGTTTTTTTTAAGCGAGTAAAGAAAACGCGACCTTTGGGAACGCCAAAAAAACTACTTATTCTTATTGTAAATAGGAAGTGCTAAAAATGCTAAACCACCAAAAACCACAATCATAGCAGTTTGAGCAGTCCACATAATCCAACCAAAAGCAGTTGCAGGTTCTGTAGGTATATCAAACAAAGCCAAAGCACCAGCTACAGCAATTGGGTATAAACCAACGCCTCCGTTAGTAGCAGCAATAGAAAAACCACCAGCAATAAAACCAATTAAAATTCCGCCAAAAGGTACCTCTAAACCATCTATTGCAGGTATTGTTGCCCAAAACATACAAACATACATTACCCAAATAAAAACGGTATGAAATATAAAAGCCCATTTATTTTTCATCTTAAAAATACTAGTAACACCTTCTATTAAACCAGCAACAAATGTTTTTATTTTTAATAGAAAACCAGATTCAGCTTTTTTTACAAAGGAAGATAGGATGTAAAATCCAATAATTACAACAGCTAACCCAATAATTATTTTAGTAGGATTAAAGTTTTTGGTTAACAGGTCATAAATAAAATCGAATTGAACAAAAAGAGTAATTGCAATAATACAAAGCATCATTATTAAATCTGCAATACGTTCTGCTACAATGGTTCCGAAGCCTTTTTCGAACGGAATTTTCTCGTAGTTTGCCATTACAGTAGCTCTAGAAATTTCTCCTGCTCTTGGCAATGCTAAGTTTACTAAATAGCCAACTAAAACAGCTAAAACACTGTTTGTAAATTTAGGTTTAAAGCCTAGAGGCTCTAACATAAATTTCCATCTATAGGCTCTAGAAAGGTGACTTAAAATCCCGAAGAAAAGCCCAAGAAAAATCCAAGTATAATTAGCTTCTTTAAAGTATTTGGCAAGTGTTTCTAAAGAAATACTAGATAAAGAATACCAAACTAAAAAACCTCCCAAAACGAGAGGTAATATAATTTTTAAAATCTTTTTAATATTCAAACCTATGTAAGTGTATTATCTTTTTCGTTTGGAAAAACTAACGATGGTTTAAACTTTTTAGCTTCTTCTAATTCTAAAAAACCATAAACGATTAAAATTAAAACATCTCCTTTTGCTACTTTTCTAGCAGCAGCTCCGTTTAATGTAATTTCTCCGCTTCCTCGTGGTCCAGGAATAGCATAGGTTTCTAAACGTTCTCCATTATTGTTGTTTACGATTTGAACACGTTCACCTTCAATAATGTTTGCTGCGTCCATTAAATCTTCATCAATGGTAATGCTTCCTATATAATTTAAATCTGCACCTGTAACTTTTACACGGTGGATTTTTGATTTTACAACTTGTACTAACATATTACAAAAATAGTATTTTTTTGGTTAATCGTTTTTTAATGAAATGTTGTCTATCAATCGTATTTCTCCTGCAAATACCGCAATAAAAGCACGGTATTTTGTGTTAGATTCTTTGTTTTTTGCAGTTTCTAATGTTTTTTCATCAGCAATTGTAAAATACTCTAACTTTAAAGAAGGGTGTTTTTTAAATTGATTTTCTACCCATTTAGTTACATTAGTTGCATTTTCTGTACCAAATATTTTGCGTACTTTTTTAAGTGTCTTGTAGATAAAGGGTGCAGCATTCCTGTATTCTTTAGTTAGTCTTGTGTTTCTAGAGCTCATTGCTAAACCATCTTCTTCTCTAAAAATAGCACAACCTTTAATTTTTACTTTTAATTGATGTTTTTTTACCATTTTTTTGATGATTTGCAATTGCTGAAAATCTTTTTCACCAAAATAAGCTTTGTTAGGAGCTACAATTTCGAACAAGGTTTTTACAATTGTACCAACACCATCGAAATGACCATCTCTAAACTTTCCTTCCATCTGATGTTCTAAACCATCGAAATTAAATTTTTCTGATGAAATATTATTTTCATAAATTTCATCTACAGAAGGAAAAAATAAAACATCACAAGAAACACTTTCTAGTAATTTAGTGTCATTTTCGAGTGTTTTTGGATATTTCACTAAATCTTCTTTGTTATCGAATTGAGTAGGATTTACAAAAATACTTACAACAACCAAGTCGTTTTTTTTCTTAGCTTTTTTAATTAAAGATAAATGACCTTGGTGTAAAGCACCCATTGTAGGCACAAAACCAATTGTATTTTGTTTTTGCCTTTTAACTAGTAAATAGGCTTTTAAATCCTTTTTTTTCTTAAAAATTTTCATCTTAAAACTGTGTGAAATGTGTGCAAACTTACCATTTTAACACGATATTAGCATAATAATTTGTACTTTTGCACATCTCATAAAAGAGTTTGATTTAATGAAGGATAAGAGAATTTTATTTGTATCGTCTGAAGTAGTTCCGTATTTACCAGAAACAGAACTTTCATCAACAGCTTTCACTTCGGCTAAAAACGCACATTCTAAAGGAGTACAAACCCGTATTTTTATGCCTAGATATGGTGTAATTAATGAACGAAGACATCAGTTACATGAGGTTATTCGTTTATCTGGAATGAACTTAGTTGTAAATGACATAGATATGCCATTAATAATTAAAGTTGCTTCTATCCCTAAAGAAAGAATGCAAGTTTATTTTATTGATAACGAAGAATATTTTAAAAGAAAAGCAGTTTTTACTGATGAAGATGATGACTTATTTGAAGATAATGACGAAAGAGCTATTTTCTTTGCAAAGGGTGTTGTTGAAACGGTAAAAAAATTAAACTGGGCTCCAGATATTATTCATATTCACGGATGGATGGCATCTTTATTACCACTTTATTTAAAAGAATTTTATAAAGAAGAACCTTTGTTTACAGAAAGCAAAATTGTTACTTCTTTGTATAAAGGTGGTTTTGAAGGAGAATTAGATTCTGGTTTGGCAGATAAAGTTAGATTTGACCTGTCTGAGAATGAGAAAATTTCAACGATAGAAACACCAAATCATACAAATATTTTAAAAAGTGCAATTGAAAATTCTGACGCAATTATTCATGGAAGTGAAACAATTGATGAGGAACTAACTTCTTTAATAGAAGAAAAAGAATTGCCTGTTTTAGAGTATCAATCGGAGAATTTAAAAGAATCATATTTAAATTTTTATACTGATTTATTATCAGAATAATTAATTGTTTTTTAAAGTGAAGAAAATTTTTAAAAAGAGTGTTTATTTAGGTGTTATATTATCCTTATTTACAGCAGTTATATCTTGTGAAAAGGATTTTACAGATATTGGTTCTAAGGTAATTACTAATACAAAATTTGATACAAATGTATTATCTGTTGATATTACAGTTGAAAATAGCCCGTTAGAAAGAGTTTTTTCTGATAATATATCTCTAGAACAAGGTCAGTATCTATTAGGTGTTTACGCTAACGCAAATTACGAGAAGATAGAAGCTTCTATTATTTCTCAAGTTAGTATTATTTCTGGTTTAAAAGTAATTGATAGTACTTATGGAGCAGATACTACAGTTGTATCTAAAATAGATACAGTATTTATTAAGTTACCTTATCAAGCAACTTTAGAAAGTACAGCTAGCACTGGTCCAGAATTTAGTTTAGACTCTATTATTGGAGATCAAACCAAAGCTTTTAATCTTAATGTATATCAATCAGATACCTACTTAAGCTCATTAAATCCTATAGATCCATCTAAATCTAATAGTTATTATTCTGATTTTGATTTTCAAAAAACAGGAACTGAGTTAAATGACGAATTAAATTTCCAGTTTATTCCTAACGAAAAAGACACGGTTATTTATGTGAAGAGATGGACAAGTGATAATGTTCTAATTACAACTGATACTGTTAAGTATGTAGGTTCTTCGAGTGGAACATTACCAATACCATTTGCTAGAATTCCTTTAAATGAAGATAAATTTAGAACTTTATTTTTAGATAAGTACGAATCATCTGAATTTGAGACGCAAGATGCATTTAACGATTATTTTAGAGGATTATTTATAGAAGCATCTGGTTCTGAAGGTTCGTTAGTATCTTTTAATTTTAGTAACACACTTGCAGATTTAAATCCATCTATAGAAGTGTATTATACAAATACTGTTTTTAACGATCAAACAGGAGATACAATTAAAACTTTTAGAAAGAACAATTCTTTTCCTTTATCTGGTATTAGAGTAAATCCATTTAAAATGGAAGATAAAGTATATGCTGTTAACAATGAAGTTAAAGTACAAGGAACTGCTGGTAGTGAAGCTAAAATTGATCTTTTTGGCGCTGATTTAGATAATAACGGAATTGCTGATAAGATTGAAGAGTTAAGAGCAAAAAATTTATTAATAAACGATGCTTCTTTAACGCTTTATATTAATCAATCTGCAGATACAGTTTCTGCTCCATATAGATTGCACTTATATAAAAGTGATGAAACTATTGCTTCAAATCCTGTTTTAACACAAATTAAAGATGCTACAAGTGAAGCTGCTTTTGGCGGAATTGATGGTTTCTTAGTTAGAGACTCTAATGGAAAAAAAGAAAAATATACTTTTACAATAACAGATTATATTTCAGATTTATTAAGTGGAGAATCAAATTATTCTCCTACATTAAAAATAAAAGTTTATAATTCAACAGATTCGCCAAATACAGTTACAGATACAATTTTGAATTATAAAAGTTGGAATCCAAGAGCTGTTACTCTTTTTAACCATTCTCTAGTTAATGGTGAAAGTAAGGCAGAGTTAAAAATATCATATTCAGAAGAAAAATAAAAAGAAACCCCTAAAAAAAAAATTATGTGTGGAATTACAGGTTATATAGGTTTTAGAAAAGCATACCCAATAGTAATTAATGGTTTAAAAAGACTAGAATACAGAGGTTATGATAGTTCAGGAATCATGATGTATGATGGTAAAGATATCCACTTATCTAAAACGAAAGGTAAAGTTTCCGATTTAGAGAAAATAACAAATTTAGAGAATAAAAGAAAGCAGGGTAATATTGGTATGGGTCATACACGTTGGGCAACTCATGGTGTTCCAAACGATGTAAATTCTCATCCTCATTTTTCTCAATCTGAAGACTTAGTAATTGTTCATAATGGTATTATAGAAAACTATGATACAATAAAAAAAGAACTAATTACTAGAGGTTATACTATTAAGAGTGATACGGATACCGAAGTTTTAATTAACTTAATTCAAGAAGTTAAAACGAATGAAGGATGTAAGTTAGGAAAAGCAGTACAACTAGCTTTAACAAATGTTGTTGGTGCTTATGCTATTGCTGTTTTTGATAAAACAAATCCTGATGAAATTGTGGTTGCACGTTTAGGTAGCCCAATTGCTATTGGTGTTGGAGATGATAATAACGAGTTTTTTGTTGCTTCAGACGCTTCACCTTTTGTAGAGTATACAAAAAATGCTATTTATTTAGAAGATGAAGAAATGGCAATTATTCAATTAGGTAAAGATGTTGAAGTTCGTAAAATTCATGATGATTCTCTAGTAGATCCAATTGTTCACGCACTTCAAATGAGTTTAGAGCAAATAGAAAAAGGTGGTTATGAACATTTTATGTTAAAAGAGATTCATGAGCAGCCTAAAGCTATAACCGATACTTTTAGAGGAAGAATGTTATCTGATGAAAACATTATTAAGATGTCTAGTATAGAAGATAATCTTGATAAATTTTTAAATGCAAATAGAATTATTATTGTTGCCTGTGGTACTTCTTGGCATGCAGGTTTGGTTGCAGAATATCTTATTGAAGATATGGCAAGAATACCAGTAGAGGTAGAATATGCATCAGAATTTAGATACAGAAACCCAATTATAACAGATAAAGATATTGTTATTGCAATATCTCAGTCTGGGGAAACTGCAGATACATTAGCTGCTGTTAAATTAGCAAAATCTAAAGGAGCCTTTGTATATGGTGTTTGTAATGTAGTAGGTTCATCTATTGCCAGAGAAACACATTCAGGAGCTTATACGCATGCTGGCCCAGAAATTGGTGTAGCTTCTACAAAAGCATTTACAACTCAAATTACTGTTTTTACTTTAATAGCTTTAAAATTAGGAAAAGCTAATAAATCTTTATCTGATGTGGTTTTTGAAAACTACATTAAAAAAATGCAGTTAATTCCTAAACAAATTGAAAAATTATTAGAAATTGATGAGCATGTAAAAAGTATTGCAGCTGTTTATAAAGACGCAACAAACTGTTTGTATTTAGGAAGAGGATTTAATTTTCCTGTTGCCTTAGAAGGTGCTTTAAAATTAAAAGAGATCTCTTACATTCATGCGGAAGGGTATCCTGCAGCAGAAATGAAACATGGGCCTATTGCATTGATTGACGAGAACATGCCAATTTTTGTAATTGCTACTAATAAAGGGCATTATGAAAAAGTAGTTAGTAACATTCAAGAAATTAAATCTAGGGCCGGTAAAATTATTGCAGTTGTAACTGAAGGTGATACACAGGTTAAAGAAATTGCAGATCATGTAATAGAAATTCCAGATACAGAAGAGGCATTAACTCCGTTGTTAACTACAATTCCTTTTCAGCTATTATCATACCACATTGCTGTTTTGTTAGAGAGAAATGTAGATCAACCAAGAAATTTAGCAAAATCTGTTACTGTAGAATAATTGATTTCTATTTCAATAAAATTATAAATCCAGCTTTTTTAGCTGGATTTTTTTATTACTTAATTATACTTATCTTAGGCTTAAGAAAACTATTAGTTAATAATTTTAGGTAAATGCCATTTTGTAAATGCAGTTTACTAAATATTGGTTAGCAGTTTACTGCTAATTATTTAAAATAGGTGTATGTCAAATAAGGTCCCCACATATCAAGATTTAGAAAAACAGATTATAGCATTAAAAGCAGAAAAAAAGCTAAATCAATTTGAAAATCGTTTCAGTCAGATGTTAAAAGCATCAGAAGATATGATTACCATACATAAACTTAATGGTGAGTATATATACTACAATGGACCTACATGTTACTCAATTAAATCTGAAGAAGTAGTAGGTAAAAAAATAGATGACCTTTTTGATAAAGAAGTTTCTAACAAAATATTAAGTAGTTTTAAGAAAGTTCAGGAAACAGGTAAAAGTGAAATATTTGAAGTAGAGTTAGATTGGTTAGGTGAAAAAAAATGGTTTTCAGAATATATATACCCACTTAAAAACGAAGAAGGAAAAGTAACAGAACTTGTAAAAGTTTGTAGGGATATTCATGAGCGTAAAATAGCAGAAAAAATAATTGAAAAGCAAAATAAAGAAAGAAAACAGCAATTACAAGAACTAGCTTTATCTAAGGAGAAGACTGAATTGGCTTTAAAGTTGTTAGAAAAAAGTCAATATTCTAAAACTGAATCCAGTAGAATAGCAAAGATTGGGCATTGGGATTATGATATTAATTTAGATACTTTTATTTTTTCAGATTATATATATCAAATTTATGGATTAGAAGTACTTGATAAGATTCCTCCGAGAGAAAAATTAGTAGAATTATATGATAAAGAATCTCAAAAAAAAATAGTTAGAGCTTCAAAAAAACTTACTATTAGTGGTGAACCGTATGATATTGAATTAAAATTAATTAATTTTAAAGAGCAAGAATTATGGGTAAGAATGGTGGTACAACCAGTATTTAATAAACAAAATAAAATTATTGGTAAAAGAGGTGTTTTACAGGATATTTCAGAAACTAAAAAAACACAAATAGCATTACAAATTTCTCAAAAAAAGATTAAAAATTCTTTAGAATTATTAAGGAATAATGAAACTGCTCTCCATGAAGTAAGCAGTATGGCTAAAATTGGTTATTGGAGTTACGATATCGAAAAAGCTAAAATTATTTGGTCAGATTATCACCACAAAATTTTTGGTATAAATCCTAAAGAAGGTATACCATCTAGAGAAAAACTTTTATCATATTTTGATTTAAAATCTCAAAAAATGATTGAAGAAGCTAATCAAAAATTAAATTCTAAAGGAACAGCTTATGATATTGAAGTAAGATTAATAAATGAGAAAAAGAAAGAAGTTTGGGTTAGAAATGTTGTACTCCCTGTTTATGATGAAGAAAATAAATTTATTGGTAGAAGAGGTTTATTACAAGACATTACTACATTTAAAAAAGCCCAAATTAAATTAGAGCTATCTAAACAAGAAATTCAAATTGCTCTTAATAATATAGAAAAAAAAGAACATGCTTTAAAAGAGGCAACCAAAATAGGTAAAATAGGTTTTATAGAGTACAATAATAGTAATGATGTATATTTTTGGTCTGAATATGCTTATAAAATATTTGGTTTCGACCCCAAAAAAGGGATACCAGCACAAAAAGATGTTGCAGCTTTATTAGACAATGAATCTAAAATAAAATTAAAAAAAGTAATTGAAGATTTAAGTTTAAAAGGCATTGGTGCAGATATAGAATTAAAAGGGGTAAATAAAAAAAATAAAGAGATTTGGATTAGACAAATATCTCAACCAATTTTTAATGATGATAATAAAATTATTGGTAGAAAAGCACTTTTACAGAACATTACAAGCTACAAACAATCACAAATAGATTTAGAACTTTCTAACCACAAAATAAAAACGACACTAGATTTATTAGAACAAAGTGAGTATTCTAAAAATGAGGCAAGTAAAATGGCAAAAATAGGCTATTTAGAAGATGATATTGCTACAGAAACTTATATTTGGTCAGATTATCTTTATGAAATATTTGAATTTGATCCCAAAAAACCTGTTCCTTCTAGACAAGTAATTACCCAACTTTTTGACAGTATTTCTCAAAATAAGATGAAGGAAGCCACTTTTAATCTTGATAATAAAGGAATTTCGTTTGATTTAGAGTTGAAAATGATCAACGTTAGAAAAGAAGCTGTTTGGATTAGAATTGTAGTTGAGCCTATTTATGATAGTCAAAACAAAATAATTAAAAGAAGAGGTGTTGTACAAGACATTACAGAGGCAAAAAATATACAATTAGAATTAGAACAAAGTGAGTATTCTAAAAATGAGGCAAGTAAAATAGCTAAAATAGGCTATTGGGAAATAGATTCTATAAATAACACATCAGTTTGGTCGGATTATATACATACTATATTAGGAACAAACCCTGAGGATGGGATTCCTGAAAGAGAAGAAATTATAAAGTACTTAACTAAAAATTCTTTAGAAAGATTATTAATAGCAACAAAAAATCTTATATCTAAAGGAACTTCTTATGATATTGAAGTAAAATTTATTAATAAAAATAAAGAAGTATTTTGGGTACGTAATGTAGCACAACCAGTCTATGATGATAAAAATAAAGTTATCGGTAGAAGAGGTGTTCTGCAAAATATAACAGAGTCAAAAATAGCGCAACAAGAATTACAAAAATCTAAACAAAAAGTTGAAGAATCTTTAAATTTATTAGAAAAAAGTAAATATTCTATGGACGAGGCGAGTAAAGTTGCTAAAATAGGATATTTTGAATATTATATTGCTACAGATAGTTTTGTATGGTCAGACTATCTTTATGAAATTAATGGCTTTGATCCAAAAAAACCTGTGCCTTCTAGAGAAGAGTTTATTCCGCTTATAGATAAAGAATCTCTACAAACCTTAAAACAAGCTACGATTAATCTTAATACAAAAGGTATTCCTTATGATATTGAGATGAAAATATTTAACAAAATTAAAAATAAATATATTTGGGTAAGAAATGTAGCACAGCCAATTTATAATGATAAAAACGAAATTATAGGAAGGAGAGGTGTTACACAAGATATTACAAGCAATAAATCCGGACAACTAGAATTAGAAAAGTCTAAACATACAATACAAGAATCTTTAGAGCAATTGGCCAAGAGGAAATTTTCTATGGATGAGGCAAGTAAAGTTGCAAAAATAGGCTATTGGGAACATGAGTTAATAAGTGAATCTGTTATTTGGTCTGATTACATGCATGAAATTTTGGGTTCTAACATAGAAAATGGTATTCCAGATCAAAATGGCATCATGCAAAATTATAGTAAAGAATCTCATAAAATATTTGAGAAAGCAACTAAAGATTTGCTTTTTAAAGGGCAATCTTATGATATTATATTACAATATAATCATCCTAAAAAAGGAGAAGTTTGGGTAAGAAGTGTTGCGCAACCAATATATAGTAAACAAAATAAAATTATTGGTAAAAGAGGGGTTTTGCAAGATATTACAGATGCTAAAATTGCACAAAAAGAATTAGATTTAAAAAACGATGAATTACTTGAGTTAAGTAATACTTTAAATGAGGCACAAAAATTAAGTCATGTAGGAAGTTGGCAATGGAATATGAATACAGATGAAGCAGAATGGTCTGATGAAATGTATAATATTTATGGTGTAACTAAAGAAAATTTTTACCCATCTAATGAGAATGTTACTAAAACTGTTTTACCAGAAGATCTACCTAAAATAGAAAAAGGTATTAGTTCCTTACTAATTGATGAAATATTTATTCCTTTTGAATTTAGAATTCTTAGACCAACAGGAGAAATTAGGTATTTATACATTATGGCACTAGAAAAAAACTCAGGTGATAGTATTTTTGGTGTAACAAAAGATATAACGGAACGAAAAAAAATTGAAATAGAAAATTTAAGAATACAAGATAATTATAAGAGGTTGTTTAACAATGCTTCAACTTCCATTTGGAATGAAGATTTTACTCTAATCATTAAAGAAATAAATAAGCTTAGAAAACTTGATATTTCTAATATTAGATTATATATAGAAAATCGACCACAGTTACTATTAAAAATACTCGGAAAAATAAAAGTTAATAAAATTAATAGAGCTACTTTAAAATTATTTGAAGTAGAAAGTAGCGAAAAATTTTTAGATAACCTTCAGGATACTTTTGGTACTGGTGCAGAAAAAGTATTTGGAAAACTTATAGAATCTATATGGAATAATGATAAAATATTTACTTCAGAAGTAAATTATAAAACCTTAAAAGGTAATGAGTTTGCTGCAATAGTTTCTATACCAATACCACAATCTGAAATGGAGCAAAAGACTGTGCCAGTTAGTATTCAAAGTATACAAAGTATAAAAGAAGCTGAGTCTGAAAAAAAAGAATCTCTGAGAAAGTTAAAAGAAACCCAAGAATTAGCTCGTTTGGGAAGTTGGGTGTTTAATTTTTCAAATCTGCAATCTGATTGGTCTGATGAAACTTTTAGAATTTGGGGAATTAAGCCAGAATTAGGTGTTCCTGATTTTGACACTTTTATAAGTAAAATTGATATTAATGATAGAGAGGCGTTTTTAAAAGCTGCAAATTTGGCAACTACCAAAGGAGCACCATATAATATAGAGTTTCGAATACATCTTGCAAATGGAGATCAAAAATGGGTAAGATCTATTTGTAAACCAGTATTTGGGAGTTCTGGAGAATTGATAAACTTAACAGGTAGTAATCAAGATATAACTGAGCAAAAGTTAAGGCAAGAAGAGTTAGATACACAAAACGAGAAACTTTTTGATTTAAACAGTTCTTTAAATAATGCTCAAAAAATAGCAAAACTAGGAAGTTGGTTTTTTTATCCTTCAACCGAAACAGAAGAATGGTCTGAAGAAATGTTTCATATTTGGGGTTATGATCCTAATAAAGGGATTCCAAACAATAAAAAAGTTTTAAGTAGAATTCATCCTGAAGATTTAGAATCTTTTAAAAAAGTAGATAATAGATCTATTAATGAAGGTATTTCATATAATATTGAATTTAGAATTATATTGCCTAATAATATAATTAAAACCATAAACTCTATATGTAAACCTGTATTTGGAGACGATGGGAAG
>CAJQQH010000168.1 GCA_905480405.1 uncultured Polaribacter sp. | reverse complement strand
TAAACATAGTGGCTTGTGTTTCTTTATCGTGAATACGAATAGAACCGCCACCAATTTCATTTCCGTTTAAAACTAAATCGTATGCATTCGCTTTTACATCGCCTGGATTTGTATCTAACAACTCTAATTGCCCAGGTTTTGGTGATGTAAATGGATGATGCATGGCATGGTAATGCCCTGTTTCTTCATCTAATTCTAATAAAGGAAAATCGATAACCCATAAAGGCGCAAATACTTTAGGATCTCTTAATCCTAAACGTTCGGCTAATTCCATTCTTAAAGCAGACATTTGAGCTCTCACTTTATTTGTTTCTCCAGATAAAATACAAACTAAATCTCCAGGTTTTGCACCAGTAACTTCTGCCCATTTAGCTAAATCTTCTTGGTCGTAAAATTTATCTACAGAAGATTTAAACGACCCATCTTCGTTTACACGCGCATAAATCATTCCTAAAGCACCAACTTGCGGACGTTTTACCCACTTTATAATATTGTCTATTTCTTTTCTTGTATAAGAATTTCCGCCAGGAACAGCAATACCAACAACTAATTCTGCGCTATTAAAAACACCAAAATCTTTGTGTTGTGTAATTTCATTCAACTCGCTAAATTCCATTCCGAAACGAATATCTGGTTTGTCGTTTCCATACAAACGCATTGCATCGTCATATAACATTCTCGGAAATTTCTCCACTTCAACATTATTTACTTCTTTTAGTAAATGACGTGTTAATCCTTCAAAAATATTTAAAATATCTTCTTGCTCAACAAACGCCATTTCACAGTCAATCTGTGTAAACTCTGGCTGTCTGTCTGCACGTAAATCTTCATCTCTAAAACATTTTACAATCTGAAAGTATTTATCCATTCCACCAACCATCAAAAGTTGTTTAAATGTTTGAGGAGATTGTGGTAACGCATAAAACTGACCTTCATTCATACGAGAAGGAACTACAAAATCTCTTGCTCCTTCTGGTGTAGACTTAATTAAATAAGGTGTTTCAACTTCAATAAATTCTTCGTCAGACAAGTATTTTCTAACTTCCATTGCAACTTTATGACGAAAAATTAAACTGTCTTTCACAGGGTTTCTTCTAATATCAAGATATCTGTATTTCATTCTAATATCTTCTCCACCATCCGTTTCATCTTCTATAGTAAAAGGCGGTGTAACAGATGCGTTTAAAATTTCTAATTTAGAAACCAACACCTCAACATCACCTGTAGACATTTTAGAATTTTTAGATTCTCTGTCTATTACTGTACCTGTAACTTGTATTACAAACTCTCTTCCTAGAGATTTTGCTTTTTCCATCATTTCTTTTGGTGTACGCTCCTCGTCAAAAATAAGCTGCGTAATTCCGTATCTATCACGTAAATCTACCCAAACCATAAAACCTTTATCACGAGATTTCTGAACCCAACCCGCTAAGGTTACTTCTGTATTTATATGCGAGGCTCTTAACGCTCCACAAGAATGACTTCTATACATTTTTCTATTTTTAATAAGCTGCAAAATTAATCATTTTCTATTGAATATTCATTTTTTGGGCGTTCATTTCTTCTCAGAAATACCCCGCTTTTCGCACTCGCTTTTTTTATTCAGAAAAAGAATAAAAAAGAGCTCAAACAAATGCTACAATCGGTAACGCAAAATCCGTTCTATTATTTGTAATTTTGTTACATGAGCGTAATTAACATTAAAGAAAAATTTAAGTTGTTTTCAGATCATTGGTCGCCAAAAAAAGTAGGTGAATTAAACGGACAACAAATATTATTAGCCAAGTTAAAAGGAGAATTCGTTTTTCATAAACACGATAACGAAGACGAACTTTTTATGGTAATAAAAGGTACTTTAGATATAGAATTGAGAGACAAAACCATCACATTAAATCAAGGCGATTTTTATGTGGTTCCAAAAGGTGTAGAACACAAACCAATTGCTAAAGAAGAAGTGCATGTTTTATTATTTGAACCTCTTTCTATAAAACATACCGGAGACATTATTGCAGATATTACTGTCGAAACCTATGAAAGCATTTAAAAACTTCTCGACGCAATTTATTCTCATTTTACTCGAAAGAACAGAATGTTTAGCAATACCACTAATACATATTAAAAATTTGTGAGTAATTAATACCAACTGTAAAAACGAGTTGTTAGTTCGAGTGATTTCGATTTTTTTATCGAAACTGTGTCGAGTACATTTTAATAAAAAAACATGAAATTCATCTTTGAAAAAGCAAAACTTGAAAATCTTGAAGAAATTCTAAATTTATTTGAGAATTCAATCAAAAATTCTTGTGCTAATGATTATAACCAACCACAAATACTAGCTTGGGTGTCATCAATAGAAAATAAAGACAAATGGATTAAAAAAATTAAAACACAATATTTTATAATAACAAAAGTTCAAAATAAAATTGTTGGTTTTGGTTCTTTAGAAGACAATTATATCGATTTACTATATGTTCACAACAATTTTTTAAGGAAAGGAATTGCTTCTTTTATATATCAAACTTTAAAAGAAGAGTCAAAAAAGAGAGGTTTTACAGTACTTTTAACGCATGCAAGTAAAACTGCAATCTCTTTTTTTGAATCAAAAAAATTTAAAATTATAAAAAAGAATAAAGTCATTAGAAAAGGAATAGAAATTACTAATTTTGAAATGACACAATAGCTAATAAAATGAGCAAATTATATTTAGTACCAACACCAATTGGTAATTTAGAAGACATGACTTTTAGAGCAATTCGTATCTTAAAAGAAGTTGATTTTATTTTAGCTGAAGATACACGCACAAGTGGAAAACTCTTAAAACATTTTGAGATTGAAACACAAATGCACAGTCATCATATGCACAACGAACATAAATCTGTAAAAGGAATTGTGCAAAGAATACAAAACGGAGAAACGTGTGCATTAATTTCTGATGCAGGAACTCCAGCAATTTCAGATCCTGGTTTTTTACTAACAAGAGCATGTGTAGAAAATAATATTGAGGTAGATTGTTTACCTGGTGCAACTGCTTTTGTGCCTGCTTTGGTAAATTCTGGCTTGCCAAACGACAAGTTTGTTTTTGAAGGTTTTTTACCAGTAAAAAAAGGTAGGCAAACACGTTTTCTTTTATTAGCCGAAGAAAAAAGAACAATGATTTTTTATGAATCTCCTCATAAATTGGTAAAAACATTGGGGCATTTTATTCAGTATTTTGGAGCTGATAGACAAGTCTCTGTTTCTAGAGAACTCACAAAAATGTTTGAAGAAACGATTAGAGGAACAGCAACCGAAGTGTTAGCTCATTATACAACAAAACCTCCAAAAGGTGAAATTGTTGTGATTGTGGAAGGGAAGAAATAGTTTATTTACTCTTCAATATCAAATAAGTATTCAACTGTTACTTTAAAAAAACGAGCCATTTTAATAGCTAATGTTACAGAAGGGTTGAACTTGTTATTTTCAATTGCATAAATTGTTTGTCTAGAAACTCCAACTTTTTCTGCTAAATCTCCTTGTGTTAGATTATGTCTTGCACGCTCTACTTTTATTAAGTTCTTCATTAGTAAACACGTTTTTTAAGTGCAAAAATAATTAAATAAGACATTAAAAATAAAGTTGCAAAAGCGTCTAAACTTAGTTTTAAGTTTTCTGAGAAAGCATATAAACCTAATGCAAATACTAATATTATAATTGAGGTTAGTTGATAAGATTCTAATCGTAATGTATTTATATAATCATCTTCAATTTTTTCTTTTGATAACATATAAACTAGCAAACCTAAAATTGTAAGTACTTCAAAAATATGAATCGTAGATTCACCAAACCATTTTTCAATTAATATAGGTTCTAAATTTTGTTTTTCACTTATACTAGTATCATATGAATTATAACCTTCACAAAAACTTTCTCTATTACTAACTGCAGTAAAAACAACAACTAACCCTATAAAAAAAAGTAAAAGACCCATTTTTTTTCCCCAATTTGGCAACATTTTAATTTTCATAATTCTATTATTTTTATACAAATGTAAACAATACTTTACATTTAAATAATAAAAAGCGTCTTTTTAAATTATTTATATTTGTAGAACAACAAAAAATCAATAATGATCATCCAACAATTTAAAACAAAATTAAAAGTAAGTCCAACAGAAATTAACTTTGCAGAAACTATGCAAGTAATTGAAGACAATTATACTTTTACTCCAACTACTTTTACAAACGGAAATATTAAAAACAACGCTGGCGAAAACTCTGGTTCTTGTAAATTATTTGCTTTTGCAAAGCTTCAAAAGCTACAAAAAGAAGAAACCTTATTTTGTTTTGGAGAGCATTATAAAAATGTTTTAGAAGATGAAAATGGAGATTCTCATCAGAATATTAGAAACTTTATGAAAACTGGCTTCGAAGGTTTGTCTTTTGCAAGTGATGCTTTAGAGTTGAAAAAATAAATGCAAAACCTTTTATCAGAAATAAAACAATGTAGAATTTGTGTTTCACATTTAGATTTGGGCGTAAATCCTGTTGTTACAGCTCATAAGAATTCTAAAATTGTAATTATTGGGCAAGCTCCAGGAACAAAAGTGCATAAATCGGGTATTCCTTGGGACGATGCAAGTGGAAAACAATTAAGAAAATGGTTAAATGTTTCTGACAAAGTTTTTTACGACGTAGAGAATTTTGCAATTGTACCTATGGGTTTTTGTTATCCTGGAAAACGGAACTCTGGTGACAAACCACCTAGAAAGGAATGTGCTCCGCAATGGCATCTACAATTGTTTGATTTAATGCCAAACCTAGAAATGATTATTTTAATAGGAATGTATGCACAGAATTACTACTTAAAAAAAAAATGCAAAAAGAACATTAACAGAAACAGTAGACAATTACCCTGCGTATTTACCTAAATATTTTACACTTCCGCATCCAAGTCCAAGAAATCGATTTTGGCTAACTAAAAATCCATGGTTTGAGAAAAATGTTGTTCCTGAATTACAAAAAAGAGTTGCCAAAATTATCAATTAAAAAAACTACTTTTATAACTCATAAATTCGAAGTCATGTTAAAAAAATCAATAGCTTTATTAATTGTTTCCATCTTATTTATCCATTGTAAAAACAAAACTCCTATTGCATTATCAACATCTAATTATGCAGATGTTATCAATCAAAAATTTACTGGAAACTTAGCTTTTGAAACTACTTCGTTTGTAGAAAAATATTGGCGTGTTGTTGGTAATACAGGTTTTAATAAAAGTATTTATAAAATTGCAGAAGACTTAGAAAAAGCTGGTTATATTTTAGAAAAAAACGCAACAGAAAACACAGTTTTAACCTACCGAATAGAAAAAAGACCTCTTAAAAACCCAACTTGGGAATCTGTTGATGCTAGTATACACATTAAAGGAGAAGAAACACCTTTATTACAGCATACCACCAATAGAAATATGATTGCTTTAAATTCTTATAGCACTCCAAAACAAGGTATTACTGCCGAAGTTATTTATATAAAAGACATTAAAAATATTTCTAAATTAGATGTAAAAGGAAAAATAGTTTTTGCAGAAACAAGCCCTTATAGAATATACAAAACTGCAATTATTGAAGGAAAAGCTGCTGGAATTATGACGTATAATAATCCTGACTATTTACAACCAGATAAAAATACAACTTCTATTCAGTTTAGATCGATTCCGCTTGATACTATAAACAAACCTTGGGCAATTGCAATGTCTTATGAATCTAAAGAAAGATTAAAAAAATCTTTAGAAAAAGGGAAAACGACTTTAAATGTAAAAATTGAAACGAATATTTATCCTTCTGAAGAATTAACAATCGTTGCTGATATTAAAGGAAATGAGAAACCGAAAGAACGTTTGGTTTTTAGTGCACATATACAAGAACCTGGTGCAAATGATAATGCAACAGGTGTTGGTGTTGCCTTAGAAATGGCTTCTTTAACGGCTAATTTTATCAAACAAAAACAATATCAACCCAAAAGAACTTTAACCTTTTTATGGGGTGATGAAATTGTATCTACCAGAAGATATGTAAAAGAAGATTCTATTAGAGCTAAAGATATTAAATGGGGAATTTCTTTAGATATGGTTGGTGAAAACACAGAGAAAACTGGTGGAACTTTTTTGATTGAAAAAATGCCAGATCCAAGTGCAATTTGGACACGTGGAAATGATAAACATACAGAATGGGGAGGTTCAAAAATGAGATTAGACCAAATGAAACCTCATTATTTAAATGATTTTTTAATTGATAAGTTTAAAGCACAAGGCAAAAGAGTAAATTGGGTTGTAGATACAAACCCGTTTGAAGGTGGAAGTGATCATGTTCCGTTTTTAAGGGAAAATATACCAAGTGTTTTGTTTTGGCATTTTACAGATCAGTTTTATCATACAGATAATGATAGAATTGATAAAGTTTCTAAAACCACTTTAAAAAACGTAGGAATAACTGCTTTAATTGCTGCTTATACGCTTTTAAATGCAGGTGAAACAACAGCAAAAACTATTTTAGTTGATTTAGAAAAAGCTGCAGTTAGTCGATTAAATGAAGAGTTAAAACAAAGTAAATTAGCAATTCATAAAGGAGATTCTTTAGCAACCCAATTAGAAATTATTTCTGCTTGGAAAGATTGGTATCAAAAATCTTTTAAAACAATTTTAGATATGGTTACTAATGAAAAAAACATTAATATAGAAATAGAAAAATCGCAAAAACTAATAGATTCAATTTCAATTGAAATTAAGGAAAAATTAAAGCAAAAGTTTTAATATTTTATTATCAATTTTTTGATTCATAGCATTAAAAAACTTGGTTCTTTGAAAAGAAGCTTCTCCAGATAGTTTATTAGAAAACTCTATTTGTTTTTTAACATATTCCTCTATTTGATTCGTAGTATTTTTATCAATAACCTTAAAGTATGTTAAATTGGTGTATGGCACAAATACCTTTTTTTCAGTATCAGATTTCATAAGCACCGTATTTAAAAGAGAAATAATATTATTATGAAATAGTTGAAAACTGTTGTCATTTACTTGCCTCTTTTTATTTTTTGATTGCTCTTCTATTAACCCTAAAGACTCTTTAAAACCATCAGCAATTAAAGATGTTTCTTGTTTTGTAGTAAGACCAACTTCATAAAAAAATTGAATTTGATTTAAAACATTATCAATCGTTGAATCGTTCCAAACCTCTATTAATGAAACCTTTTTATATTGATTTAAAAAAGCTTCGTACTTTTCTAAAATAATGGCAGATGGTTTAAACTTAGAAAAAGGAATCTTTTTTTCTTCAGGATCTTTACTTAAAGTATTTATAAACACATAAAGTCTAAAACTCTTTAATAATCCACTATCAGAATGATAAAAAGGATAATCTTTAGCACAATTAATTATTTGTCCGTTTTTAGAACTTAAAACTTTCCCAGCTTCAAGGGTTCCTTTTTCAAAAAATACTTTTAAAGCATTATTTGATAAAATTGGATGTGTTTTTTCTACAATAATCCTTTCCTCATCAAACTCTTTATTATTAAAAATATTGGTTAGATTTAAATTAAAATACTTAGAAAGAAGTAAACTCTCTTTTAATGTTAAAGATGTTTTCCCTTTTATTCTTCTATAAGCAGCATCGTAACTTATATCTAAAACATCTGCAATCTCATCTGTAAAAGAAACATTTTTGGGTATCTTTTTTCTAATACAATTAAATAATTTTTCTTCTTCAACATTCATCTTTTCGATATTTCTACTTATAAAGTACAAAAAGTACTCTTTTTTTTTGTGAAAATCACAAGAATCACACTTTAAATTTTATCTATTTTTGAAATATAAGTTATAAAGGTTGGGGGACCTATATAATAATAAAGCCTTATCAATACGATAAGGCTTTATATTTTTTTAGCTTTTAATATTTAGATCCATCGTGTTTACCAACTTCAAAACCGTGTTTGCCTAAAAACTGATTTCCGCTATCAATTGCATCTTCCTCTAAAGTTGTTCCCATAGAATCATTCCATCTATTTAAATATCCGAAAAGAGAAATTACACCGAGCATTTCAACTATCTCTCCTTCATCCCAATACTTATACAATTCCTCTTTAATTTTTGCATCCACAGCATTAGGTACCATAGAAGCAGCTAAAGAAAAATCTAATGCGGCTCTTTCTGCATTAGAAAATGCTGCGTGCGTTTTATACTCCCAAATATTATCTAACTGTTCTTGCTCTGCTCCATAACGTTCTGCGGCTCTAATTGCATGAGCTTGACAATATCTACAACCTGTTGCGTTACTAGAAACCCAAGCTATCATTCTTTTTAAGGCAGAAGTTACTTTACCCTCATTTGCCATTACAGCTTTATTTAAGTTGATAAAAGCTTTAGAAATAGCTGGTCTTCGTTGCATTGTTAATACAGAGTTTGGGCAAAACCCTAAAGTCTCATTAAAAAATTCTGCTAATTCTTTTGTTTCTAAATCGTGTTCTGCTGATAAAGGTGTTACTAATGCCATATTTTTATTTTCTTATTAAACTAAAACTACCTATTTTTTCTATTGTTAATCCATTTACATCGGTTAAAGTTACTTTAAACCAATAGCTATTGGATGGTAATTTACTGCCTTTATAATTACCATTCCAACCATTATTATCAGTAGTAATTGTGTAAATTAACTTTCCAAATCGATTATAAATATAAACATTTGAAATGGTATAAAAACTCTTATCAAATCCTTCTAATTTCCAAGTATCATTATCTCCATCATCATTTGGTGTAAAAAATCTTGGGTAATTTAAAACTGAGAACTGATATTCTTGAATTCCGCACCCTAATTTATCCTTAATATATAAAGTATGAATACCTGTAGAGATATTATTAAAAATTCTTTCATTTTGATAATTGCTAAATTTATCATCAATTGAAAACTCATAATCTCCAATACCTAAATTTGGATTTATTATTTCTATAGAGTTATTACTAGAATCATCTATAATTAAAATGTCTTCGTTTGTAAATGTAGCTATTTCAGAACTTCTTACAAGAATTGTTTTTTCTTCGGATTCACACCCTGCGTCAGATACTGCAACTACAGAATAATTTCCAGCAGAACTAACCGAAATTGAACTTAAGTCTCCATTAAGAACATTACCATCTTTTCTCCAAACATAGGTGTAATTTTTAATAGGATTTATAGTTTCTAGTATAATTAAACCAATGTCTTCACACAAAACATAAGTGTTTTGTAAAACCTCAAATTCAGGAATTGTATCATCTACAACTGCTGTAATTTCCTCTCTAGAAATAGATTTACATTCAGAACTATTAACTTCTAAAAAATAGCTAGTTGTAGTTGTTAAACTTGGAGTTTCGAAAACATTACCAACAAACAATGGAGTTGTACTTGTTAAAGAAGCATACCAATAAATATCTCCTGATGAGGCTGTTGCAGATAAACTTGCAGAACCAGCGCAAATTAAATCGTTATTTATACTAGTTATAGTTGGTCTTTGTATTACGGTAACAACTACCGGAGTTCTTGTTAAAGTATTACAACCACCAACAGAAACAGTTGCGTAATATGTTGTGTTAGAATTAATAATTGGTGTTATAAAATCATTTCCTGTAAACAATAAATTTCCTCCAACCTGAGCATCATACCATAAAATATCTCCTTCACTTGGAGTTGCTGTAATCGTTGTAGAGCCATTTTCACATACCATACCATCAGTTGTAGATAAAACTTGAGGTACATATATACTAGTACTTGCAACAATGTTTAAAGGTGGGTCACTTGGTATACCGTACTCTACAATATACCCTTTAGGTTCATACAAACCATTACTACCAGAGTTTGGTAAATCATTCCAAGCACCAGGAGTACCAATTGATGGATCTGTAATATGTGCGTAATCTTCATCTCCTCCAAAATCATTGGGTTCATTTTCATTCCAAAATGCAAAATTAGGTGTAGATCCACTTACTTGTCCGTTCCAAAAAACAGTACCTGCTTCTGGTCCTGTAACCCATTTCCAAACACCTTCTGTTTCCTCATCAGAACCACCAATCCAACCAGGGCCAGAAGCCTGCTTACCTGCAAAATCAGATTCTTCTTGGCTAGTTAAAGTTGCTAAATACCCTTGTCTTCCAAAATAAGTTCTAGTTTCAGCTGCTGCTTTTGCAGCTGTCCAACTTACTCTTATATCTGCTACAAATTCATAAAAATGATCTGTAATGGGTAAATAATTAGCATCACCTATCGATAAGGAAAAATATTTTTCTTCTACAACATTGTTAGAACTAGTTGTAAAAACAACATCTTTAACAGCGTTTTCTATATCTGTAAGTAAAATTTCTGACCCACTAATTGCAGAAACTAAAGTTAATTTTCCTTCGGACGAACTCCATCGTGTATTAATGTTTGAATGAATACCTGATAATTCTAATCGATCGAAATTAACTTGATAACCAGAAGAAATTTGAATAAAAAAAGAAGCAATTGTGGTGTCATCTATATCTGTAATTGAAAAATCTGTAACTATTGGAATTGGGCTTCCTAAACAAAATGCTTGTTTTCCTTCTGCAGTTAGCACAGGAGGTTCATCTACTTGTCCAAAGAAAAAGGAGCTGAACATCAAAAAGAAAAGGGAAACAACTGTTTTTTTTAGTTTAAGAGATTTATTAATTTTAATCATTAACTTCTATGTGTTTTCTTACTTTTGTATAAAAGCACAATTTACTATTTCAATTTTAATAACCCTATAACAAAAAGATCAAATATGGCGACAAATCTTGTAACTACTACCTGGAAAGAAAATATGCAATTCGAATCTGACAATCCTAGTGGGATTTCTCTAACTATGGATGCAGGTGAAGAAAGTGGAGGAGAAGGAAAAGGATACAGACCAAAAGCATTAATGTTATCTTCTTTAGCAGGTTGCTCTGGTTTAGACGTTGTTTCTTTATTAAAGAAAATGCATGCTGAGGTTGCAGAATTTAGAATTGATATTACTGCAGAATTAACAGATGATCACCCAAAATTTTATAACAAAGTAAAAGTAGATTATCATTTTTCTGATACCGAATTACAACCAAAAAAAATACAAAAAGCAGTTAATTTATCCGTAACAAAATACTGTGGAGTGATGGAAATGTTTCGTCAATTTGCTAAGGTTGAAATTGAAATTTTCTTACACGAATTATAGAATTCAATTTATTAGCTCACATTTTGTATCTTATGTTTAAAAAATAAATTGCTATGAGATGGACGTTAAAATCACATCCAGAAAAAGAAAAAGTAGAAAAATTAGCAGAAGATCTTCAAGTTGATAAAACAATTGCTCATGTTCTTTGTCAAAGAGGTATTGAAACATTTGATGCTGCAAAGAATTATTTTCGCCCAAGTTTAGATGAAATTCATGATCCTTTTTTAATGAAGGACATGAATCTTGCTGTAGATAGAATTGAAACAGCAATCGCTAACAACGAAAATATTTTAGTTTTTGGTGATTATGATGTTGATGGTACAACTGCTGTTTCTTTAGTTTCTTCCTATTTAAAAACGATTCATCCAAATATTGCAACCTATATTCCTGATAGATATGCAGAAGGTTATGGCGTTTCTTTTATGGGAATTGATTTTGCACATGACAATGATTTCTCATTAATTATTGCTTTAGATTGTGGTATTAAAGCAATTGAAAAGGTTGCTTATGCATCAGAAAAGAATGTAGATTTTATTATTTGTGATCATCATAAACCAGGAGATGAAATCCCGAAAGCTGTTGCCGTTTTAAATGCAAAACAAGAAGATTGTACATATCCTTTTGATGAACTTTGTGGTTGTGGAGTTGGTTTTAAACTGATTCAAGCTTTAGGTATTTCTAGAAATCAAACTATTGAAGATTTTGTTCCGTATTTAGATTTGGTGGCAACTGCAATTGCTGCCGATATTGTACCAATGAATG
Organism: uncultured Polaribacter sp.; assembly: GCA_905480405.1. Taxonomy (GTDB): domain Bacteria; phylum Bacteroidota; class Bacteroidia; order Flavobacteriales; family Flavobacteriaceae; genus Polaribacter. Next base: position 8,577 of record CAJQQH010000168.1, on the reverse strand, counting down.
GCGAAAATAGAACACTTGCTTATTTTGGTTTGCAGGTAATTAATCAAAGTCCAAGAAACGGAATAAAAGCAATTATTCATCAAACTAAAAAATCTGAATTAACAATTACCGATGTTGTTTTTACAATTGCGCCAAGAATAAATGCTGCAGGAAGAATGAAACACGGTAATTATGCTGTAGAACTTTTAACTGAAATGGATTTTGATTCGGCAGTTGAATTTGCTGCTGCCATAGAAATTTTTAATGCAGACAGAAAAGATTTAGATAAGAAAATTACAGATCAAGCATTAATCCAAATTATTGATAATGAAGAAGAACAAGATTATTCCTCTGTCGTTTATCAAGAAGATTGGCACAAAGGTGTTATTGGTATTGTGGCTTCTAGATTGATAGAAAAATACTACAGACCAACGTTAGTTTTCACAAAAAGTGGCGATAAATTAGCTGCTTCTGCACGTTCTGTAAAAGGTTTTGATGTATATAATGCTTTGCACGAATGTGAGGAGTTTATAGAACAATTTGGAGGACATAAATATGCTGCAGGTTTAACTTTATTGCCTGAAAATTATGAGAATTTTAAAAAGAAGTTCGAAGAAGTGGTAGAAAGAACTATTGATAAAGAATTACTAACTCCAGAAATTTCTGTAGATGCAGAAATAGATTTATCAGAAATTACACCAAAATTTTTTAGAATTATTCAGCAAATGGCACCTTTTGGACCAATGAATATGAGACCGACTTTTAAATCTACTTGTGTTAGAGATAACGGTTATGGAAAACAAGTTGGAGCAGATAAAACGCATTTAAAACTAAATGTTTTTCAGGGTGATAATAAAAGAACCTTCAATTCAATTGGTTTTGGTTTGGGCGATAAAATAGAATTTGTTAAAAACGATTTCGATATTGTGTATGCTTTAGATGAAAACGAATGGAATGGGAGAAAATCAATACAATTGTTGTTAAAAGATTTGAAGTAGAAAAGCTTATTAAATAAAAACCCACTCCTAAATTAGAAGTGGGAAAATTGTTATGAAAAAGAATGATAAGAAAGGATCTTATCATATTTCTTTAGACGTTACTTTTTACAAAAACTTGCATTTTTTATTTAAAAAAAATTAATTAATTTTCCATAGAAAGTAAAACCATTCTTAATTCCATAAAAGTAAAAGACTTATCTACTTTTTCTTTGAGTTCGGTTAAATTCTTAAACTTCGTTTCTTCAATTGCATTAATAATTTTTTTATACTTCTTAATTTCTATCAATTCTAAAATATCTACATCACCAGAAGGAATATAACTTGCTAAATGACTTTCTATTGTACCTGCAGTTAAACTACGTTCTTTAGCGATATCTTTTACAGAAAGACCAGATTTAAACAACTCAAATGTAATTTGCTTTGTTGGTTTTTTATCTTCCTTTTTTTGCTCGTTTAGTTTATTTATTCCGTTTTCTTTGCAATAAGTATTTATTACTTCTAAAATTTCTTCGCCATATTTAGAAACTCTAGTTTTTCCCATTCCAGTAATTTCTAACAGCTCTTTCTCCGTTCTTGGAAGACTATCACACATAGCGTATAAAGTTTCTTGTGTAAAAATTTGAAAAGCAGGAATACCCGCTGCAACTCTAATTCCGTCTCTTAATTCACGTAATTTTAAGGCTAATAAAGGATCTCTTTTAGAAGATAACTTCTTCTTTTTTGCAGTTGGAGCCGTTTTTTGCAAAACAGCTTTAGCTCTTACCTCTAAATAATCTTGTACTTTAAACCCGTTTGTCATCTTTTGTAATGCAAACAATTTTTCTAACAACTTCTCTTGTAGAGAATCAAACTGTTTAGAAAAATCGTTTTTAACAGCTTTATTATCTGTTGAAAATGAAATAGCATTCAATGGCTTTAGAATATTTCCTTTTGTTTGAGTTATAAAATAATCTAATGCTTTTGCAAATCGTTCTTCTATTTGAGAACTATTTTCTGGCAAAACATTGTCTTCTGAAATTTGTGCCAATTGATTTTTAAATCCATTAGAAACTTTCATTAAAGCAACAACTCCATCATCTTTTAAAGTTTGTAAATGGTCTATAACATCACCTTTTATACTTGTTCTATTTTTATAAAAAATATCAATTAAACGAGTTGTTGGATATAAAAACGGTTGATAATCGAATAATTCTGAAATTAAATTTAGCTGAAAATGTTTTTCAGAATCATTTAAAATACTTTCATCAGGATGATTTTCTTCTACGCTCTCATTAAAAACACTTACGGTTTTGTCGTTAATAATTGCGCTACTTGTAATTGGAGTTTTTAAAACCAATCCTTCTAAAGAAGTACACCTACTTAAAGCAACATACGTTTGTCCGTGTGCAAAAGATGCTTCTGCATCTATAATTGCTTTTTCAAAGGTTAAACCCTGACTTTTATGAATCGTAATTGCCCACGCTAATCGTAACGGAATCTGAGAAAAAGAACCAATAACATCTTCTTTAATCTCTTTTGTTTCTTCATTAATGGAATAATTTACATTATCCCAAGTTTCTTTTTCGGTAACAATTTCATCTATTTCATTGGCACATTGTACGGTTACATTTTCTGTAGAAACGTCTGTTACAATACCAATCTTACCATTATAATATCTTTTATCCGGCGAAGAATCATTTTTTATAAACATAACTTGCGCACCAATCTTTAATTCTAATCTTTCTGAATTCGGAAAAGCATTTTCATTAAATTTTCCAGAAATATCAGCTTTAAAAAAAGCACTTATTGTTTTTAACTTATTTAGTTCAGAATCGTTAATTAAGTTTGCTCTATTATTATGTGTCGTTAAAGTGATATAGCCATCATCTTTTGTTGGCGAAAAATTAGGATCATAGCGTTCATTTAAAATTTTAGCCGAATCTTCTGATAAATTATCATTTCTAATTTCATTTAAAACTTTAATAAAATTTTCGTTTTTCTGACGATAAATATGCTTTAACTCTATAGAAACTACATTAGCTTCCTGAAAAGCTTTACTACTAAAAAAGTAGACGGTATTGTAATGTTGCTGTAATAAACTCCATTCATTGGGTCTTACAACAGGTGCTAATTGTTGTAAATCTCCAATCATTAAAACTTGTGCACCCCCAAAAACTTTATTTCGGTTTTTATAACGACGCATAACTTGATCTATACCATCTAATAAATCTGCACGAACCATAGAAATTTCATCAATAATTACTAAATCTAACGATTTAATAATATCAATTTTTGTTTTAGAAAACTTTCGCTGCTGGTTTGTATTTGCAATCTGATTTGGTAAAATAGGGCCAAATGGCATTTGAAAAAACGAATGAATAGTAACACCTTTTGCATTTATTGCTGCAACACCTGTTGGTGCAACAATAACCATTCTCTTTAAAGATTCTTTTTTAATTTGATGTAAAAAAGTAGTTTTTCCTGTACCAGCTTTTCCTGTAATAAAAAGATTTCTATCCGTCTTTTCTATGAAATTTAGGGCAAGTTCTAATTCAGGGTTTGTTTGCATTCTAGCTTTTTGATGCAAGGTAAATAATTAAAAAATAATTCATAAAAATCTACCTAAGTAATTTCATATATAATATTAACATTACAATTGTATATAAGAAAGGAAATAAATATCTAAAATGAGTAAGTAATGATATCTTACTAGTCGTTTTTTCATCCTTATTTATTCTGTGATTTATTATTACCGCTATTATACCAAGAAAAATAAAAATATAACCAACTATAATAACATACTCTATAAAAGTGTTGTAAGGTAATTTGGGTAGTATAGATGCAGAATAGAAATTGAATGCCACAACTGTAAGCATTAATGTAAAACCTACACCAATTTGTGTTCCAAAATCTTCTATCCAAAAAATAGCAAATGATGCTAAAATTATAATTAGTAATGGGAATAATACTTGCCATTGATAGTATCCCGGTAGCCGTTTCGCCTTTACCTCGAAAGTGACTCTAGAATATACATTTCTTGAAGATTCGATTTCATCATCCATAAATTGGTATTTCTTTTCCTTTATGTTAACCTTTTTAGAAACAAACTCCCAATCTTCTGCTAGATAACGACTTAATTCTTTGTCAAGAAAGAATTTAGGGTCTTTAAAAACAAGTTCTTTACTACTACTACCAAATGCTTCAATAGAAATTACATAATTCTGTGTGTCAAATGGAAATTTGATAAAATCCATTTTTGAGCTAAAAGTTTCAAAAAAACGTTTTTCGAAATTTATTTCCCCATCAGAATACACATCAATTCTAGCATTTGGTGTATTTCCACTACCTTGGACATTTATTAACTCAAATGTTGGAATCCACATTTCATTTCTTAAGTCATCTATTCTTCCAATTTGATAAGTTTTAGATGCCACAAGACCGTCTTCAGTTATAAATTTTGCAGCTTCATCAAACCAAGAGTAGATTAGGTAACCATCTATTTGATAAGTTTCATCAACTGAATTAATATTATATATTTTATTAATACGCAGTTTTACAGAAACCTCAATTGGATCTGTTTTTCTTTGCTTATTAACACTGTTTTTTTTTGTTGAAAAGGATAGTAAAAAGGGAAGAAGTAAAACTAAAACATAATATTTATTTATTGTTCTGTTTATTTTTTGAGCTTTTTTAGTCATAATTTTACTATTTGTTTTGAAGGTAAAAATAGTTTTTTTTTAACCTTATAACTCTCTATATAGCAAACTTTTAATTAAAGGTATCATTTCGTGTAATGTAGTCTATTAAAAAATAGTATTAGAAGGTAACTATTCCAAAATAAAAAATCCTAAACTTTTAGCTTAGGATTTTAAATATTTATAAGTCAAAATATTCGACTACATTTCTAATGCTTTTGAAGGATTACCATCCATCAATAACTCAATTGGGTTTTCTAAAGCCTCTTTAACAGCTACTAAGAAACCAACAGATTCTCTACCATCTACAATTCTGTGATCGTAAGACAAAGCAACATACATAATTGGCTGAATTACAATTCCACCATTTACTGCCATTGGTCTGTTTACAATATTGTGCATTCCTAAAATTCCACTTTGTGGAGGGTTTAAGATTGGAGTAGATAACATAGAACCAAATACACCACCATTGGTAATTGTAAATGTTCCACCTGTCATTTCATCAATTGTAATTTTACCGTCTCTAGCTCTTAAAGCTAAACGTTTAACTTCTGACTCTACACCTCTAAAAGATAAATTTTCTGCATTTCTAATTACAGGAACCATTAAACCTTTAGGTCCAGAAACTGCAATAGAAATATCTTGAAAATCATTTTTTATTTGATAATCACCATCAATCATAGAGTTTACATCTGGGTATAATTTTAAAGCTCTAACAACTGCTAATGTAAAGAAAGACATAAAACCTAATCCAACACCGTGCTTTGCTTTAAAATCTTCTTTAAAGTCTTTACGTAAATCAAAAATTGGTTGCATATTAACTTCGTTAAAAGTAGTTAACATTGCTGTTTCGCTTTTTACAGCTACTAAACGCTCTGCTACTTTTCTACGTAACATAGACATTTTCTTACGTTCTGTTCCTCTAGAACCACTTGCTGGCTGAGTTCCCATAGATGGTACTGCTTTTACAGCATCATCTTTAGTAATTCTACCATCTTTTCCAGTTCCTTTTACTGCTGATGCAGTTATTCCTTTTTCTGCTAATACTTTTTTAGCTGCAGGAGAAGCAGTACCAGTTGCATAAGTTGCTGCTTTCGGAGCTTCTTTTACTTCAACCTTCTTTTCTTCTTTTGGCGCTTCTGTTTTTGCTGGAGCATCACCTTCTGGTTTTGCTGCACTAGTATCTATTAAACATACAACTGCACCCACTTCTACAGCATCACCTTCTTCTGCTTTTAAAGTGATAATTCCACTTTCTTCTGCAGGTAATTCTAATGTTGCTTTGTCAGAATCTACTTCTGCGATTGGTTGATCTTTTTCAACATAATCCCCGTCTTCAACTAACCAAGTTGCTATTTCTACTTCTGTAATCGATTCTCCTGGAGAAGGAACTCTCATTTCTAAAACACTCATGGTTTTCTTTTTTGCTTTTGCTAAAACGATATTAGCTTTTTATTACTTTACTTTTTATTTTTTTAGCGTTTATACAGACTTTCCACTATATCTTTTTTACTGTATTCTCGATATAAAATTTCTGAAAATAAATTTTAATCGAAGTAAAAGTAAAAAAGGATGTCGTTTCAATCCTTAACGCACTTACTCATTATCATTAAAAACACTATCAATAACGGCTTTATGACGTTTTTTGAATCGTGTACTAGAACCTGCTGCTGGTACTGCGTAATATTTACGAGAACGTACATTTAATTTTACTAAATCTAAACGCTCTAGCATAAAACTCCACGCACCCATATTTCTAGGTTCTTCTTGTGCCCAAACGTAATTTTCTACATTAGGATATCTATCTATTACTTGTTGTAACTTCTCTAAATGTAAAGGGAATAATTGCTCTATTCTTACCAAAGCAACATCTTCTCTTTTTAAGTTTTCTCTTTCTTCTAGTAAATCATAATAGAATTTACCCATACAGAAAACTAATTTCTTTACATTTTTTGGGTTTAAAGTATCATCTATTACTTCTTGAAACTCTCCTGTTGCTAGTTCTTCTATAGAATTTACAGCTTTTGGATGACGTAATAAACTCTTAGGTGTAAATACAATTAATGGTTTTCTATAATTACGTTTCATTTGTCTACGTAATAAATGATAGAAATTTGCAGGTGTTGTACAGTTTGCAACTGTCATATTATCTACTGCACATAATTGTAAATATCTTTCTATTCTTGCAGAAGAATGCTCAGAACCTTGCCCTTCATAACCATGTGGTAATAAAACTACAATTCCGTTTTGCAACTTCCATTTATCTTCTGCTGCAGAAATATATTGATCGAACATTATTTGCGCTCCGTTAGAGAAATCTCCAAATTGCGCTTCCCAAATAGTTAATGTGTTTGGGTTTGCCATGGCATAACCATAATCGAAACCAAGAACACCATATTCAGACAACAACGAATTATAAATCGTCATTTGTCCTTTATTATTAGGATTTGTATTTAATAAATTGATTCTTTCTTCTGTAATCTCATCTCTTAATACGGCATGTCTATGAGAAAAAGTTCCTCTTTCTACATCCTGACCAGAAATACGTACATTAAATCCTTCTTCCATTAAAGAACCATATGCTAAATTTTCTGCCATTCCCCAATCTAATAGATTAGTTTCAAAAGCCATTTTTGCTCTACCGTTTAAAATACGTTCTGCTTTTCTAACAAACTTTACGTTTTCTGGTACCGTTGAAACAACTTTTGCTATGCTTTTTAATTTTTCTAGGTCATACTTAGTATCTTCTACAAGTAGCATTGTATCTAAATGCTGACGTTCAAATCCTTTCCAAGTAGATTCCATAAATTCTCGAACCTTAGAAGTTTTTACTTTCTTTGCTTCGTCAAATTCTTTTTCTAGCATTTGCTTAAACTCAGATGTAATCTCTGCTAAGTAAGATTTATCAATAGAACCTTCTGCAAGTAATTGAGCTGCATAAATATCTTTTGGGTTCTGATGCTTAGAAATTGCTTTGTATAATTTTGGTTGTGTAAAACGAGGTTCATCACCTTCGTTATGACCGTATTTTCTATATCCTAAAAGATCAATAAAAATATCACTTTTAAAAGTCATTCTGTAATTTAATGCCATTTCCATAGCATGACAAACAGCTTCAGTATCATCTGCATTAACGTGTAATACAGGCGATAAAGTTACTTTTGCGACATCTGTACAGTATGTACTAGAACGCGCATCTAAATAATTTGTAGTAAAACCTATTTGATTATTTACTACAATATGTATTGTTCCACCTGTTTTATAACCATTTAATTTGGCCATTTGCACTATCTCATATGCAATACCTTGACCTGCAATTGCAGCATCTCCATGAATTACTATTGGAAGAATTTTACTAGAATCTCCATTATATTTTCTATCAATTTTAGCTCTTGTAATACCTTCTGCCACAGAAGCAACAGTTTCTAAGTGAGATGGGTTTGGAACTAAATTCATTTTTATTTCATTACCATCTCTATAAGTTTTACTTAACGTTAAACCTAAATGGTATTTTACATCACCATCAATATCTTCATCTTCAAAATCTTTTCCTTCAAACTCACTAAAAAGATCTCTAACTGGTTTTTTAAATATATTTACCAAAGTGTTTAAACGACCTCTGTGAGCCATACCTAAAACACATTCTTTTACACCATATATTTCTGCAGCATCTCTTAACGCTACACTAATACCAGGTATTAAAGCTTCTCCACCTTCTAAAGAAAAACGTTTTTGCCCCACATATTTGGTGTGTAAAAAACTTTCAAAAGACACGGCTTCATTCAGCTTTTTTAGAATATGTCTCTTTTCATCGGCTGAAAATCTCGGTTGATTATCATTTATGTTGAGTTTATTTTGAATCCATTCAATTTCTTGTGGCTTACGAATATACATATACTCCACACCAATTGAATTGCAATAAATAG
>CAJQQH010000167.1 GCA_905480405.1 uncultured Polaribacter sp. | reverse complement strand
ACAATCATTAAAATCGACCCAACACTACCTAGTAAAAAAGCTTTATTTTTAGTTACTCCTTTTATCTCATAACCAATTGATTGGAAATTAGAGATTACATTAATAACTTCATAGGTTGTAGATTTCTCTTTTGCTATATTTTTTAAATCAAAATTTAATTTTCTACCAGTTTCAAAAAGTTCTAATTCTTTTGTTGTTCTCTTAACACCACCTAAATCTATATTTGTACCTGTTGATTGCTTTTTTGCTTCTTCTAACATAACTTTCATATAAACCTTTCTTAAAGAGTCTATTTCAGTTAAACTTTTACGATATAAAGAATCTGTTCTATTTAAATTTTCGTTTGTTAATTCTTTAATTCTTTTAAAATAAGTATTATTAACTACTGATGAAATTATAACATCATCTAACTTATCAAAAACATTGTTCTTTTCTGCAACAACTGTTATCTTATGAACTTTATAATCAAATTCTGTAAATGAGGTTTTAAAAACATCATACTCATAACTTTTAATCGCTAAAGTATCTATTGATAAAATTAAATCGTTATAAGAATTAATTAAATCGCTATCTATAATTACGGGTTCTATACTAAACTTCTTAAGAGAAATAGCAGCTTCTTCATCTAAACTAAAAATTCTTTGAAGTGCTGTAAAATCCTTCTGTTTTACTAAGTCATTATAATAATTCACATTATTATACAACTGTCTAGTACTTTTAAAATTAGGCTCAACCAATAAATCAGATCCATATTTTGTTGAAGAATTCACTTCTAAAAAGACACCAGCAATAACACCTATTACACCAGCAATAATAATTTTTAAAAGATGCTCTTTTAAAAACAATAAAACTGAAATTAGAAAATGAAATACACCTTTAAAAATAGATCCTATAAAATTGAAAAAATTAGAAAATCCTTTTCCTATAATTACAAACAAAGAACCTAAATCTACTTCTTCTTCGTTATTTTTTTGATTTGTTGACATTATTTTAGTTTGGTTAAAAAAATCAGTCTGTTAATTAAAAAATTTGCTCTAATATTCTTTGTGTAATAGCGTATGTTGGAGTTACACCCGTCATACCTAAACCACCAGAAGCTAAAGTTGCACCTGTTTCTAAAGGGTTATCAGAAGCATAATATGCATATCTTACTTTTACATTTTCAGAAATATTACCCCTAATTCTCGAGGCAGATTGTATTGCTTTTTGGTAATGTGCTCCTTCCATCTCTAGACCTATTACGTTCCAAGTAGAATCATGAAAAAACTTTAATAAATCCTTATTCTGTAAAGACGTTCCTAAAACAGAAACCATAGATCCATCAAATGCTTTTACTCCAAAACCATCTAAATCTTCTTTAGATAGTTCATTTTTAAACGGATAATTATCCGCAGTTCCTTCAAAAATATGAGCATTAGGAATCATTATATCTCCTTTTCCTCCTTCTAAAATACCTGCTTTTCCCATTATAGAAACTGACTTTACGTTTAAGTGAATTTCATCTTTCTTATCTCCGTATGGTTTTAACAACTCATCCATCGTTTCAAAAGCTTGCTCACCAAAAGCATAATCCATTACTATAATAACAGCATTTTCTTCTAGAGAATTTTCTTTCTTAAACGGTGAAACATCAAAATTTATTTTATCAGTATCAATTATTTGTACATTAATATTCGTTCCAGAAGTATCTTTTACGTAAATCAACCCGTTTTCTGAAGCATAATCTTTTACTTTTTTCTGTAAAGGTTTGCTATCTGCATTACTCAATAATTGATACAACTCAAACCCAGCATACTTTTTGGTTTCTTCTGGTAAAGCTCCTTTTGCGTATATCGAATTTAAAACACTATGCATATTTGCACTTATAATATGAATTGGTTTTTTTAAAAGATCGTTATCATTTAAAATTGATTTAATATTATTTGCCCAAATATCACCATAAATATGATGCCCAATTTCTTCTATTAAAACTGTGCTAAAAGTTATAGTTCTTTTTTTATTCTCAAAAACTTCATTAATAGCTAGCTTACCTAACCAATAAATAAGATTAAAAAATTTATGAGGATTTTCTTCAGAGCTAAAAACCTTATAAATCCCAGAAACTTCGTTAAAAGTTCTACCCAAAATATTACCTAAGTGAACAATTAAAACTTCTTTATCCTTTTCAGAAATTACTTTTTTATTTATAACAACATCTTCTAAATTCAACCATTCTCTAGTAAAATCTTCTCCATCATTTAAAGAAACACGTTCTTGAATTTTATGAGATTCTACAAACAAAAAAGTTAAATGCGTTAAAATATCATAAATTTCAGATCTTCCTCTTGTAATCTCGATATTCATCTGATCTTTATCAATTCTATAGCAATTTCGCCTTCTTTTTGGCGGAATTATAGCTTCGAAATGTGAGTTTTTATAACCTTCATCTGCTGTTAAATTTATAAACTGGCATTCCTCTATACCTTCTGGCAGTCTTTCTATAACATACACCAAACCGTCTAACTCTGTTCTATCTTCTGCAATAGAACCGTAAATTTCTGGTCTTAAAAGCAACAAAGATTTACGTAAAGTTTCTCCTGAAACCCCCATAGGTTTGTAAAAACCTCTACTAAATAAATGACGCATAGAAATATATAACTTTTCTATGGCATTTGTAGATTCTTGTGCTCTTGTTCTTTCTATATTCTTAATTTGTGACATTTGTAATTTTAAAATGTAAAGGTAAAATTATTTACCCGATAAAATTTGCTTGTATTTACCCTCATTTTTAAGCAGAGTAACTGCTTCAGAAATAGTAGTATCATTTTTTAAATGATGCTTATAAACACCTTCTTTGTAATAGTATTTCTCTAAAATCTCTTCCTCTATTAAAATAGAAATAATATCTTTATTGCTAGATATTTCACGAACTTTATTAGCTACTAATTTTTCTTTTATACGCTCATATTCATTTGTAATACTATTATTTTCTGCTGATAAATATGCTGTTTTAAACAATTTTTCTTGATCTGTTACAAAGGTAGTATCAACCTTTAAATAGTTTACGAAACTACTATAATCTTTACTCGAAAAATGGTAATCTTCTACATTTTCAATTTTCGGATTTTTATAAAAATAATCTGTTGCAAAATTAAAAATTGCTTTAGATTGTAATAACTTCTTAGTTGCTTCAGATCTTTTAGATACCTTTATTTTAACATCTGGTGTAACTCCTCCTCCATCAAAAACTGTTCTTCCGTTTTCTGTTTTAAACGCATTAATTCCGTTATCAGAAAACTTTGGAACCTTACCTGTTTTTGCATCTCTATTTGTATAATCTAATTCCTGAATACATCTACCACTTGGTGTATAATATTTAGATATAGTTAACTTTAATTGCGTACCGTATGTTAATGTTCTATATCGTTGTACCAATCCTTTTCCGAAAGAACGTTCTCCCATAATTACAGCTCTATCATAATCTTGTAACGACCCACTTACAATCTCAGATGCAGATGCAGAACGACCGTTAACTAACACAACAATAGGAATCTCTAAATCTAAAGGATCATTTGTACCTTTATATGTATTGCTCCATTTTTTTATTTTAGCTTTAGTTGTTACAATAACCTTTCCTTTAGGAACAAAGAAATTAGAAATATTAATAGCTTCTAAAAGAGAACCTCCAGGATTGTATCTTAAATCGAAAACTAGTTTTTTCATCCCTTTTTTCTTTAAAGCTCTAAATGCTTTTTTTACTTCGGATGAAGCTTTGTTATTAAAACGTGTTAATGTTATGTAACCCGTTTCTTCGTCTATCATTTCATAAAAAGGAACAGGGTTTACAACAACTTTTTCTCTAGTTAATTTTTTAGTAATAATACTTCCTTGTCTTTCTACCTCAACAGATATTGTACTATTAGGTGCCCCTTTCAAAAACATAGAAAGCTGATCTCTTTCCATATTTTTTAACGATTGACCATCAACAGAAATAATAATATCTCCAGCTTTTAAACCAGCTTTATCTCCAGAAAACCCTTTATAAACCTCACTTATTTGTATACCCCTTTTGGTATAATAAACTGCAGTTCCAATACCAGAATACTCGCCTTCTCTTCTAATTTTAGCATCTTCAACAGCTTGCTCGTTATAAAAATTAGTATAAGGATCTAAATCTTTTAAAGTGTTTTTTATAGCTGTGTTTGTTAGTTCAGCAGGATTTATTTCATCTACATAATACATATTTAACTCCTTAAAAAGTGTATTGTATATTTCAATTTGTTTTGCTACTTCAAAGAATTTTGATTTAAATGAAAACGATAAAAAAATCGTTACTACCAATAAAATTAAAATCGTTTGTTTTTTTATTTTAAAGTGCATCATTTTCTTTATTTTTTATATCTGTAACAAATAGATTTAATAATTTATTCATCTTAGTAAAAAGTTCATCATAAGATTTTTCCTCTCTACCAATATACGAAATCATAAAAACATAAGGGTTTTCTAAATTATCATAAATAATTTCTTTCTGTAAACGATATGTTTCTCGCATTAATCTTTTTAATCGATTTCTATCTGGCGCTCTTTTAAAGTTTCTTTTTCCAACAGAAACACCTACTTGCGCAGGAAAACTCGAAGTATGTTCTGTTTGTAAATATACCATTCTAAAAGGAAAAGCTTTTAGATAACTACCTTCTTCATATAGTTTTTCTATTAGTTTTCTACTTTTTAATCGCTCTTGTTTTCCTAAAGTAAACTTCATCATTACAAACTTAAATGAAAACTATAACTTTTTAAGTGTTTCCAACAATGAACTTTAAAAATTATGTATTTTTATTAAAACTTTAAGTATTTAATTATTGTTATAAAATTAAACAATAATTGATATATTTGTTAAAAATTACACAGATTGATAATTGATTTTTTTTATCAAATTAAAAATACATACTATTATGAAACCAGATTTATTTCAAGCTCCTGATTATTATAATTTAGATGATTTACTAACTGATGAGCACAAATTAGTTCGTGAGGCTGCTCGTGAATGGGTAAAACGTGATGTATCTCCTATTATAGAAGAATATGCTCAAAAAGCAGAATTTCCAAAACAAATTATTGGTGGTTTAGCAGAAATTGGTGCTTTTGGCCCTTACATACCAGAAGAATATGGTGGCGCAGGTTTAGATCAAATTTCTTATGGATTAATTATGCAAGAAATTGAACGTGGAGATTCTGGAGTTCGCTCAACAGCTTCTGTACAATCTTCTTTAGTAATGTATCCTATTTACACTTATGGTAATGAAGCTCAACGTAAAAAATATTTACCAAAATTAGCTTCTGGTGAATGGATGGGTTGTTTTGGTTTAACAGAACCTAATCATGGCTCAAATCCTTCCGGAATGGAAACAAAGTTTAAAGATATGGGAGATCATTATCTTTTAAATGGTGCAAAAATGTGGATTTCTAATGCTCCTTTTGCTCAAGTAGCAGTTGTTTGGGCTAAAAATGAAGAAGGTAGAATTCATGGATTAATTGTAGAACGTGGTATGGAAGGTTTTTCTACTCCTGAGACACACAATAAATGGTCTTTACGAGCATCATCTACAGGTGAACTTATATTTGATAATGTAAAAGTCCCTAAAGAAAATTTATTACCAAATAAATCTGGTCTTGGCGCACCGTTGGGTTGTTTAGATTCTGCTAGATATGGTATTGCTTGGGGCGCAATTGGTGCTGCAATGGATTGTTATGATACAGCTTTACGCTACTGTAAAGAACGCAAGCAATTTGGAAAGCCAATTGGTCAATTTCAATTACAACAGAAAAAATTAGCAGAAATGATAACCGAAATTACCAAAGCACAATTATTAGCTTGGAGATTAGGAACTTTAAAAAATGCTGGTAAAGCAACTTCTGCACAAATTTCTATGGCAAAACGTAATAATGTAGATATGGCAATTAAAATTGCTAGAGAAGCAAGACAAATGTTAGGCGGAATGGGAATTTCTGGCGAATATTCTATTATGCGTCATTCTATGAATCTAGAAAGTGTTATTACCTATGAAGGAACACACGATATTCACTTACTAATAACAGGATTAGATGTTACTGGTTTAAATGCATTTAAATAAACACATCTTATTGCAAAAGCAAATTTAAGATGCTTTTTGCAATAAAATATTAGGGCATCTCTTACAGTTGATGCCCTTTTTTTTGTATTTATTACAACACTTATTTTTCGGTTTTATACAATTTGATGAACAAATACTATCGCAAATAGAAATACTTGTATTTGATTTAGAGGTTTGTATATCAGAATAAAAAACTATCATATTTAATATTTATGGTGCAAATATAAGCTTTTATTTAGAATAAATAAAAATAACAAAATTAAAACAACGAAACCTATTACCACAAGTTTTTAAAATAAAAGGAATCTAAAAAAGAGAAGTTAATTAATTACTAATAAATAGTATTTTTTTATTGGTTTTAATAATTGCTAAAATTACTTTTGCAAAAGAAAATAGCAATCTTGTTTAAAAGAATAACTCCTTTACTATTTGTATTTTTATATATGCTAGCCATGTTAAGGCCAATTGCACCATTTGTTGAATATGCTATTAATCAAGATTATATTGCAAAGTTTCTATGTATAAATCAAGATAAGCCAGAAATGCAATGTAATGGTAAATGTCATCTATACAAAGAGGTAAAGAAACAACAAGAAGAAACTCCAGTATCACTGCAAATTTCTTTAAAAGATTACCCTATTGGCTTCGTTAAAATCCTAAACCTTAAAAAGAAAAAAGAAGTAAATTCTATTAAAAAAGAAAATTACACTTACTCTAAAAACTATAGCTATTTATTTTCTGAAGCTATATTTCATCCGCCTATATTATAAATAATTTAACACAATGAATATCAATATAAAAAACTGATATTCAGAATTTTAAAAAATTACTTATAAAACAAATATTGATGAAAAAAATAATTATCATCTGTATGGGTATAATAATACCTATACTAAATGGTTATGCGCAAACAACATATAAAGGAAAGATTTTAGATACAAATAAAGAGCCAATAGTTGGAGCGACTATTGTTTCTGTTAAAAACAAAAAAACAGGGACTACAAGTAACTTTAAAGGAAACTTTAATATTTTACTAATAAACTCGAAAGTAAAAGTTTCTATGATTGGTTATGAAACAAAATTCTTTACCCTTACTAAATATTCTAACACAATTATACTTGTAGAAGATATCCAAAACTTAGAAGAAGTTATTGTATCAGCTAGTAGAGAGATTCAACAGAGAAAAGAAATTCCAGGATCAATTGGAGTTTTAACAGCAAAACAAATTGAAGAAACAAAAGCTTTTGGTATTGAGCAATTGGTTAATCAAGTTTCTGGGGTATTTATGAGTACATCTAAAGCTTCTAGTAATGAGCAACATTTTATGGCAGCTCGTTCTCCAATATCTACAAAATCATTATTTTTATATGTAGAAGACGGTTTACCAATTAGACCCGTTGCAGTGTTTAATCATAATGCACTATTAGAAATGAACAACACTACCTTTAAACGTCTAGAAGTATTAAAAGGTCCTGCATCTAGTATTTATGGTAGCGAAGCAATTGGTGGTAGTTTTAACTTTATTACAAAAAATCCCAATAAAGAGTTTGGAGGTTCGTTAGGTTTTCAAATTAACGATTTAGGTTTAACACGTTTTGAAGCTGAAGCATCTACAACATCTAAAGAAAAGTATGGTTTTTATCTTGGCGGAAATAAGGTACAAAGAAAGGACGGACCAGTAGGTCATTCTGATTACGAAAAATTTGCTATAACTTTTAAAAATGTAAATGATTTTTCTGATAATTTAAAATGGACGAATACGGTTACTTTTATAGATTATAGATCTGATATGGCAGGTTCTCTTTCTGAAGATAATTACACTGCAGGTAATTATGAAAGCAATCAAACATTTACAGAAAGGGTTGCGAAATCATTACGTTTTAGATCTACATTAGATAAAATTTGGAATGATAAAAACAAAACGTCATTCAATTTTATTTATAGAAATAATGAGATGAACCAAATACCTTCATATAGAGTAAGGCAAAATAGAACAAATGGAGTTTTAAACGGAACTGGAAGCGGGGAAATCAATTCTAATAAATTTACAAGTTATGTTGGTTTAATTCAGCATAAAATAGATTTCGACTTTTTAAACTCTTCTTTAATTTTAGGAACAACTGCAGATTTTTCTCCTCAAGATTATATTGCAGAAACTATAGATGTAATTGTAGATTCTACAACAGCTACAAACACAGACTACACAGTAAATTCTAGCGATTACATTTTAAATTATCAAGCAGATATTTTTAATTACGCTGGATATGCACAGTTTGAAATTTCGCCAATTGAAGCTTTAAAATTTACAGGTGCCATTAGATATGATGGTTTTTCTTATAATTACGATAATAAAATTGATAATCTTGCAGGTGTAAAAGATACTAAAGTAACTTATACAAATATTGCGCCTAAGTTTGGCTTTAATTACAATGCTACAAATAACATTGGCTTTTATGGTAATTATTCAAAAGGTTTTACACCTCCTCAAACATCAACTTTATTTAGAAATAGTAATAACGATTCTGCTGGCGGAACAATTTTCGATCTAAAACCTGCAGAATTTAACAACTTAGAACTTGGCGGATATTTTACAATTCCTTCAATTTTAAAAATTGATGTTGCATTATACCAATTAGATGGTAAAAATAGATTAATCTCCTTATTAGATAACAATGGAGATTATATTCAAAAAAATGCCGGAAAAACTCGTTCTACCGGAGCAGAAATAGGTATTAAATACAATGTTTTAGAAAACCTTTCTGTTAATTATAGTGGTAGTTATGCAACTCATAAATACTTAGAATTCTTTGACAGTAATGTAGATTACTCTAATACAGATATGCAAACCGCACCCAATTATCTTGCAAATACTTCTATTACTTATAAACCACTAAAAAATTTAGGGTTAACTCTAGAATATGAACAAGTTGGAGAATACAACACAAGTTTCGAAGGGCAAGCTGTTATAGGAACTGATAGTGCTGGTAATAGTATTAATGGAACGTCTACATATAAAGGTCATAGCATATTTAATCTAAGGGCATCGTATAGAATTAAGCAATTTGATCTTTGGATACATGGTTTAAATCTGTTTAACGAGCTTTATGCAGTTAGAGCTTCTTACAGTACTTGGAACAAAGAGAACACCTATTCTATAGGTAATCCAAGAGCTTTTCATTTTGGAGTGAAATATAATTTTTAAAAAAACATCAGCAGTAAAACAACTATTTTTTTACTGCTGATTTAAATACATCTCATAAAATGAAAAATCAAAAATTAAACCAATGGATTTGGAAATGGCATTTTATTGCTGGTATAATTTCTTTGCCATTTATACTAACTCTATCTATTACAGGTGCAATTTATTTATTTAACCCAGATATAGAAAAAGAAGTTATAACTAAGATAAAAACTATAGATAACGTAGAAAATAAGCAAATATCATATCAAAAACAGTGGGAAATAGTTACTAAAAAAGAAACAAAAAGAAAACCTATTAGTATTGTTATTCCTACTACTAATTTGCAGAGTACAGAGTTTGTTTATGGTAAATTTGGTAATAAAAATTCAGTCTTTGTAAACCCTAATTCTGGTGAAATTTCAGGTAAATTTTCACCAAAAGATACTTGGATGCATACAGTAAGAAAAATACATGGAGAGTTATTAGGTGGTAAAATTGGCACAAAAATAATAGAATTAGTAGCTTCTTGGATGGTTGTTCTAATTTTTACCGGATTATATGTTTGGTGGCCTATTAAAAATTGGAATCTTAAAGGATTATTTTTAATACGTTTAAAGGAAGGAAAACGAATTTTTTATAGAGACTTACATGCTGTTTTAGGTTTCTGGATTTCAATTTTATTATTAATTACACTCGCTGGTGGTTTACCTTGGACAGATGTTTTTGGTGGCAACTTTAAATGGGTGCAAAAAGTAACAAACACGGGTTATCCAAATAGTTGGAAAGGAATTGGTTTATCTTCTAAAAAAGAAGGAAATAGGATTTCTTTAGACAAAATGGTTACTATTGCAAAGGCCCAAAACTTAGAAGGTACTATTACAATTGGTTTGCCTAAGTCGCCGAAAAGTACATTTAGTATTTCTAATAAATCTATCAACTTAGCAAACCAAAAAATGATTCATTTCGATCAATATTCTGGTAAACTTATTAAACATCATAACTGGAGTGATGTTGGTTTTTTAATGAGAGGAAGAATGTGGGTAATGGCTTTTCATCAAGGAGAATTTGGTGCTTGGAATTGGTGGATTATGTTTTGTTTGGCAATACTATTAGCAACAATGAGTTTCTCTGCTATAGCCTCTTATTTAATACGAAAACCAAAAAACAAATTAGGAACTCCAAAAGTATCATCACAATTTAAAGTAGGTAAAGTAATTATTGTTTTATTAATACTATTAGCAGTTATTTTACCACTTTTTGGAATAAGCGTTTTACTCATTTTACTATTTGATAGTATAAAAAAACGCAAGTTAAAATCACAATTATCATCTAAATAAAAAGAAATTAAAATTATGAAAGCAATTAAAATTATCTGTTTAGGTTTTGCAATTTTCTTAGCAAAACCTACAAATTCACAAGAAAATCAAAATTGGTCTAGCAACAGACCAGATGGTCATGCACCAATATCTGTTATGGCAGATCATTATCACGGTAAAGGTGGTTGGATGTTTTCTTATCGATTAATGAACATGAATATGGAAAGCTTACTTTCTGGTG
>CAJQQH010000166.1 GCA_905480405.1 uncultured Polaribacter sp. | reverse complement strand
ATAAAAAAATGAGCTAAAAACAACGTTAGTTTAGTTTTTAAATTTACCTAAATATGAAACAAAAAAAAACGTCTCAATTAATGAGACGTTTTCTATATAAAATAAATTTATAATCTAAGCTCCTAAAACTTCTGCAACTTTATCTGCAGCTTCTTGAAATTCTGTAGCAGAAATAATTTCCATTCCAGAATTGTCTATTAATTGTTTTGCTTCAACAGCATTTGTACCTTGTAATCTACAAATAATTGGCACAGTAATTTTGTCTCCCATACTCTTGTAAGCATCTACAACACCTTGTGCAACTCTATCACAACGTACAATACCACCAAAGATGTTTACTAAAATTGCTTTTACATTTGCATCTTTAAGAATAATACCAAAAGCAGTTTCTACTCTTGCTGCATCTGCAGTACCACCAACATCTAAAAAGTTAGCTGGTTCTCCTCCAGATTCTTTAATTAAATCCATAGTTCCCATTGCTAAACCAGCTCCGTTTACCATACAACCAACGTTTCCATCTAAATCTACATAATTTAATCCTGCAGCTTTAGCTTCTACTTCAATTGGGTTTTCTTCACGTAAATCACGCATTGCTGCATAATCTTTATGTCTATATAATGCATTTTCATCTAAAGAAACTTTAGCATCAACTGCCATTATTTTAGAATCAGATGTTTTTAATACCGGGTTAATCTCAAACATTGCAGAATCAGATTTAATGTATGCAGTATATAAAGCTGTAACAAATTTTGTCATTTCTTTAAATGCAACACCAGATAAACCTAAATTAAAAGCAACTTTACGTGCTTGGAAAGGCATAATCCCTAATAAAGGATCTATTTCTTCTGTAAAAATTAAATGTGGAGTTTCTTCCGCAACAGTTTCAATATCCATTCCACCTTCTGTAGAATACATAATCATGTTTTTACCTGTTGCTCTGTTTAATAAAACAGACATATAATACTCATCTGGCTCAGAATCTCCAGGATAATAAACATCCTCACAGATTAAAACCTGGTTTACTAATTTTCCTTCAGCAGAAGTTTGAGGTGTAATTAACATCATTCCTAAAATATCATCAGAAATACTATTAACCTGGTCTAAGTTTTTAGCTAACTTAACTCCACCACCTTTTCCACGACCACCTGCGTGAACTTGTGCTTTTATTACGTGCCAACCTGTTCCAGTTTCTTCTGTAAGTTTTTTTGCAGCTTCTACTGCCTCAGCAGGAGTACTTGCAACAATTCCACGTTGAATTCTAACGCCAAAACTGTTTAAAATTTCTTTTCCTTGATATTCGTGTAAGTTCATTGTTGTGATGTTATTTTAAAACTTAACAAAAATACAAATTCAAAACATAAACCTTGCAAAATTTTAAATAAAGTTCACGTAAAAATTTTATCACCAAAAAAAAATCTTTTTTTTTTAAGAAATAATTAACATTCACAAACTGTAACACTCTAAACTTTACGAGGTCTTTATTACAATAAGCACAATTTTAAGAGTTTCAAAAAAAATGATTCCTAACTTAACATCGTGTTTTCCGAACAATCAACCAATTCATATGTTTAAGAAATTATTATTAATTCAACTTGTTGCTGTATTTTCTATTCAGATATCTGCACAAAACACCGAAAAAAGAAAAAAAATTAAAACAACAAGAATAAGTAAAGCTCCAAAAATAGATGGTATCTTAAATGATATTGCTTGGAAAGATGCTGAACTCTGTAAAGATTTTGTGCTATTTAGGCCAGAAAACGGAGATCCTGTTCCTGCAGAATACCAAACTACTGTTAAAGTTATTTATGATGATGATGCTATTTATATTTCTGCACAGATGAACGATCCGGATCCGAAAGGAATTCCAAAAGAATTTGCAACTAGAGATAATTTTAGTCAAGCAGATTTCTTTTTAGTTACAATAAACCCTAATGATGATGGCCAAAATCCGTTTGAATTTATAGTACAAAGTACAGGAAATCAAGCAGATTCTAAAGTTTCTAATGGAAATGAAGATTTTAATTGGAGCGCCGTTTGGGAAAGTAATGTTTCTATAGATGATAAAGGCTGGAATGTTGAAATGAAAATTCCTTACAGAGCATTACGCTTTGCGAATAGACCTATACAATCTTGGGGATTTAACTTTCACCGAAGATTAGAAAAATTAAACTCACAACATACCTGGACTCACATTGACAATTCTGTAGGAAGATGGACACAATATGATGGTTTAATTGAAGATTTTAAAAACATTAAACCTCCTACTAGATTAAATCTTTATCCGTATGCATCTGCAACTACCACTTCTTTTGAAGGAACGACAAGTTCAGATTGGAGCGTAGGAATGGATATAAAATATGGCTTAACAGACAATTTTACTTTAGACGCTACATTAATACCAGACTTTAGTCAGGTTGGTTTTGATGATGTTGTGTTAAACTTAGGTCCTTTTGAGCAACAATTTACAGAGCAAAGACAATTTTTTACGGAGGGAACAGAACTTTTTAATAAAGGAAATTTATTCTACTCTAGAAGAATTGGTGGTCATCCAATAGATCAATTTGATGTTTCTAGCAACTTATCTACTGATGAAGAAATAACAAACTATCCTGGAAAAGTAAATATGTTAAACGCTGTTAAAATCTCAGGAAGAACAAAAAAAGGTTTAGGTATTGGTTTTTTTAACGCAATTACAGAAAAAACTGAAGCCACTATAAAAAACAATAACACTGGAGAGGTTCGAAAAGAAGTAATTGCTCCTTTTACAAATTATAATATTCTTGTTTTAGACCAACAATTTAATCAAAATTCTACAATTTCTTTAATTAACACAAATGTAACAAGAGATGGTAGATTTAGAGATGCAAATGTAACTGCTTTAGATTGGCACTTAGAAACTAAAGACAGCAAATACAACGCAGATGGTTCTGTTAAAATGAGTAATATTTCTGATGATGTAAACAACCCGAGCACCGGTTATACTTTTGATAATAGTTTTGGTTACAATTCAGGGCATTGGAATTGGGAAATTGGCTACAACTTCGAAAATAAAGACTACAACCCTAATGATTTGGGAATTCTTTTTAGTAATAACGAACAAACGTTTTATGGGAGTGCAGGTTGGAGAACTCTGCAACCAACAAAAAACTTTAACCGATATAGTTTTAACTTTTACAACCAATTAAATTATCAGCATTTTTCTGGTGTTTATACAGGTTACAACGCTGGTTTAAATTACGGTGCTCAAACAAGAAATCGTTTTTCTTATGGTGGTAATTTAAATTACGGTTCTGAAAACAAAGATTTCTTTGAACCAAGACAAGGTACATTAAGTGGTGTTTATTTTTTACAACCAGAACGTAAAAACATCAACCTTTATATATCTACAAATTCACAAAAAAAATTGCAACTAAATGCTGATGCTTATTACACAGGTTATAGTAAAAACCCTAAAGTAGGTTACGGTTTTAGTATTGCTCCTCGTTATCGTTTTACCAACCAACTTTCTTTAACTTATAGAATGAGCTATAATAAAACAAATAACGACCAAGGTTTTGTAGACGAAGATGCTACAAACATTATTTTTGGAACAAGAGATAGAAAAAACTATACAAATACAATTTCTGGTATTTATAATTTTAGCACAAAATCTTCACTTTCTTTAAGTTTTAGACATTATTGGGGTTCTGTTGATTACAATAGCTACCAAAATTTAAATTCTGAAGGAGGCTTAGATTCTAACAACACATATACTGGTGAAAACGTGAACTTTAATAGCTGGAATTTAGACTTAAACTATATATGGCAATTTGCACCGGGTAGTCAATTAATTGCTTTTTACAGAAATTCAATTTTTAATTCTGATACTAATTCTAATTTAAAATTCTTTAAAAACTTAGATAATTTATTTGAACAACCACAAAGTCATACCTTTTCTGTAAGATTTGTTTACTTTATAGATTATAACAAATTAAAAAACATTTTTTAAAGCCCCCCAAACTTTAATAAAAACGGATATACTTCAACAAAGTATATCCGTTTTTTTTATACTTTAGTGGCTAGATATATTTCTTATGATTATTACAAAAAACATCCATAAATATTATGGTGACGTTCAAGTTTTAAAAGGTCTTGATTTACATATAAAAAAAGGTGAAGTTATTGCTATTGTTGGTCCTTCTGGAGCAGGAAAAACAACTTTATTACAAATATTAGGCACATTAGATAAGCCTGAAAAAGAGCAAGATTTTGAGTTAAAAATAAATAATATATCACTTAAAAATCTTTCTGATAAAGAAATTTCTAGTTTTAGAAATAAACATATTGGTTTTATTTTTCAATTTCACCAATTGTTACCAGAATTTACAGCATTAGAAAACGTTTGTATACCTGCATTTATTGCTAAAAAACCTAAAAAAGAAACCGAAGAAAGAGCTAAAGAACTTTTAGAATTTTTAGGATTATCTCATAGAATAGAACACAAACCAAACGAACTTTCTGGAGGAGAACAACAAAGAATTGCTGTTGCAAGAGCACTTATAAACAAACCCGCCGTAATTTTTGCAGATGAACCTAGCGGGAATTTAGATAGTGAGTCTGCAAAAAACTTACATGAACTTTTCTTTAAATTGCGTGATGAATTTGGACAAACTTTTGTTCTTGTAACACACAATGAAGAATTAGCTAACATGACTGACAGAAAACTAACCATGATTGACGGAAAAATTATTTAATTTTAGATGACACAGAAAGAACTCAAAGAATTTTTAGACGAAAAAGTAATTCTCTATAACAATCCAAAATTTATTGAGTCAGATCCTATTCAAATTCCGCATTTATTTACTAAAAAAGAAGATATAGAAATCGCTGCTTTTTTAACTGCTACTATTTCTTGGGGCAATAGAACAATGATCATTAAAAACTCTTACAAAATGATGGAGTTGATGGATAATGCTCCTCATGACTTTATTTTAAACCATCAAAAAGATGATTTAGATTGTTTTCAAAACTTTGTACACAGAACATTTAATTATATCGATTTTCGACAATTTATAAAATCGCTTCAACATATTTATAAAAATTATAATGGTTTAGAAAATGCTCTTTTTATAAAAGATGAAAGCACAAATTACCAAACTGCAATACATCAATTTAAAAAAATATTTTTCGAAATAGAACACCAACAAAGAACTCAAAAACATGTTTCTGATCCTTTAAAAAATTCTGCAGCAAAACGTATAAACATGTTTTTAAGATGGATGGTTAGAGATGATAATGCTGGTGTAGATTTTGGAATTTGGAAGTCTCACAAAGCCTCTAATTTATCTTGTCCTTTAGATGTGCATTCTGGCAACGTAGCAAGAAAATTAAAACTCCTTTTAAGAACACAAAACGATTGGAAAGCACTTGCTGAATTAGACCAAAATTTAAGAAAATTAGACAAAACTGACCCAGTAAAATATGATTTTGCTTTATTTGGATTGGGTGTTTTCGAAAAGTTTTAATAAGAAATTAACAACATTATTTTACCTCTCATTTTTATAATACATTAGTAAATTCTAAAAATTTATATTGTAAAAATGCAGTTTAACAATCCAACTATTTTATATTTTTTAGCACTACTAATTATTCCAATTATTGTGCATTTATTTCAATTACAAAAGTTTGTAAAAGTCCCATTTACAAACGTTGCTTTTCTTCAAAAATTAACACAAGAAACTCGGAAGAGTTCTAGATTAAAAAAGTGGTTAATTCTATGCACAAGAATGCTTTTATTTTCTGCGATACTTTTTGCATTTTCACAACCTTATTTTAGCGATAAAAATACTACAAAAAAACAACATACTTTTATCTATTTAGACAACTCTTTAAGTACGAGCTCAAAAGGAAAAAAAGGAAACTTATTACAAAATTCTGCTAAAGAAATCATAGAAAATGCATCACAAAAAGATCTTTATTCTTTACAAACAAATAGTAATTTTTTTAAAAAAATTTCTTATACTGAACTAAAAAATGAGCTTTTAAAAATTAAAAACACTTCTAAAAAAATTGATTTAAACAGTGTTTTATTAAAAATTAACAGTTTTGAAAAAAATGAAATAAAAACTTTAACTAAGAACATTTTAATATCTGATTATCAGAATACTTACAAAAATAAGTTTACAAATGTAACATCCTCTTTTTCTGTTATAAAACTAAAAAACAGTAAAAGCGACAATATCTCTATAGACAGTGTTTTCATAAGCAATACAAACACAAACAACCTTACAATACATGTTGTTATAAGAAACCAAGGAGAAGAAAAAAACAACATCCCAATTGCAATTTTTAATGCTGATAAGTTAATTAGCAAACAATCCTACTCTATTAAAAAAGACACAAAAAAAACAATTCCTTTTACAATTCAAAATCAATCTAAATTTTTAGGAAAAATAGAAACAACTTTTAGCGACACTTATGCTTTTGACAACTCTTTTTATTTTACTCTAAATTCAACTAAAAATGTAAACGTATTAAGCATTGGAAACGACGCTAGTTTCTTATCTAAAATTTACACAAAAGATGAGTTTAATTTTACCGAGACTTCATTGCAAAACGTTAATTACAACTCCATTCAAAAACAGCAATTAATTATCTTAAATGAACTTGAAATTATACCTGAAAATTTATCAAAAAGCATTTTTAATTTTTTAAATGAAGGAGGAAATATTGTAATTATTCCAAACCAAAAATCTAAAATTGATTCTTACAATTCCTTTTTAGAAAAAGTTGCGAACTCAAAAATAAAATTTAAAGTTACAGACACTTTAAAAATTACAAATATTAATTACAACCACCCTTTATTTAAAAATGTATTTTCGAAAAAAGTAAGTAATTTTCAATACCCTACAACACAAAGCTACTACCCTATTTCATCAAAAAACAGCAGTAAAATTGTATCATTTGAAAACAATCAGCCATTTATAAGCCAAATAAAGACATCTAACAGCAACATCTACTGGATATCTAGCTCAATCAACAAAAACAATAGTAACTTCCTAAATTCACCTTTAATAGTCCCTGTTTTTTACAATTTTGGAAAATTAAGCTTCAAACACTCAAAATTATACAATTATTTAGATGACGAGAACACTATAGATATTGAAACTCAATTAGGAAAAGATGAGATTTTAACCATATCAAACGCAACTTTTTCTTTTATCCCTACGCAACAAACATTTCAAAATAAAGTAAATATTACTACAAAAGCACAACCTACCAAAGAAGGTTTTTATAACATTTTAAGAAAAAAAGACACCATACAGACCATTGCTTTTAACACCCCTAAAGAAGAAAGTAACCTTAACTTTCTTGATTTAAATTTACTAAAAGAAACAAACAAAGACATTAATACTTCTTCAACTATTAAAGAAGTTTTTAACGATTTAAACGAAAAAAATGAAGTTCATTGGCTTTGGAAATGGTTTTTAGCTTTGGCAATTGTATCTTTGCTTTTAGAAATTTTTATACTAAAATTCTATAAACCATGAGTACACTTATTAAAAACGCAACTATTATAGATGCTAATAGTCCTTATCATCATAAAAAAAAGGACATTTTAATTAGTGATGGAAAGCTTGAAAAAATAGCAGATTCCATTCCAAATAAAGACAATTTTACAATTGTAGAATTAGAAAATCTACACGTTTCTTGCGGCTGGTTTGATACAAGTGTTTCTCTTGGAGAACCTGGTTTCGAAGAAAGAGAAACTATAAAAAATGGATTACAAACTGCAGCAAAAAGCGGCTTTACTTCTATTGCCATTAATGCAAACACAAACCCTGTAATAGACTCTAAAGCAGATGTTGAATACTTAATTAGCAAAGCCAATAACTCTGCAATAAATCTATACCCAATTGCAGCTTTAACACAAGGAAGCAAAGGAGTAGAAATGGCTGAGTTATTTGACATGCAACAATCTGGTGCAATTGCTTTTGGTGACTACAACAAATCTATTGAGAACGACAAACTCATGAAAATTGCACTTTTATATGCGCAAAATTTTAATGGCTTGGTATTAAGTTTTCCAAAAAACAATGCAATTGCAGGAGAAGGAATTGCCAACGAAGGTATTAACAGTACAAAATTAGGACTAAAAGGAATTCCTGCTTTAGCAGAACACATTCAGATTTCTAGAGATTTATTTTTACTAGAATACACTGGCGGAAAATTACATATACCAACAATAACCACCTCTAAATCTGTCGCTTTAATTAAGGAAGCTAAAAAGAAAGGTTTACAAGTAACATGTAGTGTTACTGCACATCATTTAATTTTAACAGATGATGAACTGCATAGTTTTGATAGTAATTTTAAAACAAACCCACCTTTAAGAACTAAAGAAGATATAAAAGCATTAATAAAAGGAGTTAAATCGGGCATTATAGATATTATTACTTCAGACCATAACCCTATAGATATTGAACATAAAAAAGTTGAATTTAGCGAAGCAAAAGATGGCGTAATTGGTTTAGAAACCGCTTTTAGCGCAGTAAATTCTGTTTTAGAATTAGAAGACTTTATTAGCTGTTTTACAACTAAACCTAAAGAAATTTTTGGTATTAAAAACCACTCAATTACAGAAGGAAACATTGCAGACATTACTCTTTTTAATCCAGATACTACAACTATTTTTACGAAGGCTAGTATTTTATCAACCTCTAAAAACAGTCCTTTTATCAACAAAAAGCTAAAAGGTGAAGTTTATGGAATCTTCTCAAACAATCAATTAATCAAAAAATAAATACATCATGGAAAATCAAACTGTTAACGAAGGAAAAACTGCTGCAATAATTAGTCATTTTTGGATTATCGGCCTAATTATAGCTTTTATTATGAATATGAGTAAGAAAAATTATTTTTCTAGCTTTTATATTAGACAAATGATTGGACTTAACGCACTGCAAGTTTTAAACGGTTGGATTGTTTATAAATTCTTAGGAAGTTCCGCAGGCTGGATTGTTGGTGTTTTATTATTTATTCTTTGGATTATTTCTCTACTTGGCACTCTAAAAAGTGAAGAAAAATTAGTTCCTGTGGTTGGAGAACATTTTCAAAATTGGTTTAAAAACTTCTAATTCCTTTACCTTAAAAATTATTTTTTTTATGAGCTTGCAGTATATAATAAGAGAACCTAAAAAAGGTACTAAAAACGCACCTTTATTAATTTTACTTCATGGTTACGGAAGTAACGAACAAGATCTATTTTCGTTTGCAGAAGAATTACCCGAAGATTTATTAATAGTTAGCGCACAAGCCCCCTACACAATGGGAAACGGAGCTTATGCATGGTATGCAATTAATTTTGACAATGTAAACGGTAAGTTTTCCGACTTAAAACAAGCCAAAGAATCTATTGATAAGATTGCCGTTTTTATAGACGAAATAAAAGAAAAATATCAAACAAATTATAACAAAACTTTTCTACTTGGTTTTAGCCAAGGAGCAATATTAAGCTATTCTTTAAGTTTCTTCTACCCTAACAAAGTACAAAACGTAATTGCATTAAGCGGATACATTAACATAGAAGTATTACCAGAAAATATTTCTAAAGAAATAAAAACAGATTACTATTGCTCTCATGGTTCTGTAGATCAGGTTCTACCAGTTGATTGGGCTCGTAAAAGCAAACCTTTTTTAGATAATTTAGGTTTACAAAATGTTTATTCTGAATACCCGGTTGGTCATGGAGTTGCTCCTCAAAATTTTTATAACTTTAAATCTTGGATTGAAGATCGTTTATAATAAATTTATTTAACCTTATACAATCTAATTTTTTGTGAATAAAAAAAAACATGACTAAATTTTTAAAAATATTTTACTTTATTGGCCTACTTTTAATTATTGCTTGCCAACCTAATAAAGAAACACATACCAAAACAAATATTACAAATAGCAATGATATATTGGTACAAAAAAATCAATTTAATGATTACTGGTACTCTGGAACTGCAGAAATAAATAGTTACGAATTAAAACAATCTAGATATGGAGAAATACGTGAAGGTGAAGCTGTGCTAGTATTTGTAACCGAACCTTTTTCTTTAAACAAACAAGTTAAATTAGACAATCCAAACGATGCCGGAAAAGATAATATAACGATAATGAAGTTGAATAATATTAAAAAATTTATTACAGGTATTTATGATTACTCAATTATAAGCTCTTCTTTTACTCCTATCAATTTTAGAAGATTCCCAAGAACTTTAAAGTTAAATACAAGTATTCAAGAATGGTGCGGACACACTTTTACACAACTTAATCTTAAAGAAAACAATTATCAATTTCAACAATTTTCTTATTTTGAAGCTGATGGTGATACTAAAAAAAACATACCTGCTTCACTCTTAGAAGAGGAACTTATGACATACATACGCATTCATAAGGGACAACTCCCTTTAGGTAAATTAGATCTAATTTTCCCTATTACATACAGTCGATTTACTTATAAAGAACTAAAAGTAGCCAAAGCAAAAATAAGCAAAACAGAACTTGACACCATAATAAGGTATAATATTGAATATTTAGACTACACCAGAAAAGTAACTATTGACGCTCAAAAAGAATTCCCATATAAAATATTATCATGGACAGAAGATAATGGAGATGGATTACTTACAGAAGCTCGTTTGAAAAAAAGCATTAACGAACCTTATTGGAATCAG
Source organism: uncultured Polaribacter sp. (assembly GCA_905480405.1). Lineage (GTDB taxonomy): Bacteria > Bacteroidota > Bacteroidia > Flavobacteriales > Flavobacteriaceae > Polaribacter. The sequence continues at coordinate 12,916 of CAJQQH010000166.1, read as the reverse complement.
AAAAAACTAAGCGACGAAGCCAAAAGAAAAGAATTACAATTATTATGGTAGAGATTAAAATTGATTAATTTTACTATAAATATGTAAAACTAAAACTTATTAAAAAAAACACTTATTTTTTCTATCAACTCATCCGACTTAAAGGGCTTAAAAATAACGTCTGAAAAACCAAGACTTAGATAATTACCCCTATCTTTTTGTGTTGCATTACCGGTTAAGGCAATAAAAGCAGTATTATTATTCTTTTTAAAAGATGATTTTCTTTGAATTAATTCTTCACCAGTAATTCCCGGCATATTAATATCCAACAATACAACATCAAAGGATTGATTATCTAATTCCTCTAAAGCCTCCAATCCATTATTAAAAACCACTACAGTAACATCCTTTTTTTTCAAAAAATGACTAGTTATTTTTTGATTTAATAAATCATCATCAACAATCAGAATTCGCATTCCTTTTAATGACATCTTCTCCAAATTAATACGAGATAAACCTGATTTAGATTGTTGTTCAATATACTTTTTAAAAGGAATTTCTACCGAAAAAGTAGAACCTACATTTAATTCACTAAAAACAGAAATTGTTCCATTCATAGCCTCCACCAACCTTTTTACTATAGACAAACCTAAACCTGCACCACCAAAAACTCGATTATCATTAAGTTCATTTTGCTGATATTCTTCAAATATTTTCGCTGTTTGCTCTACAGTCATACCGCGTCCGGTATCTACAATTTTAAAACAGATTTCTGTTGTTTTTTTTCCAGCGTAAACTAATTCTACTTCTAGAGAAACGGAACCTTTTTTTGTAAATTTTAAGGCATTACTTAGTAAATTAGACAAAACTTGAGTTACTCTCACACTATCTCCAAATACTATATCTGAAATTGCACTAGATACAACAAGATCCAAAACAACTACTTTGTCTTTTTGTTGATTTTTATAATTAACAAAACAGTTATTAACAATTTCTTTAATGTTGATTTCTTCAGATACTAGCTCTAATTTCCCTGCTTCAATTCTAGATAAGTCTAAAATATCATTCACTATAACTTTTAAATTTTCACCAGCAGAAGTTAAATATCCAATATATTCTTTTGCTTTATCACCTAAAGGCTCTTCAGAAATCATATCTGTATATCCTAAAATTGCAGTTAAAGGGTTGCGTACCTCATGACTCATCATTGCTAAAAAACGCGTCTTTTCTTCATTCGCTTTATCTGCTACTTTACGCAACCTTGCCAGTTCTTTGTTTTTTTCAGAAATCTCTCTTTTCGCAAAAAAAACATCATTTCTACTCTGATTTAGTTGTTCTACAAATCTATATACTTTTGTACGGTCATGAATTAAAACAGAAATTGATTTTTTAGACCTAAACAACTCTACATCAACATTAAACTCAATACTATTAGAAGTAATAATCATTCCTTCCATTGAGAAAAACTCATCTAAAGGCAATGCCTCTAAAGTTCCTATTAAAAAAGGGCATACAAAAAAAATAGATTCATTAACTATAAATTCTTTTTCTGCAAACCCACCTGCATTTACACGTTTTATAACACCTTTAAAATCAGTTGTTATTTCAATAAATACAGAATCTATTTTAGAAGGTATCAAAAAAATTAATTTAAAGATTGTTTAGCTAGAATGGTAAATGCATCTTCTACATTTTCATTTTCTTTTGCACTTGTAATTAGATTTACAGGAACAGAAATTGTTTTTATTAAGTGATCTATTTCATTAGAAGTTAGCAAATCTTTTTTATTACCAACAACAGTAATATTTTTTAAACCAGAAAGTTCTTGCACAACCTCTATTTGGTTCTTTAAGTTTACATAAGTCTCCTCCCTACTTAAATCAAAGACATACATAGCAGCACTTGCTCCTAAAAAATATGCTTTTGGTATTTTCTCATCATCATTTGTACCCGCTACATCCCAAATTAGCAACTTAATTTCTTCGTTGCCAACTTTTACAATCTTAGAACTTACACGAACACCAATAGTACTTATATAATCCTCAGAAAACTCACTAAGCACGAATCTTCTAATTAATGAAGTTTTACCAACCCCAAAATTACCAACTAATAAAACTTTTTTTGCAATCATTAATTAATATTAAATAAATTCTACTCGTCTTTAATAAATGTCTCTATTATAATTTTATTAAGCTTTTCCTCATCAGAAAGATAACTTCTATCTCTTAAAACAACTTCTGCAAGGTTATTTATTTTATCAAATAATTCGTCTTTAAAATCTGAATTTATTACACCAGAAGTAGCGGTAGCAATGTAAATAGTCTTAAAGTTCTGAATAGATAATTGAAAGTTTTCAAACTTAATATCTTCTAAATCCTGTCCCTCTTTAGAAAAAGCATCTTCTGCAAAAGATTTAATTGCGGTTAACATACCAGAAACCATATCTTTATCTGCAATTTTACCTCTAGAATAGCTTCCTGCAAGTAAACCAGAATCTTTTTCTATTACAAAAACCTCTTCAATAATTGGCTCAAAAACTTCTTGCAAAACATCTTCTGCATCTGTTTTTTTACCTTTAAATAAACGTTTTATAATATGTTTAATTGAAAACTTATTATTAATGGTATCATTAATACTTTCTGAAAGTTTTGTAATTTCTGCAACAATAAACTTCTTAATCAATTTACCCATAATTGGGTAAAGAGCTTCTACTACTTCGTCTTGAGATTCTCTAATCTGAACTTTTATACTCTCTGTAATATTGTCTCCAAAATATTCGGGAAAATTCTGTTTTAAATCCTCTATTTTTTCATCAATAACAGGATCTACTTTTAATTTAAATTTCTGACTCTCAAGAATTTCTTCTTGAAGTAATTTAAAGTCTTTCCTGTCTTCTGCTAAAAGTAGTTCTTTAAGTAACTCAAAACGATTGTCTTTATTATCTACAGTCGTTTTTTTCATCTATTCTTGCAACATCTGCGCAATTTTTTCTAAAGCTTTACCAAGTTTTCTTCTATCTGCTTTCTCATCATCTAAATCAGCTAGTTTTTTATCTAAATCATCATTCAAATCTTGGAATTTATGATCTACTAAACTTTCTAAGTCAGCTAATTTATTTTCAATGTTTGTTATTGATTCGGATAAATTCTTACGAGTATCATCTTGTAATGTCTTTATCTTATCATAAACGTCTGCAAATTCAGAATCATATTGTTGAATATTTTCACCAAAAATAAGGTCTCTTACCGCTGCAATTCTAGTGTCTATTTGCTGATTAGCAGTAGATTCGTTATTTTGTTCTGATTTTTTTGACATAGATTATAAATTTAAATTAGGGTTTATAGCTTTTTTGTTTTTAAATCTAAAACGCTAAAAAACAATAGCCATAAAGACAAATATACATTAAAATATAATTTATAAAAACCTAAATACTAATTTTTAAGCCATCAAAAGCTAAAAACACGTTGTTTGGCAATCCTTTAGAAACTTCTTTATGAAACCCAAGTTTATGACTTATATGTGTAAAGTATGTTTTATTAGGATTAATTTCTTTTACAAAGTTTAAAGCTTCCTGTAAATTAAAGTGCGTTGGGTGCTCTTCTATTCTTAACGCATTTACAACCAAAACATCTAAGTTTTTAAGTTTTTCTTTTTCACTTTCTGATATTGATTTTACATCTGTTAAATATGCAAAATCCTGAATTCTATATGCAGTTACAGGTAAATTACCATGCATTACCTTTATTGGAATTACTTTAACCTCATCAATAAAAAAAGAAGAATTAGAAACAATATTAGAACTTACACTTGGAGCTCCAGGATATCTATTTTCTTTACTAAATATGTATTGAAAACGTTGCTCCAAACTTTTTAACGTCCTTTTATCAAGATAAATAGGCATCTCCCCTATTTTATAACAATAGGGTCTTAAATCATCTAAACCAGCTGTATGATCTGAATGTTCATGTGTAAATAAAACTCCATTAATTAATTGAACTTTTTCTCGCAACATTTGCTGCCTAAAATCTGGACCGCAATCTATTACATAAGAGACTTTATCCCAAGAAATTAAAATTGAAGAACGTAAACGCACATCTTTGGGATCTTTTGATAAACAAACTGGATCATTACTTGCAATCATTGGAATCCCTTGCGAAGTACCAGTTCCTAAAAAAGTAATCGTTAACAGTTTTTTATCATTTTTCATTAAAACAAAAGTAAGATAAAAATTGACTGATAGTGTTCTTATTTCATACATTTGTTTAGACTAAAAACAACCATATATGGCAATTTCTTTAAAAGGAGATCAAGAAATTAGTAGTGTACCAACTACTAAAAGCAAAGCTTTAAGAATAAATTTAAACACAGATATATACGGAACTTTTGCCGAAATTGGAGCTGGACAAGAAACTGCTCGTAATTTTTTTAGATCTGGTGCTGCATCTGGTACAATTGCGAAAGCAATGAGTGCGTATGATAAAGATTTTTCTGATGCTATTTATGGTGTGGAAGAAGATAATCGTTATGTAACACAACCTCGTTTACATACAATGTTACGTCATGAAATTGACCTAATAGAAGATCGTTTAAGTAGACAAAAACATCCTGATAAATTATTTTTTAGTTACGCAAACACCGTTACTACTATAGATTTTGCTAGAAAATTTAAAGGACATGGTTGGGTTGGAATCCGTTTTCAATTAGACCCTTTAGAAGACTATAATGAAATTGTTTTACACTTACGTTTTAAAGAAACAGATGCTCGTTTACAACAAGAAACCTTAGGTATTTTAGGTGTAAATTTAATTTATGGTGCATTCTATTTAAATGACAATCCTAAAGAGTTAGTAAAATCTTTTTACGATAACCTAGGCAATCATCAGTTAGAAATTGATATGATTAATTTCTCTGGACCTCGTTTTATGTATGTAGACAATAGGTTAATGAGTTTACAGTTACTTAAAAACGGAATGACAAATGCTGTAATGTTTGGTCCTGATGGTATTAATTTATTACCAGCTCAGGTGCTTTACAAAAAAAACATTTTAGCTTTACGTGGTAGTTTTAGACCAGTAACAAAGGTTAATATGGACATGTTTGAACAGTCCAAAAAAATGTTTTTAAAAGAAAACAAAGTAAAAGAAGAAAAAACTCAAGTTATTTTTGAAATAACTTTAAGTAACCTATCTGCTGAAGGAAAGATTAATGAAAGAGACTTTTTAGACAGGGCAGAACTACTATGTTCTTTAGGTCAAAATGTAATGATTACTAGTTTCCAAGAATACTTTAAATTAGTTGAATACTTTAGTGAGTTTACTAAAGAAAGAATGGCTTTAGCAATGGGAGTTTACAACTTAATTCAAATTTTTGATGAAAAATATTACCGAGATTTAAGTGGTGGTATTTTAGAGGCTTTTGGTAAACTTTTTCATAGAGATTTAAAGATTTACATGTATCCTTATCACGATCAAGCTTCTGGGGAGTATATTAATAGCGAAAACTTAAAAGTACACCCTAGAATGAAAGAATTGTATAAATTCTTTAATAATAATGGTAGACTTGTAGATATAAAAGATTTTGACAAAGACATTCTTGATATTTTCTCTAGAACTGTTTTAAAAATGATTATGGATGGTGAAGAAGGTTGGGAAGATATGCTACCTAAAGGAATACCAGAAACAATTAAACAAAAGCGATTATTTGGTTTTTCTAGATCTAGGGCAAAAAATAAAAAAAACATTATTTAAATTAAACCTTTATAACTTTTTTCTGTCTTACTAAAAACAAAGTTTTTGATTGACGAAATTACTTTAGTATCACAACTAAAAAATAATAAAACAAAAGAGAAAGCGTTTCGCGTATTGGTAACCCAATATAAAGAACGCTTATATTGGCATATCCGTAAAATTGTAATATCTCATGATGATACAGATGACGTTTTGCAGAATACTTTTATCAAAATCTTTAAAAATATAGAAAAATTTAACGAGCAAAGTAAACTATACTCATGGATGTATAGAATTGCTACTAACGAATCTATTACTTTTATTAATAAAAGAGTTAAAGAACGTAACGTAGACATTTCTGAATATCATGAGCAACTTGCATCTACTTTAGAAAGTGATATTTATTTTTCTGGCGATGAAATTCAAATAATATTACAAAAAGCAATTGCAACCTTACCTCAAAAACAACAATTGGTTTTTAACATGAAATACTTTGATGATTTAAAGTATAATGAAATTTCTGAAATTTTAGAAACTTCTATAGGAGCATTAAAAGCTTCTTATTTTCATGCAGTTAAAAAAATTGAAAAATATATAAAATTAGAAACAAATTAAACCTTTTATAAAAAAAGAGGTCTAAGAAGTAATGGAGAACGAAATTAGAAATATCGAAAATTTTATTAATAAAAAAACCGGAAAGAAAACTGGTTTTGAAACTCCTATAGATTATTTTAATAATTTAGATGAAGCTATTAATGTAAAATTGTCTGAAAATCGTTTTGAAAAAAACAATGGTTTTAAAGTACCAGATTCTTATTTTACAAACCTAGAAGACAACATTTTGTCTAAAGTTTTAGAAAAAGAAACTAAAGTAATCTCTTTAAAAGACCGAATTATTAAAATATTACCTTTGGCAACTGCCGCATCGATTGTTTTGTTTATAGGTTTAAACTCTTTTGTTTTTAACAAGGCAGAAGAAAACCTTTTTGATAAATTAGAAGATATTGAAGTTGAAAACTGGATCTCTAATAATATTAATTTAATTAATGATAATGATTTTGCTTTAACCTATAATGATATTGAATTTGATGCTTTAGAAATAATACCAAATTCAATTAGCAATGATGATCTTGAAAATTATTTAAATAATGAAGAAAACTTATCGTTAATTTTAGAAAATGATTAAAATGAAAAAAACTGTATTTATAATAACTGCTTTACTTTTTATTAGCTTTTTTACAAACGCACAAGAAAAAGAAAAAAAAGAATCTAGAGGCGCTAAAATAAAAGCTTTAAAAATTGCTTTTATTACAGAAGAGCTTAATTTAAACTCTAAAGAAGCTGAGAAATTTTGGCCTATCTATAATAAGTATGATGATTTATTACATCAATTAGAAAGAGTAGAAAAACATAAATTAATGTTTAGAATTAAAGAGGCAGACGGAATTGATGCTATATCAGAGAAAGAAGCAACATCTATTTACGAAAAAAACACTAATCTAGACACACAAATTTATAAAACTAAAATGGAATTTGATAAAGCTTTAATTAAAGTAATATCTCATAAAAAACTATTAAAGCTTAAGATTACTGAAAGGGAATTTGTTAGAAATTTAATGAAAAAGTATAGATATAAAAGAGATTCTAAAAGTAAAAAATAAAAAAAGGGAAGCTAATTAGCTTCCCTTTTTTTATTCTATTAAACTTAAACAAACATATAATTCTGGTTTGTTTGCCGTAAACTGTTTTATCCAAATTGTTAACTCTTTTACTTCATAAGGCAACAATCTTTTTAATCCTTTATCCAATTCTTTGCAGAATAAATCTGAATTAAAACTCACTTTCTTTAGTACAGTTTTCGTGTACTCAAACATTGCTCTAGCCATTTTTTTTAAAATAATTATATTAAACTATAACGTTTATTATACTGTTTTAGTATAATCATTTTCAAAGTTAATAAAAAGACCAACATCATTAACTGATGTTGGTCTTAAAGTTTTGTTTAAGAAATGTTAAGATTATAAACTATTAATCTTTTCTACTAAACCTTTAGCTTTAACTTCTAATTGTTCATTTATTGCTTTAAAATGCGCTTTTTTATTTTCAACTTTTTTAGCATTAACATTTGCAATTAAACCGTCAAAAATTTCAATAGCTTCATCAATAATTTCATCACCTTTTACATGTTCATTTTTTAAAGCTGCAACATCAATTGCATATTCAATAACATCACCTAAAACGTAATTTATATCTTTTTTTAAGTTTTTTATATTTGCCATAACTTCTAAATTTTAAGTTGCAAATTTAGTTTATTTATTTAAAAGAGCGTTAAAACATCTTTTATATTTATAACAGTTTTATATTCTAATTTTAATGATTCTTTATCAGAGACTTCTTCATGAGCCCAAGTGGTATGAAATGGCACATGAATTGCACTTGCTCCTATTGCTACTAAAGGTAAAACATCTGATTTTAACGAATTTCCAATCATCAATAACTCTGATGGTTTAATATCTAAATGATTAATTAATTTTTGATAATCCTCTGTTCTCTTATCGCTCATTACTTCTATGTGGTGAAAATATTTTAATAAATTAGATTTCTCCAACTTTCGTTCTTGATCTAACAAATCTCCTTTTGTTGCAACTATCAACTTATATTTTCCTTCTAAAGATTTCAAAACATCTTCTACTCCATCCAATAATATTATTGGTTTCTCTAACATTCTCTTCCCAATTTCTAGGATTTTTTCTATTGTTTTTGGATTAATTTGATAGTTAGATAATTCGAGTGCACACTCAATCATAGATAATACAAACCCTTTAACACCATAACCATAAATAGGTAAGTTTCTAATTTCTGACCTAAATAACTCTTTATCTATTTTATTCTCTGTTTCATAATTAGCTAGTAATTGAGCAAATTCTGTTTCTGCCTCTCTAAAGTAAGTTTCATTTACCCATAAGGTATCATCGGCATCAAAAGCTATTACTTTAATTTTTGAGCTCATTATTGTTCTAAATGTTTTTTTGCTTTTTCTAAATCTTCTGGCGTATCAATACCAACAGCTTCAACATCCGTTTCTACCATTTTAATTTTCTTACCTATTTCTTGATATCTAATTGCTTCTATTTTTTCTGCTGCTTCTAAAGGTGTCATTGGTGTGTGATAAAAATCGATTAATGCTTGTTTTCTAAAAGCATACACTCCTTTGTGTTTAAAGTATTTAACCTCAATACTTTTATCTCTGTGAAATGGTATTACACTTCTAGAAAAATAAATAGCCATGTTATTTACATCTGTAATTACCTTAACATTGTTTGAATTTTCAATATCTTCTTTATTAGTTATTTGTACTTTTAAAGATGCTAAATCTACTTCTTTAAGTATATCTTTTTTAAAGACATCTACTAATTTAGATAAAGAAACTGTATCTATAAAAGGCTCATCTCCTTGTACATTAATAACAATATCAGCTTCAATATTTTCTACAGCTTCTGCGATTCTATCAGAACCACATTCGTGTTCTTTAATACTCATTATTGCTTTTCCGCCAGCTTTCTCTATTGTATTGAAAATAATTTCTGAATCTGTAACAATAAAAACATCATCAAATAAATTAGTATGTAAAGCTGCTTCGTAAGTTCTTAAAATTACAGGTTTCCCTCCTAAATCTTTCATCAATTTTCCAGGAAAACGACTTGCACTATAACGTGCAGGAATCATAGCAATTATTTTCATAAATCTATTTTATATAAACTTCTAATAATTCTGACTTTTCATCAGCTATTATCTTAATATTTTTAATACTAGCAGGCACTAAAATCGTTTCTCCCATTTGTAATTTTTCTGTTTGATTTTTATATTGAAACTCTACATTTCCTTCTACACACATATAAATAACAAAACTATCCTTACCATTATGATCAACTAAAACCTCTCCTTTTAAAGGTAAAACATTTGTTGTAAAATATGGGCAAGAAACAATTTCTGAAGCTTTATTTTCTTCTTTAGAATAGGCTGATTTATACGAATTCTTAATTGAATAATCTATAGCATCAATAGCTTCTTCGGTATGTAAATCTCTAAAAGTACCATCTGGATTTGGTCTATCCCAGTCGTAAATTCGATAAGTTACATCTGATGTTTGCTGAATTTCCGCCAACATTACTCCAGCTCCAATAGCATGTACTCTTCCTGTAGGAATAAAGTATACATCTCCTTTATTCACTTCATCAACATTTAAAATTTCTAGTAAAGATTTATTTTTTAAATGCTCTAGATATTCAGCTTTTGTAACCTCTTTTTTAAACCCAACAATTAAATTAGCTCTCTCATCTGCTTGCATTACATACCACATTTCGGTTTTCCCAAAAGAATTATGACGTTTTTGCGCTAGTTCATCATTAGGGTGTAACTGAATACTTAAGGCTTCTTTTGCATCAATAAATTTAATTAACAAAGGAAATTTTTCCCCAAAATGTTTATATATTTTTTTTCCTACTAAATCAGACTTGTATTCAGAGATTAAACTTTTTAAGTTCTTTCCTTTTAAATCACCATTTAAAACCACAGAAGTATCTCCTTCAACATCAGAAACTTCCCAGCTTTCACCTATATCGTTTCTCTTTGATTTTTTATTTAAGCTAGTTGCTAATTTTTCTCCTCCCCAAATTTTATCTTTTAAAATTGGTTCAAATTTAATAAGTTGGTTTATTTTCATCTTTAAAGGTTTAAAGTACAAATTTACGATTTTAAAAAAAGAATTTCCAAAATTTGCGATTTTTTCAAATGTGATACAAATAAACAATTTTAAAATCAACTGCCTTAAAAGATAAACCTCAATATATAAAAGAAATTGATAAAATTTAATTTCTATGAATTAGTTAAATAAAAGTAAAACACAGATAATGTTAAAAAAAAAGCACTAATTAAACTAAGGTTATAATATCCTTTTTTTATTAAACATAAAATTAAAACCATTTATTTTTTTACATTTTTTATGTACCTTTATAGCTCAATTATTAATGTATTTTGTGACTAAAAAACAATTATTTTTTTGTGGATTTTTACTCTTATTCCTTAAGTCTTATGGCTTTCAAAGAACTTTATATGTAGATAATTTTAATAATATTTTAGGTAGTCCTAGTAAAGAAGACAAACTGCTTTTTTTTGCTAAAAAAAATAATTTTAATACACTTATTCTATACCAATTAAACAAAGTAGATAAACGACTATCTTTATCTGACCCTAGAAAAAACAATACACTTGCCGAATTTATATCTAAAGCTAAAGTAAAATTTAGCATGAAACAAATTGGCGCCTCTGGTGAAGCAGCTTCTTTCTTTACAGATATAATTGATGTATATAACAAAACTAGAAACAAACCTGAAGAAAAGTTTGATATTTATAATTTAGAATACGAATATTGGTCTAAAAAAGCATCTGGAATAGATGGCTATTATTGTGTGAATTATCTAGAAGAAAACAATATTACTTGCGACAGAAAAGGTTCTTTTAACTACTTTATAAGTAATTTAAAAATATTAAAATCTATCTCAAAAGAAAGTAAACATAAAGTGAAAATTGAAGCTTATGTTGGATACTTCACAAAAAATGAAATAAGTGAAATAACCAAATACTGCGATCGCGTATTGATACATGCTTATGGAAAAACACCTAAAATAAGTTTTTCTATTGCAAAAAACAGCTTAAATCACTTGTACGAATTAAATAGCAAAGTAAAAGCGTCTATTTTATTATCTACTAGAATGGATCAACTTGGTTATTGGTTAAAATTTGCTAGTATTGGTAGCTGTGAAACAGCATTTATTAAAGAAATGAATATCAAAAATATTAATCTAAAAAAGAAGTTAAACTTTGATGGTTTTAGCTATCACACTTATTCTTTTCTAGAAAAATCGATAAGCTACTTTTCTTATAGTAAATAATTAACTTTATATTTATCTATTATCTTAGACAAGATAATACTAAATATAAATATTATCATTTTTTACGTTTTTTTTAATACCATTTTTTTCTCACGGTCAAAATCATAAAGAAAACAGAACTTTTAGTATTTTCTAAAGACTACAAAGTAAACATATTAATTCTTTATGATTTAAATAAAATTAACAAACAGTTTTTTTAAGAGATACTACTAAAAATCATTTAATAGCAAATTTTATTTGAAAGGCAAAAGTAGATTTTGGCATTAAAAAAGTAAGTGCTTCTGGAGAAAGTGGGATTTTTTTTTTGGAAGCTATTCATCCTTATAATAAATCAAGAAAAGATAGTATAGAAAGGTTTAACATCTATAATCTTGACTATGAATATTGGAATGAAAAAGAATCTTTAGAAAATGGATATTATTGCAATACATATCTTAAAAACGTACAAATTCCTTGCAATAGAAAAGGATCTTTTAAATATTTTATTCAATCTCTTTTTATAATGAAAGAATTAGCCCAAGAATTGGATAATAAGATTGAAATAGAAGCCTACATTGGTAATTTTAATAACGAAGAGGTTAAACAAATTAGTGAACATATAGATAGATTATTAGTTCATGACTACATCAAAAACCCAAATAGAAATTTTATATATGTTAAACAGAGATTAGATTTATTAGAGAAGATAAATTCTAAAATTGATATCTCTATTTTATATTCATCTGAAATGAATTTTATGGGTAAATGGTTTTCTAGTCATAAATTATATGAAGCTGAAGTTAACTTTTTTAACGAATTGCAGAAAAATGAAATTTCATTAGAAAGACACCTTAATTTTGATGGATTTACCTATTACAACTATGGTTACCTTAAATATGTCATAAATTTACAAAATAAGGTACGTAAAAATTAATATTTTATTCTCCAGAGTAACTCACAAAATTTCTTGGTGTTTCATACAACGTAATTTTTAAATCTAAATGATTTGGAATTTTGTTTCTTAATTTATGATAAATAATTACGGATATATTTTCTGCAGTAGGATTTAAATCTTTAAATTCTTCTACTTCTACATTTAAATTTTTATGATCAAAACAATCCTCAACTTCAAGTTTTATCAAATCCCTTAAAACGCCTAAATCGTAAACAAAACCTGTTTCTGGGTCTATCTCTCCCGTTAAAGAACAAGTTAAATCATAATTATGTCCGTGAAAATTTGGATTACTACATTTTCCAAAAACTTCAAAGTTTTTTTTATCA
>CAJQQH010000165.1 GCA_905480405.1 uncultured Polaribacter sp. | reverse complement strand
AACGAAAAGCCAATTCTATCTGTTTTGGTTGATAATTCTAAATCCATTCCGTTTTTTAAAGAAGGTGAAAATGTAAAAGAAATTATTTCTAAAATTAAAAATACCAATAATTTAAAAGAGGAGTTCTTTATAAATGAATTTACTTTTGGAAATAATTTACAAGTTTTAGATAGCTTATCGTTTTCTGATCCTGAAACAAATATTGCTAACGCAATTATTGGCGTAAATGAATTATATAAAGAAAAAATTGCGCCAATAATTCTAATAACAGACGGTAATCAAACCATTGGGACTTCTTACGAGTTTTTAAATACAAAACAGCCAATTTATCCTATTGTTATTGGTGATACAACAAAATATGTAGATGTTAAAATTACGCAACTTAACGTTAATAAATATAGCTATATTAAAAATAAATTTCCTGTAGAAATACTATTAAACTATGAAGGAGATGAAAATGTAGATACACAATTTTCAATTTTTAGTAAAGGAAAAACAGTTTTTAGAAAAAAAGTATCTTTCTCCTCTGCTAATAAATCGGTGACTATAACGGCAAATTTAACATCCACCAAAGAAGGCTTACAATATTATACAGCATCCGTTAGAAAAATAAATAACGAGAAAAATATAAAAAATAACACTAAAAATTTTTCTGTAGAAGTTATAGATGAACAAACAAAAGTATTAGTTTTAAGCGCTGTTTTACACCCAGATTTAGGTGTGTTAAAAAAATCAATAGAGAGTAATAAACAACGTTCTGTTGATGTTTTTTTAATTGATGATTTTAAAAATCAAATAAATGATTATCAATTGGTTATATTGTACCAAGTAAACAATAAGTTTACCAGCATAATAAAAGAGTTAAAACAAAATAATAGTAACTATTTATTGGTTTCTGGTCCAAATACAGATTGGAGTTTTATAAATAAACAGCAGTTCGGTTTTGCTAAAAATTCGATTCATAAAATAGAAAATTATAACGCTATTTATAATAATGGATTTCTTACTTTTTTACAAGAAGATATTGGTTTTTCTAATTACCCACCTTTAAAAGATAAGTTTGGAGAAGTTTTAATTTCTAAAAAACACCAAACATTATTACATCAAAATATAAACGGAATTCAAACTAACCAACCATTACTAACGACTTTTGATATAAACAATCAAAAATCTGCAGTGTTATTTGGAGAAGGTATTTGGAAATGGAGAGCTGCTAGTTTCTTAAACTCAAATTCGTTTGAAGATTTTGATAAGTTTATTGGGAGTTTAATACAATATTTAGCATCAACAAAAAAAAGAAACAGATTAGAAATAAATGCAGATAATTTATATCCAGCAAACTCAACAATAAGTATTTCAGCATTTTATACAGATAAAAATTATCAGTTCGATGCTAGAGCTGCTTTAGAAATATCAGTTATAAACAAAGAAACAAAAAAAGTAACAAAGATTCCAATGTCTTTAGTTGCCAATTCTTATCAAGTAGAAATAGAAAATTTATCTTCTGGAGATTATAATTATAGTATTGAGGTATTAGACCAAAAAATAAAAAAACATGGTCGTTTTAAAATTACAGATTACCAAATTGAAGAACAGTTTACCAATGCTAACGTAAATAAATTACGTCAATTAGCATTAAAATCAGGAGGAAAGCTATATTATAAAGATGAAATTGATGTTTTGGTAAAAGACCTTTTAGCAAATAATGATTTTTATACAGTTCAAAAATCATCTATAAAACAACAAAATTTAATCGATTTTAAGTGGGTTTTATTTCTTTTATTAGCATTATTTACCGCAGAGTGGTTTATTAGAAAATACTATGGTAAAATTTAAAAATGCAATAGTTTTTATTAGCTTTATTGTTTAAATAATCCGAAATTTGACTCATAAATATAAAACACATTTATGAGATTTCACACAAGAAAATGGGTAAAACCAGAAGATTTAAATCCAAACGGAACGTTATTTGGTGGTAGACTTTTACAATTAATAGATGAGGAAGTAGCAATTTATGCAATTATTCAACTAGAGATACCAAAGACTGTAACCAAGTATATGTCTGAAATTGATTTTAAAAGTTCTGCTAGACAAGGAGATATAATTGAAATTGGGATTGATGTAGTAAATTTTGGAAATTCGTCTATAACATTAACTTGTAGTGTAAGAAATAAATTAACTAGAAAAACAATTATCGATATTGATAAAATTGTAATGGTTTCTTTAGATGAAAATGGTAATCCTAAAAAACACGGAAAAACTAAAATCGAATACGTTAAAGATAGATTAGAAGATAAATAATTTTGGATAATAGGACTTAGCAATTATAATTAAAATTGTATTTTACAAGATTGTGATTATTTAGATTGCAGGTAAATTAGTTAAGTTGTATTTTTGAATAAATATAAAAAAACAAACAATAATGGCAAATAATCAAATGGAATTCAATTTCCCAAAAGGAGGAGTTTTCCTTGTTATAGTAGCAGTTGCTGCAATTATTTTATTTTCTAAAGCAACAGTAACTATTGGTCCGGGAGAAGGAGGAGTTATTTTTGAATCTTTAGGAAGCGGTATTAACACAGAGAAAACCTATAGTGAAGGATTTCATATTGTAGCACCTTGGAATAGAATGATTGTAAGAAAAGTACGTCAGCAATCTATTTCTGATGAAATGAATGTACTTTCTGTAAACGGATTAGAAGTTAAAGTAAACGGAACAATTTGGTATGAGCCAGAATTTGAAAACTTAGGTTTACTTATAAAGACTAAAGGTGAAGATTATGAACGTGAATTACTTGATCCAGCAATTAATGCTGCAGCAAGAAGTGTTGTTGGTCGTTATACACCAGAGCAATTATATTCTAGTAAAAGAGATGTAATTGAACAAGAAATTTTAGATGAAATTCAGATTGTATTAAAAGATCAATACTTATTAGTTACTAGAGTATTAGTAGAAGATGTTAAATTACCAACTACTATTAGAACTGCAATTGAAACAAAGTTAAAGCAAGAGCAAGAATCTTTAGAATATGAATTTAGAATTGCAAAAGCAGAAAAAGAAGCAAAAAGACAAAAAATTGATGCCGAAGGTAAAGCTGTTGCAAATAAAATTTTAAGTGCATCTTTAACAGATAAAATTTTACAAGAGAAGGGAATAGGAGCTACATTAGAACTTTCTAAATCACCTAATAGTAAAGTTATTGTTATTGGTTCTGGTAAATCTGGAATGCCAATTATTTTAGGAAATCAATAAAAAATTATATTTTTAGTAATTAAAAATCCAGCTATTAGTTGGATTTTTTTTTGCAATAATATTTGTTAGAGATGAACTGTTCTAATATTGGTTTATTGCTAAAATAAGGAGTTTCTATAACTTAATTTCAAAAAAACAAACTTCTGCATTATGATAATGTGAAGGTAGTTTAGAAGTGTCTTTTAACTTTTTTAAACCTAAATAGGTAAATCCACATTTTTTATAATGATTGATTAAATACTCATTTCTACCACAAGTATCCATTCTAATAAAATGTTTCTTTTTTTTATGCGCAAACTTTAAAGACCAATTTACAATTGTTTTTACAAAATTATTCCCTCTAAATTCTGGGTTTGTAGCTATTCTATGAATATAAAGAGCTGCATCATTTTTACTATTTTCCCAAATTTGATCATCATTAAAAGTTATTGCCCATACACAAGCAATTTTACTATTAATTACTATTTTAAATTGCCTATTCTCATTAACTTCATTAATAATTAAGTTTTTTTCAAATTTTGGCCATTGATTATTTGGGAATTTAATTTTTTGAAATTCAGTAGCCAAATCATATAATCTTAAAATTTCATTTATATCTTCTAAATTACTGTTACTTACATTCATATTTTAGCTTATAAATTCTATTTAAGAAAGACGTGATTAAATTATTTTTATAAGTTCACTATAATTATTAATTACAGTATCAGCATTTTCTAAAGTTTGGTCTTCTGCCATAGGATTTCTATAACCAAAAACAAAAATACCAGCATCGTTAGCTGCTTTAACACCATTATCTGAATCTTCTATAACTATACAGTTTTCTTTTTTTGTATTACCTAAAATAGCTGCTTTTTCAAAAATTTCTGGATGTGGTTTAGAAGCAGTTAAATCTGCACCACTAATTTTTGCTGTAAAATATGAATTTAAATTAAATCGATTAAAAACTCTTTCGATATTAACCATTGCAGAAGAAGATGCTAAAACTAGTGTTAAACCTCTGTTATAGCTATGTTTTATTAATTCTTCTACACCATTTACTAAATGTAGTGTTGGGTCATTTTCAAAGAAGTTTACATATCTTTTTCTTTTATTTAAAACTAAATCTTCTGGATCTAATTCTAACTTAAAATGCTTTACTAATTTCTGAAAAGCATTTATTGTAGAAGAGCCAGTTAGTGTTTTGTATAATTCTTCTGAAACATCTACACCAATAGATATAAAGGTTTCATAATATGCTTTTTTATGTATTTCTTCAGAATCTATAATAACACCATCCATATCAAAAATGATACATTTTATTTCTTTAGGTATTTTCATTTTTAAATAAAGTTATTAATTGCATTTAAGATATTTTCTATGATTAGGTATAATAATAAACTAGCAATAATTGCAATAAGTATTAAATAAGTAACTCTTTTAATAGATTTTTGCTTTCGTAGTTTTTTTATAGACCTTATTAAACCAATAAGAGAAAATACCATAATAATCATTATTAAAACTCCAATTATTGTTGAGATAATATAGAAGTTAGAATCGTTAAATTGATAACTTAATATACCTGCTAAAATAATGAGTGTTAATGTTATAATGGATAGTTTAATTTTGAAATCAGTTTTAAATTTAATTTTTTTCATTTGGGGGATAGTTTAATTTTACTTTAAAAATTTATTTAATAATTTAGGTGTTGGAATGATACAACTTTCTTTTTTACCAAACCATTTATAACGATTTTTGGCAATATAGTCATAAATTATATTCCTTACCGATTCTGGTAAAACCCAAAATACGTAGGTTAAGTTCCATAAACCACCAAAATCGTTTGCAATTTTTAAAACAGCATTAGATTTTATATCGTAAGAAACTCCTGGTTCATATAAGATTATAGAATCAACTTTAACAAAATCAATTTTTAATTCATCAATAACTTTTTGCCCAATCTCAGATTGTAAAGCTGCAAATAAAAAAACATTTTTTTTATCGTTTTTTATTATTTTTAAGACAGTATCATTGCATAAATTACAAATGCCATCAAATAAAATTAACTTTTTATGTTTAGGTAAATCAATCATATAGCAGCTTAAAACATTAATTAAAACAAAAGTACTTTATCTTTTTTTAAATTCTTTGTAACATTTTTTTATTTCTCACGTCTTATTAATGTATTTGAAATTACTCTTGCTTTTAACAAAAAATTAGTAATTGTAAACCAAAGCTATCAGTAATTTTGTTTAAAATTAACTAACCAATGATAAAAATAGAAAAATTACATAAATCTTATCCAATAGGAAAAGATTCTCTTCATGTTTTAAAAGGAATTGATTTACACATTAAAGAAGGCGAATTTGTCTCTATTATGGGATCTTCTGGTTCGGGAAAATCTACTCTTTTAAATATTGTTGGTCTATTAGATGTTCATGATGAAGGTGACTATTATTTAAATGGTCAATTAATTAAGGACATGAACGAAAAGAAAGCAGCTTTATTAAGAAATAAATTTTTAGGATTTATTTTTCAATCATTTAACTTAATATCTTACAAAACGGCTTTAGAAAATGTTGCATTACCATTATATTATAAAGGAATGGCAAGAAAAGAACGTTTACAAGTTGCTTTAGATTATTTAGAAAAAGTAGGGTTAAAAGATTGGGCAAATCATTTACCAAACGAACTTTCTGGTGGACAGAAACAACGTGTTGCTATTGCACGAGCTTTAGTTACAAAACCTAAAGTTGTTTTAGCAGATGAGCCAACAGGAGCTTTAGATTCTACTACAACAGACTCTGTAATGGACTTGTTAAAAGATATTAATAACGAAGGAATGACTGTTTTTGTAATTACTCATGAGGAAGAAGTTGCAGAACAAACAAAAAGAATTGTACGTTTAAAGGATGGTCTTATTATTAGTGATGAATATACAAAAGCATCAAAAGCAATTTAACTATGTTTGATTTAGATCGTTGGAGAGAAATTTTTCAAAGTATTAGTAAAAACAAATTACGTTCTGCGTTGTCTGGTTTTACAGTTGCATTTGCTATTCTACTTTTTACGTTACTTTTTGGTATTGGTAATGGACTTCAAAATACATTTAAAAATGAGTTTGCAAAAGATGCAACAAATTCAATTTATATTTGGACAAATAGAACTACAAAAGCATATAAAGGAAATCAAATAGGAAGACAAATTCAATTTAAGAATGACGATTTCACTTTTCTAAAAGAAAAATTCGGAGATAAATTACAAACAATAAGTCCTAGGGTTCAAAGATCTGAAGATGTTGTTTATAAAGATGAAAAAGATAGATATACTGTAAGAGGAGTGTATCCTGAATACTATATTTTAGAATCTGCAAAAGTTACAGAAGGAAGGTTTTTAAATTATAGAGATTTAAATGAAAAAGCAAAAGTTGTAGTTATTGGTAGAATGGTTGAAAAAGATTTATTTGGCCAATTAAGTGCTTTTGGAAAACAAATAAAAATAGGTGGAATTATCTATAAGGTAATTGGTGTTTTTTCAGATCCAGGAGGAGATAGTGATGAAAGGTATATTTATACACCTTTTACTACAATGCAAAGATTATATGGTAATAATGATAACATAGGGGATTTTGGTATTACATATAATCCAGAACTTAGTATTGATGAAGCAATTACTTTTGGAGTTAAAATGCATAGAGCTTTAAAGAAAAAACACAATGTTTCTCCAAACGACCAAAGAGGAATTGGTATAAATAACTACGCTTCTGGGAATAAAAATGTTTCTGGGATGATGTTTGGTTTAAGTATTCTAATTTTAGTAATCGGTTTTGGAACATTAATAGCTGGTATTGTAGGTATTAGTAACATTATGGTATACATTGTAAAAGAGAGAACTAAAGAATTAGGAATTAGAAAAGCAGTTGGAGCAACACCCAAATCTATAGTTGCAATGATTATGCAAGAATCAATTTTTATAACAGCTTTATCTGGTTATGCAGGTTTGTTGTTTGGAGTAGGTATTCTTAAAGTTGCTGGTCCTAGTTTAGAGAAGTTTTTTATACTAAATCCAGGTGTATCACAACCAGTGGTTATTGGTGCCACAGTAATATTAATATTAGCAGGTGTGATTGCAGGGTATTTACCAGCTAAAAGAGCAGCAAACATTAAACCAGTTGTAGCATTAAACGCAGATTAGTTATGAGGTTTTTATTTGAAAAAGATACTTGGCAAGAAATTTATGGTAGTATTCGTAAGAATAAAACCAGAACAGCTATTACAATTTTTGGTGCTTTTTGGGGAATACTTTTATTAGTAGGTCTATTAGGAGCAGCAAAAGGGATCGAAAATAGTTTTAATAGCATGTTTGGTGATTTTGCTACCAATAGTGTTTTTATGTCTGGAAGTAGAACATCAATGCCTTTTAAAGGTTTTCAAGAAGGAAGACAAATTAATTTAAGACTTAGTGATGTTGATAAAATACGCTCAGAGATTGATGGTGTTCAGTTTGTAGTACCTAGAAATGCAACAGGTGGTTTAGTAACACATGGATTAAAAACTGGTAATTTTACGGTTTTTGGAGATTTTCCTTTATTAGATGCTGTACAAAAAAAGAAATTAATAGAAGGTAGGTTTATCAACCAAAATGATATTAATGATAATAAAAAAGTATGTGTAATTAGTGAAGGGGTTTATAATGAGCTATATGATAAAAAAGAAGAATCTATAGACACATATATAAAAATTACTGGTATTAATTACAAAGTGATAGGAGTTTATGAATCTAGTCAGTTTGAAGGTAAAAATAACATTCATATACCTTTTAGTACGTTTAAATTAGTGTATAATAGAGGCGATAAATTTGCGTGGATGGTTGTTACAGGAAAAGCAGAATATGATATTGTTCAGTTAGAATCAGATGTAAAATTATTATTGAAAAACTTGCATAAGATTCATCCAAAAGACAATAGAGCTTTTAGAGGATTTAACTTAGGAGAACAAATAAAACAAGTTACAGGTTTTTTAACTGGTATGCAATTTTTAACTTGGTTTGTAGGTATAGCAACATTAATAGCAGGAGTTTTTGCAATTGGTAATATTTTATTAATTACAGTTAAAGAAAGAACAAAAGAAATAGGAATTAGAAGAGCATTAGGTGCAACACCTGTAAAAGTAAGGCAACAAATAATTTTAGAATCTTTATTTTTAACACTTTTAGCGGGTTCTTTAGGAATTATTGCAGGAGGATTTGTTTTAATGCTTTTAGATAACTTTGTAGAGTTTCTTGTAAACCCTACAGTAAATATTACAATCGTATTAATAGCATACACAGTATTAGTAATTTTAGGAACATTAATAGGTTTTATACCTGCATACATGGCAACAATTGTAAAACCAATTGATGCTTTAAGAGAAGAATAAGATAATCAACAACTGAAAAATAAGTATCAATGAAAAAAGTAATCATTTTTGGAGGAATAGCTGTAGCTTTAATTGCAGTATTAATTTGGTTTGGTAAAAAGAATCAAGCTTCACCTATAGAGTATAAAACCGAAAAAGCTTTTAAAGCAACTATTATTAAAAAAAGTGTTGCAACAGGTAAAGTTATTCCGTTAGAAGAAATTGAAATTAAACCGCAAATAACAGGTATAATTGATAAAGTAATGCTATTGGAAGGAGCAAAAGTAAAAAAAGGAGATCTAATTGCAACTGTAAGAGTTGTACCTAATGAGCAATCTTTAATTAGCGCAAAAGGTACTGTAGATAATGTAAGGCTTCGTTTAAGTAATGCAGAAGTATCTTACAAAAGAAACAAAAACTTATTTGAAAAAGGTGTTATTTCTAGAGCAGAGTATGAAGCAGTAGAATTAGCTTATAATCAAGGAAAACAAGATTTAAAAAACGCTCAGAATAATTATCAAATTATAAAGAAAGGATCTTCTGGTTCGGGTGCAGCTGCAAATACAAATATTATTGCACAAATGTCTGGTACAATTTTAGAAATCCCTGTTAAAGAAGGAGATCAAGTTATACAATCTAATAATTTTAACGCAGGTACAACAATTGCTTCTATTGCAGATATGAGTAAAATGATATTTGAAGGTAAAGTTGATGAATCTGAGGTAGGTAAATTAATAAAAGGAACAAATATTGAAATTTCTTTAGGTGCAATTGAAAATAAAAAATTCCCTGCAGTATTAAACTTTATTGCTCCACAAGGAACGGAAGAAGCAGGAGCAGTTCAATTTAAAATTAAAGCAGATGTTTCTCTAGATGATGAATACTTTATTAGAGCTGGATATAGTGCAAATGCTGAAATTGTTTTAGAAAAGAAAGACAGTGTTTTATCGATAAAAGAGTCATTATTACAATTTGATAGAAAAACAGAAAAGCCTTATGTAGAAATTAAAAATACTGAAGGTAAGTTTGATAAAAAAGATGTAAAATTAGGAACTTCTGATGGTGTTAATGTAGAAATTTTAGAAGGAGTTACCAAAGAAGACGAAATTAAAATTTGGAACAAAACAATTAAAGAAGATGATGAAAACGAAGACAATTAATCTTTAGTTAAATCACAATAAAAAAAAGGAACTCAAAATTTGAGTTCCTTTTTTTTATTAGTGCTACCACCAAATTAAAAAAATCTTTTTAATTTCTCCATTTGGCAACTTAATCCAACACATGGGAGAAAATTTCCTTTCTAAATAGGTATTAGAATCAATTTTAAATTGATCATAATTCAACCAAGTTATATTCTGATGAGGAATTATTAACCAATCTTTCTTATTAGGTATATAAAATTTACTTTCTTTAAATTGTTCTAGTTCTTTTATGTTGATGTAAAAACCAGAAATACAATTAGTATTTAATTTTGTTAATTGTTTTTTTCTTAGAGATAAAGGAACAAATAATTGTGCTTTAAAATACACTTGTTGTTCAATTTTATCACTATTTAAATTGATGGTATTTAAATAATCCAAACACTCATTAGAGTAGAGAAGAGGCAACTGTTTATCTTTAAGTTTTACTATTTTTTCGATTAAAGAATCTTTTCTATTTGGCCCGATAAAATGATCAATTTCTGTTTTTCCAACAGATGGATCAAATAGATAAAATTTATAAATTACTTCTAAATGAATTGGTTTTTTATTTTTTGTTAGAATACAATCTAATTCTCCTAAAGTAATTTTATCTTTCTGAATTTGAATATTCTCACAAATAATTTTTATTGACTTCTCTTGTTCTAATTGAAAAGAAACAAAACGTTCAATATATTTACCTAAGCGTAATTTTTCATTAATATCTATATCAATTTTCACAGAATTGATTTTCAGCTCAAATTGTTTCATTTGATAAACAGTATCGTTTTTCCATAAACAATTTGTTTGTAGAAAACCTTCATACCTTTTTTGAATGTCTTTCGTTTTTTGATACATATATTAAAACCACTATAAAGCAAATTTACATGATTATAAATTGACTTTTGATTATATATTAATAAGAAGAAAGTACAGTTCTAATATTTAAATACGTAAATTTATATTTTAAAACCTATTCAAATGCAATTTCAAAAAAACGAGTTTCAGTTTTTAAAAGATTTAGAAAATAATAACAACAGAGAGTGGTTTACAGAAAATAAACCAACTTTTATAGCAATTCAAAATCAGATTAAACAAGTATTTACAGAAATGAAAGTAAATATTGAAAAGCATGATGATATAGAAAAAATGAAAATCTATAGAATTTACAGAGATGTACGTTTTTCTAAAGATAAAACACCTTACAATCCTCGTTTTGCAGTTTCATTTTCACGTTTAGGTAAACATTTAAGAGGTGGTTATTTCTTACAAATAAAACCTGGAGAAACTTTATTAGGAGGTGGATTTTGGCAGCCTGAAAAGGAAGATTTATTAAGGATTAGAAAAGAGATTGAACAAGATGGATCTGAAATTCGTGATATTTTATCGGATAAAAAATATATTAAATATTTTGGAGGTAAATTTGGAGGTGATGAATTAAAATCTGCCCCAAGAGGTTTTAATAAAGAACACAAAGACATTGATTTATTACGTAAAAAAGGTTTTATAGCAATTCGAAATTTTACTGATGCAGAAGTTTTAGACCCTAATTTTTTAGCTGAATTAGATATTACTTTTAAAGCTTTACGTCCGTTTTTTGATTTGTTTAGCGATATTTTAACTACAAATTTAAATGGAGAATCTTTAGTTTAGTTTTGAAAGTAGCAAAGTTTTAAAAAAAATCTATGCTTACTATGTTTTATGTGTTCATTTTTCTCTAACAGATAACAACCAATTACTATTTCAAATTCTTATTAATTTCACGTTTTAAAACCCAAACAGTAATAATAGTTGAAAGTACATCTGCTATCGGAAAAGACCACCAAACACCATCAATTCCATAATATTTAGGTAAAATATATGCTAACGGAATTAAAAATATTCCTTGTTTTAAAAGTGTTAAAAATAATGCAGGCATTGCTTTTCCAGCTGCCTGAAAGTATGCAGAACCAATTAACTGCATAGTTACAATAGGAGCCGCTAAAAAGACAATAAGTGTTGCCTTAGGGGTTTCTCTTAATAAAATAATATCATTTGTAAAAACATAAATAATTTCCTCCTTAAAAATTAAAACTCCAATAAAAATAATAGTCCCTAAAACAGAACCAAACCAAATAGATTTTTTAATTGTTTCTTTAACTCTTTCGTTATTTTTTGCTCCAATATTAAAACCTGCAACGGGTAAAAAACCTTGAGAAACGCCCAGAACAGGTGAGTAAGCAAACATCATAATCCTATTTACAATTCCAAAAATTGAAATAGAAATCTCTCCTCCGTAGGTAAAAAGAGAGTAATTTAAAACAATCATTAATACACTAATTGCTCCTTGTCTTACCACAGAAACACCACCTAATTCTACAATTTCTCTAACAATTGTAAAATCTAATTTAAAGTTTTTTGGTATTATTTTTAATTCGCTTTTAGACGATAAAAAGAAATATAAAATATAAAGTCCGCAACTAGCGTATGCAAGAGAAGTTGCTAAACCCGCTCCCCATATTCCCCAATTAAAGTATTTTATAAAAACGATGTCTAAAGCAATGTTTAAAACAGATGGTACCATCATTGCATACATAGCAAACTTAGGTTTCCCTTCTGCTCTAATTACGGGGTTTCCCATCATTGCAAAAGCTAAAAAAGGAACTCCATATATAATTACGTTAAAATATTCTGATGCAATGGGTAAAATAGCACCTTTTGCACCAAATAAATTTAGAATTGAAGCACTAAAAAAGTTTCCAAGAATAACAAAAAGAATTGCTAAAATTACTGTTAAACAAATTTGGTTTCCAAAAGTTAAAAAGGCTTTTTTAGTATTACCAGCACCTAAAGCTCTAGATATAATTGAGCTTCCACCAAGACCAATTCCCATTCCTATAGAAGAAATTAAAAAGGCAATTGGTAAGACAACAGTAATTGCTGCTATAGCAAAAACACCAATCCATTGACCTACAAAAATAGTATCAACAATCATGTTTAATGACATCACAAGAATTCCTATTGTGGCAGGAACAGCTTGTTTTATCAATAGTTTACTTATTTTCTCGGTACCTAATATGTTTGCTAGTTTATTCATAAATAGAGTTGCAAAGTAAGAGAATATTAAACGTTTTAGCTAAAATGAACATCAATAATTGTAATAGAAGTATTAAAATTTTTATGTTTGTAGAAATTGACAAAAGATGGAAACCCCTTTTACTATAGTTATTAAAGTTTTGCCAGATGATATAGATAATTTACAACATGTAAATAATTTGGTTTATGTAAAATGGATGGATAAAATAGCTACAAAACATTGGTCTTTTTTAACAAAAGAAAATCCTTTACCACAATATGTTTGGGTTGTTATGAGGCACGAAATAGATTATTTAAAACAAGCGGGGTTAGGTGATGAAATTACAGTAAAGACTTGGGTTGGTGAAACCAAAGGAATTACATCTGTACGTTTAATGGAATTCTATAAAGATGAAATTTTATTAGTTAAAGCAAAAACAACTTGGGTAATGTTAGATTCTAAATCTTTTAAACCTGTAAGAATACGAGAAAACGTTTTAAAAGTATTACAACCAACCAAATAAAAGTATCTTTGCATTTTAAAATTAAGATACAAAATGTCAACTTTTTCAGCTTTAGGAATTCGTGCCGATTATATTAAATCAATAAAAGAAATAGGAATTTCTAATCCTACAGAAATTCAAGAAAAAACAATACCAATTCTACTAAGTGATCCTACCGATTTTATTGGCTTAGCTCAAACTGGTACTGGTAAAACAGCAGCTTTTGGTTTACCAGTTTTACATCATATAGATGCAAATTTAGATCATATACAAGCTTTAATTTTATCACCAACTAGAGAGTTGGTACAACAAATTAAAAAGCAATTATTCAAATTTACAAAATATAGTGAGGATAAGATTTTTGTTGAAGCCGTTTTTGGTGGAGAAAAAATAGATCGTCAAATGAATAATCTAAAAAGAACAACACACGTTGTAGTGGCAACTCCTGGTAGATTAATTGATTTAATAGAACGTGGTAATGTTGATATAAGTCATGTAAAAACAGTAGTTTTAGATGAGGCTGATGAAATGTTAAGCATGGGATTTAAACAGGATTTGAATAGAATCTTAAAGTTTACAACTAAATCTGATAGAAAAACTTGGTTGTTTTCTGCAACTATGCCAGAAGAAATTAAGAGAATTGTAAAGACATATATGGATTCTAATGCACCAAGAGTTGAAATTAATAGAGAATCTCTAGTAAATGCAAACATTAGACACCAATATGTTAAAACTACAATAAAGGAAAAAGCAAATGATATTATCACTTTTTTAGAAAAAAGAGATGCTCAAAGAGGTATCATATTTTGTAGAACAAAAGCTGGTGCTCAAAATTTAGCAAAATATTTAATTGAAGAAGGTTTTTCTACTGCTGCTCTGGAAGGAGATATGCAACAAAAAGAACGTGATAAAGTAATGCGTGCTTTTAAGAAAGAGAATTTACAGTATTTAATTTCTACTGATGTTTCTGCACGTGGAATTGATGTTAGCGGATTAAATTTTGTAATTCATCATCAATTGCCAGAGCAATTAGAATATTACACTCATAGAAGTGGTAGAACAGCAAGAGCGGGTAATACTGGAACTTCACTTGCTTTTATTTTACCATCAGAATTACCAAGAATTCATGAAATTCAAAAAGATTTAAATATTAAATTTACCGAAGTAACCGTGTAAAATGGAACTTATTTATTTTATTGATATTCTAGGTACGTTTGCCTTTGCAATAAGTGGTGCTTTGGTTGCTTCTGATAAAAAATTTGATTTATTTGGAGTTATTATTATCGCTTTTGTTACTGCCGTTGGTGGAGGAATGTTACGAGATGTTCTAATGAATGCACATCCTATAAATTGGATTGGTGATTTAAATTATTTATACACCATTTTAGCTGCTGTAATATTTACTTTTTTATTTAAAAGCAAAATTGCTCATTTAAGTAAAACTATGTTTCTTTTTGATACTATTGGAATAAGTGTATTTACTCTTTTAGGTTTAAAAAAAGGATTATCTTATAATTTACATCCAATTATTGCGTTAATTATGGGAATGATTTCGGCTGTTTTTGGAGGAGTTTTAAGAGATGTTTTAACAAATAAAATTCCATTAATTTTTGAAAAAGAAATTTACGCTTCAGCTTGTTTAGCTGGTGGAATAACATATTTAATATTGGGTTATTTTCAGATATCTGAAAACATAATATTTATACTTGCGGCTTCTGTAATTGTTATAATTAGAGTTATTGCTGTTAAATTTCATTTACAATTACCAAAAATTAAAGACGATTTATTTACAAAAAAATAACAAGATGAAACCATTAGAGTTTGCAAATTTAGAAGCATTTAAAATGATGATAGGAAAAGAATTACCTATTGGTAATTGGTATACTATTACTCAAGAAATGATTAATGATTTTGCAAATGCTACTTTAGATAAACAATGGATTCATATTGATAAAAAAAGAGCAGAGAAGGAGAGTCCTTTTAAAAGTACTGTTGCTCATGGATTTATGTCTGTTTCTATGATTTCTAAGTTATTAGAAGAAGCTTTTTCTATTAAAAGCGTAAAAATGGGCCTTAATTATGGTTTAAATAAAGTTCGTTTTCCAAATCCTGTTCCTGTAAATAGCCAGTTAAGAATGATATCTTCTGTAAAAGAGATAGAAGCACTTTCTAATAATGGTGTTAAAGTAACTTTTACATGTATAATAGAAATAAAAGGACAAGAAAAACCTGCTTGTGTTGCAGAGTTTTTAGCTGCCTTATTTGAATAATAAAAAGCTGCATCTTATGCAGCTTTTTTAGGTTAAAATTTCTGTATTAATTTATTTTAGAATTCCTTCATCGGTACACTTTTTAGAATACCA
The DNA here is from genome assembly GCA_905480405.1 of uncultured Polaribacter sp. GTDB lineage: Bacteria > Bacteroidota > Bacteroidia > Flavobacteriales > Flavobacteriaceae > Polaribacter. The sequence goes on along the minus strand of CAJQQH010000165.1, from coordinate 10,624 downwards.
GATTAAGAAAATGCAAATAATGATAATCATTATCGGCATAAAATACATATTTAACTCAATATCCATTAAAATATAAACTTGCTGAATTGTTGCGCTAATCCCAGAAAGAATAAATAAGTAATAAGCAAACTTCTTTCTTGCTAGATAAAATATGCACCCTAAAAATCCGCCAAAAACCCCTAAAGCAAATAATGCTGTTAACCATGAAGGGTGTTCTATCATCATTTCTGCCTGCTGTTCTGGTGGCATTTCTGCAATCATTTCTTCTGTAGCATAAGCTTGAAATAAATAAGCAAAAACGCCCATAAGATTCCAGAGAAGGGCAATAATACCAATAATCCAAAATAGAACATTTGGTTTGTTTGATTTTGTAGTCATAGAAATAAAAGTTTAGTTAATTGATCATTTAAAAATAGTAAAAAAATTGTTTATCATCAAAATGTAAAGTATATTTGTCATTATGTATAATTAATTTGTCTAAATGTAAAACAATAAAGATGCCGAAACAAACAATTTGCGAAAGAGAAAGAAGTCACCTAGAAAAAATGAATAAGTTTCAATTAGGAAATAAGTTTAAAAAAATAGGATATATAATTGCTTTAGGAACATTTGTATTAATGATTATTAGAAAATATATTGACAATACAGAAGCGATAAGACCAGTTTTACATGGAGTTTTATTAATAGGCTTATTATTAGTTTCCTTATCTAAGGATAAGTTAGAAGACGAGTTCATAGATAGTTTAAGGTCTCAATCTTATAGAATAGCTTTTATATTAGTAATAATTTATTCTTTATTGCAGCCTGTAATTAATTACTTAGTTGGTTTAGCGTTCAATCAGAATGAAGAAATAAAAACTTTTGGTTTTTTTCAAATACTTTTTTTCATGTTAATAGTTCAATTAACGGTTTTTTGGCAATTAAAAAAGTTGAATAATTAATATGAAAAATACTCTAAAAGTTCAACGTGCAATTTTAGACATAACACAAGATGATTTAGCAAAAGCAATTGGTGTTTCTAGACAAACTATTAATTCTATCGAAAAAAATAGATATGTTCCATCAACAGTTTTGGCATTAAAATTATCAGCAATATTTAAAACTTCTGTAAATGATTTTTTTACTTTAGAACAAGAGGACTAGACTTAATTTCTTTTTTACTTTAAAATTAATTATGGTAAGCTTTAATAATTTTTTTAGAGAATATTAAATTTCCATCTACTGAATAAATTTTAACAAAATAGATACCCGGTTTTAAATTTGAAAATTCAATTGATTGTTTATTAAATTCTTTTTTAGAATAGATCTTTTTACCCAATATATCAAACAACTCAATTTTAAAAACATCATTATGATTTGAATCAATATTTAATTTCTCTTTAAAGGGATTTGGGTAAATATTTACCATTTCACTTTTAATTGAATTGCTTTGATTACTAAGAGTTCCTTTAAAATAGTTTAGAGCATGAGAAAAAGCTTGTTTTCCTAATTTATCACCAATAATTCTACCTTTTATATCATCAATAGGAGGATGAATTCCTCCCCAAATTCTAGATAAACTTGTTTGGTCAGATGCGTCTCTATAAGTTGCCCATTGCAAAGTAAAGTCTTCTGTTGGACCTTCTTCAAAAACTAAAAACTCATTTTTCTTTACATCAAAAGTTCCAATTCCTCCAGGAAAAAAAGCATCATTAGTAATTAAAGTTAAAACTTCTGAAGCCGCTCTAGAAAAAGTAGAATGCCCAGAAAGATAACCTGCAAAAGGAGGTGTTACAAAAGAAGGGCGTTGATAAGGCCACCAATGAGTTCCTAAAATCCAATCTACACCAGCTAAATCTGTGTCTGGGTTATTAATATAGTCAGGACCTTTCCAAGATTTTACTTTTATTTTTCCTACAAACTCATTATCGTTTCCAGCTAAAGCGTCTCCATTTTCAATAATTTCTATTAAATTATCTATTAAAGGCAAACCATGAACATTATAACTTGGTAAATTTGCATCTGTACTTTGTCCTTTAGAAGCCATGTATCTAATCGCAGAAATTGGTCTTATATAATCATAATAACCTTTTATTCCCCAAGTATTTATTGCAGCATCATGCATTGCACCAGCCAAAACTAAATAACTTTTTACATCCCATTCTAATGCTGTTAATTCTGTAGATGCTGTACCAAATGTTTTATTAGAAAGAGGATGATCGCTAACATAATTTAAAATTGTAAACCAATGACCAGGTGGTGTTTCAGAATTAGGACCGTCTGCCCAAAACTCAGCTAAAACTCTAGAATAATCTGCCCTTTTTACAATATTATCTTCATACGGATTTGAGGTTATAGGGTTTATAGTGTGTCCTTTTCCAGAATCTCCACCATCCGTGAAATTGTAAAAATCTTGGTATTCTTTAAAAGTTGATGGAAAATCGTTTAAATCTGTATTTCCTATACTATTTGGAGAAATATTTATAGAAATATTATCTGTTGGGTCTAATTGAGCAGACCAAGATATAACCAATGCAAAATTCCATTTATAAGGATCTTCAATTCCGTTTTCATTTGATTCCTCTATATAAACAGGAGCACCAGGGTTATTATAAACATATGAATCAAATCCATTATTTAAAATTTCTAAGTCGTTTTCTTCTAAAGCAAAAGGAATAACTTCTCCCCATTCCGGACTTAAAAAATCTGGAGTATCAGAAGGAAAAGGATTACCTGATTGATCAATAAAAACATCAAATGCAAGTGGCTGCCATTTATTTGGATCTATGTTGCCATTATCTTCGTATAAGTCTAATATTAAAGGATCATTTGCAGGATGATAATATTTATTATTATATTGATTACTTTCATTTGCTCCATCTTGCAGGCCGAATTCAATCATTTTATTAGCCATATAATTTCCTAAAGCAGCATAAGAATCAGAACTATAATCTAAAGAAGTAAAATCTTTATCATATCCTAAAGAAGAAAAAAACGTTTCTAATTTTTCTATAGTTGCGGTAGCATTTGGTGAGTTCTTAAATCGATGATTTAATAATCTAAATATAGCATAACTTAATATTTCTTTAGTAGCTTCTTCTTTGTTTGTAGGTATAGAAATAGGAGAGTAGTTTGTTGTAAAATTACCAAGAGTATTACCTAAAAATATAGGTTGAGCAGTTTCATCAAAAATAGCCCAAGCATCATACATTAATAAAGAGGAATGAAATAGATTTCTTGCATGCACAGTTGGTCTTGCAAAATCTTTTCTTATTGCTTCTAAAAGGTGTTCATTCCATTGTCTTGCAATAGAATGTTGGCTATTGATAGTTTTAGAAAATAAAAAACAAATAAATATAAAGAGTAAAAACCTTTTAATCATTTTTGGGGGAGTAAGATTGTTTAATAATCTAATTTATATAAATTATATTTAATGGAACAAAAAAAGGTTTATTTTTTATAATTACCCTTTAATATATATAATAAAATTCTGAATAAATTATTCTTAATTTGTAATAGTAATCACTGCAGTCTTAAATAAATTTGCTTTTGCTTTAAAGAAATTATTTTCTAAATCAATAGCTTTTAACTTAGTTTCAATTAATTTGGCTTCTCGATAATTTACTAAAAACAAAGAACTTTCTCCAAGGAAAAATTTACGCTCTTCACCTTTTAAAAGTATGTTGTAATCTTTTACAATATCAGAAATATAATTACTTTGTGTAGTAAGAGAGTTTAACTCTTGTTGTAAAGCGTAAACCTTATTTTTAATAGATAATTTAATTACTTCGTTTTCATATTTAGCATTCTGTAATTTTAATTTAGAAAGCTTGTAATCTCCTCTTTCTTTTCTTAAAAATAGTGGCAATTTAAAATTTACTCCTACTTTATAATTATTAATATTTAAAGAGTTTACTTGTTCTGGTGTTTGAGTCAAAAAATTATATTGAACATTTAATTGAGGTAATAAATTATTCAATTTTAAGTCTTTATCAATATTTAAACTCTTTATTTTAAATCCCAAAGATTTAATTTTAGGATGATTATTTATATCGAAATTAGTTTTGTTAAATAAGGCGATATTAAACGTATTATCAACATTACTTATCGTTTTTATATCTGGTATAATATTGTCTTGTAACTCTACAGGTGTATTTTCATTTAACCATAAAAAATTAGATAATTCTAATGATGCTTTTACTAATTTAATATGGGACTTTTCTAAATTAAGTTTTCTGTTTTTTAAATTAATTCCTGCTTCCAAAGTATCTATAGAAGGTTTTTCACCCTCTAAAAAAGCTTTTTTGGTAGCTTTAAAACGGATAACAGCATTTTCTAAAAACGAATTATAAACATGTTTTTCATTAAATGCTTTTAACCAATTAAAGTAAGTTATAGACGCGTTAAATAAAATTTTATTTACAATTATCTGCTGATCCTCTTTTGCTTGATTAATATAAAGTTTAGCTTGTTTTAATGATGATATTCTATTATTTATAAGCAATCCTTTTAATAATGATGCAGATAAACCTGCAGCATATAAACCATCAGTTGGTGTGTTTTTTTCAGGGTTTAAGAATAAACCATCATTGTTTTCAAAATTTGCTTTAAATTCTAACCCATAATAAGTGGGTATTTTAAACGCTGCATTTAACTTATTATAATATTCTTTTTCTTTAAACTGTTTTTTGTCAAAATCAATTTCAATTTTTGGATCAAAAGCTCCCCTTGCTTTTAGCAATTTAGCTTCACTATTATTTATAGTAAGGCTTGCCTGCTTTACAGTTGGATGATAAGCTTTTACATAACCTAAAAACTCCGAAAGTGTCATTACAGAAGTAATTTTTTCTTGTGAAGAAAGGTTGTTAAATATTAATAAAAATAAGATTAAAATATATTTTTTCATCTCTAGTTATCTTAAATTAAGTCATTTTTATTTCTTTTTCAAATCAGATTTTGTAACTTTCATTTCTTTTGGTTGATAATAGTTAGGAGGGAAGCTGTTTATTTGTCTCCATAATTCAAACCAAATAGGCACATCTTCTAAAAGTGCAATTGTTTTAGCTCCAGAACCAACTCTAATTGCTTCTGGCCATTTATGATCTGTTTTATCAGGAGCTAATAAAACCCTATATTTTCCATTATCACTTATAAAGCTCTCAATTGCAACCACTTTAGCTCCATAAGTACCATAAGACACATTTGGCCATCCAGAGAAAACAATTGCTGGCCATCCATCAAACTGTACTCGAACTTTTTCATTGATATGTAATAGTGGTAAATCAATAGGTCTAACAAATGTTTCAACAGCCAAATCATATTTTGCAGGCATAATGCCAACTAAATCTTCACCTTCTTTAAAAGTGCCGCCAATACCTCCTTTAATTGCTTTATTTATATAACCATTTTGAGGAGCAGTAATGTATAAAAGTTTATTTCTAATTTTATAATTACTATTACTGTTTTCTAATTTAGATACTTGAGCTTCTACATCATATTTACTTGAAAGGGCTGTAAACATATTGCTTTCTGCCTTGGAGATTTTATCGGTATAGCTTTGTTTAATTCTAGATATTTCAACTTTAGAATTAATTAATTCATTTTTAGAAGTTAATAATTTATTTTCTGATGATATTAATTTAACCTCAGTCTCTTGAAGTTTTAATCGTTTTTCTTCGACATCTTTTACCGCTTTTAAACCCTCTTCTTGTAAAGTTTTAATTCTTATAAATTGTTTCTTAGCAATTTTTAAATTAATTTTTGAAGCTTCAAAATTAATGCTATCACTTTTTACCTTTAAACTAGATTGTAATAATTTATTTTTTGTTTGTTCTAGTTTTAATTTTTGTTCTTCTTTTAAAGCAATAATTTGCCTATTTAAAGCTTTAATCTTTAGGTTGTAAGAATTTACAGAAGATGACTTTGCATTAATTTGTTCATTAGTTCTTTCCACTAGTTTACTATCAAAATAATCACTTTTAACTTCAGAAATTCTGAGAATAGTGTCACCTTTTTTTACATAATCACCTTCTTTTACAAACCATTGCTCTATTCTACCAGGTATTTGAGATTGAATTGATTGTGGTCTTTGTTCTGGGGTTAATGTAGTTACTATACCTTTACCAGAGATATTTTGCGTCCAGGGCAGAAACAAAGCAATTATGCCTATAATTGCTGCGGATATTAAAAACTTATTAAAAGCTTTATAATATTCTTTACCAAAAATATGATGCCCAGATTTAAAAGCCCTTAAATCTATCTTTTTATGTAGTTTATTATTAGAAATGTTTAACATCGACTTTTAATTTTTAGATATAATTTCTCCTTTTTCTAGGGTAATTATTTGTTTACATTTTGTTTTCCAACTTTTCTTACTACTTACTACAATTAAAGACCAAGGTCTTTCTATGTGAGTTAAATAGTCAATAATTTTAACAGTTTCGTCTAAATTAAATTGATCTAAAGGATCTTCTAAGATCATAACTTTAGGTTGCTTAATAATTGCTCTAGCTAAAATTATTTTCTTAGCAATTGTATAAGACATTTGTTTCCCTTCTGGTTTTATGATAGTTTCTAATCCATTTGGTTGTTCTTTTAAAAATGAAGTAAGACCAACAACGTTTAATATCTCAAATATTAATTCTTCCTTAATATCTTTATTTCCGAAAACTAAATTATCCTTAATACTTCCTTCAAAAGGAGTTTCTTCAGACATAGAGAGACCAAGCTGAGAGCGATAATGATTTAATTGAAGGCTCTTTAGGGATAAATTATTTACATAAATATGTCCAGATATAGGTTCTATAACACCAGAAATTAAACGCAATAAACTAGATTTACCAGCACCACTTTCTCCTTGTATTAAAATTCTACTACTTGTGTTTAGAATTAATGAGAGTTTTTTTATTATAAGTTTTTCTCTATTCTCAACACCATAAAAAACGTCTTCTAATTCTACAGTTAATCCATCTTTAAAAATAGGTTTATTTCCTTCTTGAGATTCTAACTCTTTATCAACAATTTGCCCTAATTTTTCTATTGATGTTAGAACATCATAAAAAGATTCTAAACCAATAATTAATTTTTCTACAGAAGCAATTACCAAAAGAATTATAATTTCTGCCGCAACAAATTGACCAATATTCATTTCTTGATTTAAGACTAATGCACCACCAATTAACAACAAGCTCGCTGTAACAATCACCTTAAAACCAATCATTTGAATAAATTGTAGCATTAATACTTTAAAATGATTTTCTCTTGCTTCTAAATATTTTTTAACTAGATCATCATTTTTAGATATTGCCAAATTGGTTTTACCAGACAGTTTAAAACTAATAACAGTTCTTGCTACTTCTTGAATCCAATGGGCAACTTTATATTTTATTTTTGATTCCTCTAAACTAGTTTGCAGTCCTCTTTTAGCTGTAAACTTAAAAACTATATAAATTAAAAGTAGAAGTAAAACTCCAAAAACTATAAAGAAAGGATGGTAAAAAGCTAATAATACTAAAGCAAAAATAATTTGTAACAATGCAGTTGGCACATCAATCAAAATTTTTGATAATCCTTTTTGAATTGTTAATGTGTCAAAAAAACGATTTGCTAATTCAGGTGGATAATAGTTTCGCAATTCTGACATTTTAATTTTAGGAAAACGATAACTCAATTCAAAAGAAGCTCTGGTAAATATTCTTTGCTGAATAGTTTCTATAATTCTTAATTGCATTAATTGTAAAGCTCCAGAAAATACAACTCCAATAGTTACAATAATCACTAAAACAACCCAAGAAGTAGATATTTGTGCACCTTGTATTAAGTTAATTATAGCTTGAATTCCAAGAGGTAAAGATAAAGCGACTACACCATCAAATATGGCATAATATAAAATCTGAAAAATATCTCTCTTTTCTAGATTTAATAAACCAATTAAACGTTGCCATGGAGATAATTGTGAAATGTTTTCCATTATTTTAAAGATGTTTTAACTAAATGATTAAAAAAAAATGTTGGAGTTTCTGAAGATTTGCAATTAGTTATTGACGGAAAGTGTTCTCCTAAAAAATGTTGATGTAAACCTCCCTCTAAAATTGTACTTGCTAAACTAAGTCCAAATTTATAATCAGGTTTTACGTCGAGAATCATTTCTTCTAATCTTGAAATTAAACGTTTATAGATTTCAAAATAACCCTCTTTATTTTCTTTATCTACTTCTTTTGTAAGAAATGATTTTGAACTTTCATTTACAATTATCTTATACAATAACTTTTCATTAATATGAGAAAAGTTAGAATCCTCTTCAACTGTTCTTGTTACAATTGTTACTGCTTTTTCTAGTTTGTCATTATTATTTTTAATGCTAAAAGTTTCTATAACCAGTTGATATTCTAACCAAGCCCAATACCAAGAAGATAAATATAAAAGTAGTTTATGTTTACTTTCAAAATATCTATATACAGAACTTTCGTTTGAACCAATCATTTTTCCTAGTTTTTTAAATGTAAAACCTTCAAAACCAATATCATTAATTAAAATAATACTGTTTTCAATAATTCTTTTACCTAAATCTGAAGTTTCTGGGTCTTTAATAAAGACCTTCTCCGAAACTGATATTTTTAAAACTGATAATAAATTTTTCATGAAACTAACTTTAAATTGCAAATATAATAGTATTACTATTAATAAAGTAAGTTTTACTTGTAAAATAATGTTTTTTTAACATCTATTATATTATAGTTTTGAATATTTCTTTAATAATACTATCTTTGTAGCATTAAGACAGAATACACTCCATTTATTACACAAGTCATCTTTAATTTGATTTTGAATTTCCAGAATAGTATTTTATCTTTTCAGAAATATTAATTTAAAAACAGTATTATATATTAATGGCAAAATCGCAACAAACATTTAGTAAAAGTGAAAAAGAAAAGAAACGTTTAAAAAAACGCCAAGACAAGCAGAAGAAAATGGAGGCTAGAAAGGCGGAGAAAGAAGAAAACGGTTCTGCAGGAATACAATTTGCATATGTAGATCATAATGGAAACTTAACAGATACTCCACCAGATCCAGAGTTAAAAGTGGAATATGAACTAGAAGATATTCAAATTTCTGTTACTAAGAAAGAAGATTTACCAGAGGAAGACCCAGTAAGAAAAGGGAAAGTAAACTTTTTCGATTCTTCTAAAGGTTTTGGATTTATTATTGACCATGAAAATGGTGAAAAATATTTTACGCACGTTAGTGGTTTAATTGATGAAATTGCCGAAAACGATAAAGTTTCATTTGAACTTGAAAGAGGAATGCGTGGAATGAATGCAGTAAAAGTTAAAAAGATTTAGAGGAATTAGTTTTTCTAATAAAATATAAAAAAACCTATTATTTTTTAAATAATAGGTTTTTTTATATTTATAAAGATCTATAAATTATAATACTCCATACTTTCAATAATTAGTTCTTCTTGTACTTTACAATCAATTTTAAAATCTTCGTAATCGTTTAGTAGTACAAAATTAACTTGCCCGTTAACATTTTTCTTATCATGTTTTAGTAACTCCATTATAGTAGAAAAATCTTCTTTTATAAGATTTGTTCTATTATAAGTTGATAAAACAACAGCTTTAACATCATTAACTTTCTCTTTAGGAAAATTTAATAATTTATAAGACATATAAGATTCGCAAACCATACCAATTGCAATAGCTTCACCATGAGTTAGGTTTTCTTTGTCTTCAGATTCTAAATAAAAAGACTCAATTGCATGACCTAAAGTATGGCCAAAATTTAAAATTTTACGCAAATTTTGTTCTTTAGGATCTTGTAAAACTACTTCGTTTTTTATCTCAACAGATCTAAAAATTAAATCATTGATATTTAAGTTTTTATTATCTTTTATTTCATTAAATAATTTAACATCATAAGTTAAACCATATTTAATTATTTCTGCTGTTCCAGATTTAATTTCTCTTTCTGTAACTGTAGTTAAATAATCAGTATCTACAATTACCATTTCTGGGTTTGCAAACAAACCAATTTGGTTTTTTAATACTCCTAAATCTACACCGGTTTTTCCACCAACAGAAGCGTCTACCATAGATAATAATGTAGTTGGTATGTTTACAAAGTCGATTCCTCTCTTAAAACATGAAGCTACAAAACCACCTAAATCTGTAATAACACCACCTCCTAAAGTTATTAATAAACTTTTTCTATCTCCACCTAATTCAGTAATAGCATTCCATACACCAATACAGGTATCTAAATTTTTATTAATCTCACCAGATTCAATTTCTATAACTTCAATAGTTTTATCAGTTTCTAAATTAGGAATAAATTTTGGATAACAATTTTCAAAAGTATTTTCATCTACTAAAATAAAAAGTTTTGAATAGTTTTTTTCTTCAATTAAATTAGAAAGCTCTTTGTAGCTTTCTTCATGAAAATGAACAGGATATGTAACTGCTTGTATGGTCTTCATCAATAAAAATATTAAGCGTGCAATTTAAATAGAAAATATTCAATTATTACTATTCAAATACTATATTTGTTTCTACTAAAACGATATAGTATGAAACTTTTTGATAACACAGAAGTTGCTTTTTCTTTAAAGTCTGATTCGCAATTAGAAAGAGCTTATTTTTTATTT
>CAJQQH010000164.1 GCA_905480405.1 uncultured Polaribacter sp. | reverse complement strand
TGATAAAATTATAAAGGATGCACCTGATGTTTTAGCAAACGGAGGTTCTTGTATTGCTTCTCCAAATGGAGAATGGTTAGTAGAACCCGTGTTGCATAAAGAAGGTTTAATTATAGAAACCTTAGATTTTAATAGAGTTTTAGAAGAGCGTCAAAACTTTGATTGTGTTGGTCATTATTCGAGACCAGATGTAACTAAATTACATGTAAATAGAGAAAGACAAAGTACGGTTTCTTATGATGATGGTTTATGATTTTTGAACAAAAAGAAATTCGTTTAAAACCGTATTCAAGAGGTTTTCATTTAATTACAGAAACGATAAAAAGTGAGTTTCCTGAATATAAAGGAATTTCAAAAGGTTTGTTAAAGGTGTTTATAAAACATACCTCTGCAAGCTTAACCATAAATGAAAATGCAGATGCTACCGTTAGGGAAGATTTTGAAAGTCATCTAAATAAAATGATTCCTGAAAATGCACCATATTATAAACATACTTATGAAGGTAGTGATGATATGCCAGCACACATTAAGTCTTCTCTATTAGGAAGTTCTATAGAAATTCCGATTACAAAAGGCAAGTTAAATTTAGGGATTTGGCAAGGAATTTATTTATGTGAACATAGAAATTTTGGAGGCTCAAGAGAACTCGTTATTTCTGCTTTTGGAGTTTAATTTTTAGCCTCAATCAATTTTTTTAAAACCTTTTCTACTCCAAAATCATTATTACTTTCTGTGGCATAGTTTGCAAGTTCTTTGATGTCTTTGTGTGCATTTTTCATAGCAAAACTAAAGTCAGCTTCTTGCATCATTTCTATGTCATTATGGTAATCGCCAAAAACCATCGTTTCTTCTTTTGTCACATTTAAAAGTTTTTGAACTTCTCTTAAAGCATATCCTTTATTTGCTTTTTCATCAGAAATATCTAACCAATTTTGTCCAGAAATTTTTAATAAATAATCGTTTTTTAAATGCTCAATTTCTGGGTAGATAAACTTCTCAGAAGAATCAAAATGATAAATAGCTATTTTTAAAACAGGAATTGTTTTTGCAATTTTCATTAAATCATCAACCACCTCAAAACTGTGATAATATTCTTGAAATAAATCGATAAAATGCTGATCGGTACTTTCTATAAATGCAGAGTTTTGCGAACACAAAACCATATTTGCACGTTTTATATTTCTTAGAAGTGGAATAATTTTTATAATTTTTTCTGATTCTAAAGAATTTAGTAATAGAATGTTTTCACCTTTTTTAGAAATTGCTCCATTTTCTGCAATTACATAAATATCATCTTTTATTGAGGCAAGTTTTTCAACAATACTATTATGTTGTCTGCCACTAGCAGCACAAAAAAGGACATTGTGTTTTTGAAGTTCTTTAAAAAGATCGAAAAATTGTTGGCTAACTTCGTTTTTTGAGTTTAGCAGCGTTCCATCCATGTCAGAAACTACTAACTTTACTTTAGAAAAATCAATCATTATTATCTAGTAGAATCTCTAATTACTAAATCTGTAGTAATTACTTTGGTAATCGTTTCAGTGTGTTTTTTCTCTAATTTATCTATCAGAATTTGAGCAGCAGCTTCGCCCATTTGTTCTCCATGCTGACTAATAGTTGTCATCTTCGGGCTAGAATGCCTTGCTAAAATTCCGTTAGAAAATGCAATTACAGATAAATCTCTAGGAATATTAAGACCTGTTTTTAAACCTGCTTTCATGGCGGCAACAGCGGCGGATTCACCAGTTGTTATAATACTATCTATTTTGTTTTTTTGTAAAAAAGGAGTTAAAATAGATTCATATTTTTTGTAATCTCTATCAAAAATATTAATTACTAAATTTTCATTGTAAGTCAATCCAACATTTTCTAGCCCTTTTTTATAACCTAAAAAACGTTGCTTTCCAATATGGAAGTCACTCATGGTAGAAACAAAAGCAATATTTTTATGACCGCTTTTATATAGGAATTCTACAGTATTTTGAGCTCCATTAAAATCATCAGTAATGATCTTGTCGCAGTTTAGTGTTTGTGCAACTCGATCAAACATTACGATTGGCGTATCATTATCTATAGCTTCTTGTAGGTGTTTATAATCTTCTTTTAATTCTGTTTCTTTTGCTAACGAAACAATAAAACCATCGATACTACCATTAGAAAGCATTTCTATAATTTCTACTTCTTTAGTATAAGATTCATTTGATATACAAGTAATAACTTTATAACCTCTTTCTAAAGCTGTTTTTTCAATTCCTTTAAAAACTTGTGCGAAAAAATATTTTAACATTGTTGGAATAATAATTCCAATAGTTTTAGTGCTCCTGTTTTTTAAACTTAATGCGTTAAAGTTAGGTTTGTAGTTGTTCTCTTTCGCATACTTTTGGATTTTATCTTTGGTTGCTTGACTAATTTCATAGCTGTCGTTCAGTGCTTTAGAAACAGTAGAAATAGAAACATTAAATTCTTTTGCAATATCTTTTATCGTAAGCTTCTTCATGTAAACAAAATTAGGCACTAAGATATAAAAATATACTCAGTTCAATTTTAATGAATTATTAAATTATCAGCTTTTTAAAGTTTACTCTTTTTATTTCATAAATTAAAAAGCAATACACGATAAAATATTCAATAAAAACAAACCATAAATTCTCTTTCCAAGGAAAATTAGAGTAAGCTTGGTAGCTTAAAATAATTACTAAACTCCAAACTATCGGAAATTTATATTTTGTAAAAACAGATAAAATAATTGGTGTTGCCAAGTACCAAGGATGTACGGTGGTAGCTGTAAAATAATAAAAACATAAGCCAAATAAGAATGCAGTTATCAGTTGAATTTCTGTTTTGTTCTTTCTAAATAAAGTGATAATAATAAGAAAAAGAATAGTTATAATAGGTGTTATTTTTCCGATAATAGCAATTTCATTATAACCTCTAAAGAGATATCCAATTTCTCTAAAAACATAATAAAAACTTGCGTTAAATTCAAAATTTCGAAACCACAAACCAACAGAATTTGAATAATTAGCGATTAATTCTGAGGAGTAAAAAGGAATAAATAAAAGAATAATGGTTCCTAAAACAATTGTGTAAAAAGCAATAAGTTTTTTAAAACCAAGAAAAAAGGTTTTGTTGTTTTTTACAAACCATTGAAAAAACAATGGTAAAAACAATAGTGGAATTAATTTTACAGAAACAGAACATGCAATTAAAATTGCTGCGATAATCCATTTTTGTTGATGTAGTTTGTAGATTCCCCAAATTAAGAAAAATAACATTACAGGTTCAAAATGTAAATTCCCTGTCATTTCTATAATGATAAAAGGATTTAATAAATACCAAAAAATGTTTTTTAAGGGTAGTTGTAATTTTTCTAATATTTTTTTTCCAAAATATAAAATTCCAATATCTGCGAGTATTAGAATAAATTTAAAAACGATAACAGCTCCAAAAATACTTTTACTAGAAAATATAGCTGCAATTAAAAAACAGAACTGGTTTATAGGTGGGTAATTTGTAAAATGACTTCCATTCATTTCTCCCATTCCTGTATACAATTCTAATGCTTGTGCTACAGGGTTTAATCCTTGTTGAATATAAGTTTCTGGTAAGGATAAATATGGGTTGAGACCTTCCAAGATCATTCGTCCATCCCAAATAAATCGATAAAAATCTTGTGACAAGTTTGGGATTGCAAAAAGAAAAATTAACCTAAAAACAACAGAAATTCCTACTAAAGTAGAGAATGAGATTGTCTTACTATTTATTAATAAATAAAAAGCACCAAATAAAGAAAACCAAAGAAATATTAAATAGTAGAATTCTGTTCTTTCTAAAAAGTAAGCGAATAGAAAGTAAAAAATAATGCTAATAAATATTAATAGAGCGTCTTTATATTTTAAGAAAAAGGACATTATGCTTTAGAAAATATTGATTTAAAAAACACGTAAGAAAACCCAATAAAAAGCATTAAATGAAACGGAAATAATCCAAAATCACCACCTTGATCTCCAACAACAAACGCACTATACATTCCAAATACAAAATAGATAGCTAGCAAACCTTCTAAGATTACATGAATAGAAGGTTTTTTCTTGATATATTTATTCGTTTTCCAACTATCTTTAATAGTATTGATATTAAATTTAGGTGTTCTTACAAATTCACTTTTTTTACCAAAATGACCTTCTAAAACTGCAATTGTATTGTGTAAAGAAAAACCCATTGCAACTGAGAAAAAGGTAAGAAATGCTCCTATATATTTTATAAATTTTTTAAATCCGCCGCCATAAGTGTTTTTATACATATGCCAATAACAAACGAAAAAGATTAGAGAGCTAATTACAAAAAAGCTCATTACATAAAAGTAATATTTTAAATGTGCGAATTCATTTTTAATGTATAACATTGGAATACTTAATACAGCAACTAAAAAAATACAAGTAAACATAGAGCTGTTTAACAAGTGTAATAAACCATGAATTTTAGTTTTAAACGAAACGTTTTTATTTGTAATAATACGTTTTGTCATTTTCTGAAAATTCTCTGCGCCACCTTTGTTCCACCTAAATTGTTGAGACCTAGCAGCACTAATAACTACAGGTAATTCTGCAGGTGTTTCTACCTTTTCTAAATATTTAAACTTCCAGTTTTTTAGTTGCGCTCTGTAACTTAAATCAATATCTTCTGTAAGTGTATCTCCTTCCCAATTTCCAGCATCATAAATACATTCTTTTCGCCATACACCAGCAGTACCATTAAAGTTTATAAAATGACCTTTACTATTTCTACCAACTTGTTCTAAAGTAAAATGAGCGTCTAGCATAAAAGCTTGTATTCTTGTAAGTGTAGAGTAATTTCTATTTATGTGACCCCATCTAGTTTGTACAACACCAATTTCTAAGTTTTTAAAATAAGGAATTGTTTTATAAAGCCAATCTTTTTGCGGTAGAAAATCTGCATCAAAAATGGCGATAAACTCACCTTTTGCAGTTGTTAAACCTTCTTTTAGAGCACCCGCTTTAAAGCCTTGTCTATTAGTTCTCCTTATATGTTGAATGTCTATTCCTTCTTTTTGTATACTTTTAACTAAACTTGCAGTTACTTCTATAGATTCATCTGTAGAATCATCTAAAACTTGTATTTCTAATTTATCTAAAGGATATTCTATTTTTGCTATGTTGTTAAGCAAACGTTCCATCACATACAATTCGTTATAAACAGGTAATTGTATAGTTACATAAGGGATTTCTTCTGAGTTTTTAAAATTGAACTTAGGTGAGTTGTCTTCTTTATTTCTATGTTTTAAGTAATTAATAAGCAAGTTTAATTGTGCCAATGCGTACATAAAAATAAGCAAAAGACAAATTGTATAAACTGCAATTATGATGTATTCTAATATCATTATTTAAAACTGTATTTAAAAATCCAACTTAGAATTTTAATTCCTGCAAAGATAGTTCCTTTTAATGTACCCGAAACTTTAGAAACTCCAATTCTATTTCTATATTTCATAGGAATTTCTAAATAAGTAAGTTTTTGTTTTAGTGCTTTTAATTGCATTTCAACTGTCCAACCATACGTTTTGTCTTGCATTTTTAAAGCTAATAACTTATCATATTTTATAGCTCTAAAAGGGCCTAAGTCAGTAAATTTTGCATTGAAAAAAAGCTTCATTAAAAAGGTTGCTAACCAATTACCAAAAACTTGCTGTGGTGTCATAGAGCCATCTTCTCGTAACTCTTTAACACGAGAACCAATAACAAAATCGATATTATTGTTAATTATAGGAGCAACAAGTTCTGTTAATTGTTCTGGGTAATCTGAATAATCACCATCTAAAAAAACGATTATTTCTGGTTTTATTTCTTGTTTAGAAATGTAATCCATCCCTTTTAAACAAGCAAAACCATATCCTTTTTTGCTTTCTTTTAAAACTGTAGCACCTGCATTTCTAGCATTTTCTTCAGTATTATCTGTAGAGTTGTTACTTATAACAATAACTTCATCTACATTTTTAGGAATGTCGTTAATAACATGTGCTATAGAATCTTGCTCATTATAAGCAGGAATAATTACTTTTATTAGAGGCTTCATTTACCTTAAATCATTTAGATTGTTCTCTTGTTTAAAAGAAGAAAAATCGTTCCACTCTTTAATTTTCTTCCCTTTTTTAAATTTGGATGCTTTTACCAATTTGTTCTTTTGATATAATAAACAGTAACCATTTTTTTGATTATTTTTTAACTGACATTTATGATTGACAAAACCATCTTTATCATAAAATAACCACCAATTATTCTGTTTTCCTCCTTTAAAATGACCTTCTTTTTCAATAGCAGTATTCTTGCCGTAAAAGTACCAATATTTAGTTTCTAAATTATCTATAAATCTACCTTCTTTTTTTAGGTTTCCATTTTTGAAATAGAATTTCCAATAATCAACTTTTTTATTATTTATAATCCAACCTTCTTCTTTTAAATTACCATTTTTATAAAATGTTTTTTGATATGTTTTTTGTGAATAAACGATCAAATTAATTAACAAAGAAAATATGAGTAGGTGTTTTTTAAGCATTATTTTTTGTTAACTAATTCCATTAAATCAACATCGTTTCCTAATAAGATTTCTGTTGGGTTTATTCTACCTTCTTCTGGTCCGTTTTCTAATTTTAAAACTCCTCTTGGGCAAACAGCAGAACAGACACCGCAACCAACACAACTAGAACGAACAATGTTTTCTCCTTTTTGTGCGTATGCTCTAACATCAATTCCTTGTTCGCAGTATGTAGAACAGTTACCGCAAGAAATACATTGACCACCATTTGTTGTAATTCTAAACCTCGATTTAAAGCGTTGAACAAATCCTAAATAAGCAGCCAAAGGACAACCAAATCTGCACCAAACACGGTTTCCAAAAATAGGATAAAAGCCAGTACCAATTACACCTGCAAATATAGAACCGATTAAAAAGCCGTAAATATCTTGTATGGTTTGTGTCTTAATACCAATTACTTGGTCTGCACCAGAAAAGAAAGTGTACAAAGCAAAACCAGTCATCACCAAAACAAAAATTAAAACTGAGTGAATTATAATACGTTCTGCTCTCCAGGAAAGTAGTGTTTTACTCGAATTTTGCCTATAAGGATCTCCTAATGTTTCGGCTAAGCCACCACAACCACAAACCCAAGAACAATACCATCTTTTACCAAAGAAATACACCATTACAGGTACAACTACAATTGTTAAAACGACTCCCCAAACTAGAATGAATAAACCAAATCCGCCACTAGAAAGTAACTCATCTAAGTTCCATCTAAAGAAAAAATCATAATCTAAAGGGAAAGCGTTTTTAAAATCATACCAAGGTTTTTCGAAACGAACTAAAATTTCTGGAATTAAAAAAGCAAATACAATTTGAAAGAATAAAACAGAAGTTGTTCTTAATATTTGGTATTTATTATGACGATATTTTATATACATTCTAACTGCCATGACAGTCATAACCACACAATATAGGAAACCATATAAAAACCATTGACTAGCAGCATTACCGCTTATAGATTTACTAATAGGGTCTACCAAATACACCCAATTTACTATTAAATCTGGATAAAAATAGAGTAGAATATAAAAGGTAACTAAAAATATAAAAGTAAACCAACCAATCCAACCACGATTTGTAACTGCACTTAAAAAAATGCCATCATTTTTTATCCCAGGCTTTCCTAGTAAAACAACATCTGGTACTATAAACATCAATGCACCAATTATACCTAATCCAAAGGTTAAAAACCAAGCTAAACCTGTGTTATCCGCAGCAAAACCTTTTCCAGCTTTTTTAGCCAGTGTAAAACTTAAGCTATGAGGTTTTCCAAAAATTTTATATTGGAATTGCTTTCCTTTTTCATCCCAGTTTTTTTCCGCATCAAATTTTGCAATTAAAGCATCATAGTGGTTGTTAGAGGTTTGGTATGCATTGATTACTCTACTAGAGAATTCGAAAATATTTAAACTTTCTGTAGTTACAATTGCTTTTTGTAATTCATCTTTTATAATTGTGCTTTTATAATTCTGTTCAGATACAAAAGAATCTAATTCGGCTTGTTTTAAATTAAAAGAACCAGTAAATATTGTGGCTATAAAAATGGTTAATCCTAAAAGAAAAACGATTAGCCCTGTTTGTTTTATTGTTTTCATATCTTATGATTTGCTAAAAATTCGTTTCCAGCTTTTCTTTTTAATTTGAATATTAGTGTTGTTTTCTAGGTTAAATTTAGCTACAATTTCAGTTTCATGTAGTTTGTAAAATTCTGGATCAAAATTAGCATCTGCTAAATACTCTAAAACAAATTCTATAGATTTATTCTCTGTTAACCATTTATCAAAAATTTCATGACGCATTCTAATTCCGAATGTATTAATACCTAAAAACTTATTTGTATTTTTATCAAAAGAGATTGTAATACATTTATTGTCTTTTGGATGTTGCCATTGAAAATAACTTTCATTTTCTTGTTTGCCTCGTTCACTAAAAACCCAACCATAAGTTTGGTATTCGATATCTAGAAATTTTGCAGAATTAAACCAATGTCCAGGTTTGTATGCCGTTTTATTACCACAAATAGTTTGTGCAAGTGTTTCTCCCATCATTCTACCTGTATACCAAACAGCTTCAATATTTCTACGTTGTCCAATTGCTTCGTGCTGTTCTGCACAATCTCCAATTGCATAAACATCAGTAATATTTGTTTCTAAATATCGGTTTACTTTAACACCACGACCTAATTCAATTCCAGAATCTTTAATAAAATCGATATTAGGTGTTACGCCAGCAGTTAAACCAACTACATCACAAAATATTTCTTCACCAGTTTCTTGTATAATTATCGATTTTACTTTTCCGTTTTCATCCGCTTTAATTTCTTTTAAATTGGTGCTTAAACGCAAGTCTATATGATGTTCTTTAATGTGCTTGTTAATTAATTCCGATTCTTGTGCAGGTAAAACTCCGTTCCAGAAACTAGCTTCACGCACTAAAAAAGTAACAGGAATCTTTCTACTTCTTAACATTTCTGCAAGTTCAATTCCTATTAAACCACCACCAACAATTACTGCTCTTTTACAAGCTTCTTTGTTAGGTGCAAATTTTTCTAGATTTTCTAAATCTTGTTTATGGTACATGCCCATAACACCATCTAAATCTTGCCCGGGCCAACCAAATTTATTAGGTTTAGAACCGGTAGCAATAATTAGTTTATCATAAGAAAGAGTAGAAGAGTCTTTAAAATCTAAAATCTTTTTATCTGTATCTATTTTGTTAACATAACCTTCTTTTAGCTCGATTCGGTTTTTATCCCAAAACCAATTCTCATAAGGTTGTGTGTGTTCAAATTTCATGTGTCCCATATAAATATACATGAGTGCAGTTCTAGAAAAGAAATATTTTGTTTCTGCAGAAACGATTGTTATTTTCATATCAGAATTTTTTCTGATATGTCTTGCCGCAGTTACTCCAGAAATTCCATTTCCGATAATTACAATATGTTCCATAGTTAGTTAATTCTTGCATTTGAGTCGAAGTTAAAGTTAAGAACTTAAAATTAAAGTATAATTTAGATTAATTATAAATAATAGAAGGTGTTTTTTAAATTGTAAGTATTTAAAATTTATAAAGACTTAAGTTGTAGTTTAAAAAAGTAAAATTAAAATCAATCAAAATGAAAAGTAAGTTTTCTAGAGTAGTATTTACAGCAGTTTTAATCTTTAGTTTAGTTGCAAATGCGCAAGAAGATACTAAGGTGAAAAGTAATATTCAAACCTATACACCATCAAAATTATTAGATAAAGGACAATGGGATGTTAAGTTTTTTAACAACTTATATACAGAAACGAAAGGAAAATTTAACGGAGTTAAATTTGACAAAGCAAGAGAAACTTATTTTACATCTACGCTAGATATTTTTACAGGAATTACAGATAATAATAGAATAAATGTAGGTCTGTTGTTAGAATATCGTTCTAATGCAATTAATGGAGAAAATGCTACTTCGGTTTTTGGTTTTAATAATGATGTTAATTCTAGGAACGGTTTATCTTCTTTTGCGCCAGCAATTAAATGGCAACCTATAGAAAGTATAGGTAATTTTTCTATTCAGTCTGCATTTCATATTCCTTTGAGTTCAGAAGAATCTGATGCTAATGGCGTTTTTTTAGATCAAACAGCATATACTTTTCAAAATCGTTTTTTCTACGATTATACTTTTGATAGTGGAGATTGGCAATTATTTACAGAATTAAACACAGAATATAATTTTGGAGATGAAGATAGTTTTGCAAATAAAACTGTAGTATTTGCTCCTGGTGTTTTTATGAGTTATTTTCCAACTGATAAATCAACATTATTAGGTTTTGTACAGCATTATCAACGTTTAGGAGACTTTACTCAAGATTTTACATCGTTAGGTTTTGGTGGTAAATATCAATTAAACAGCACTTTAAATTTAGAAGTTTTGTATAGTAAATTTGTAAGAGGAAGTGATACTGGTTTGGGGCAAAGTTTTAACATTGGTTTAAGAGCTTTGTTTTAGTAAAAAGGATTATTTTAGAGGGAATTATGAAAACTACAAAATTTCTTTTTTTATTATTTCTTTTTTTTCAATTTTCTTGTAAAAGTCAAAACAAAAAAGTTAACGGATTAAGTTTTGTTGCGTCAAGAGATAAAATTGATTCAACTCATATTAATCCTGTTATTAAGGCACAAGGCAATTATGTTGCTTTGATGCCTTATAGTTTTATTAGAGATATTGAAACTCCTAAAATTGAGTTTAATACAAACAGAGAATGGTTTGGTGAAACAGAAAATGGCTTGTTGCAATATGCAAAAGAATTTCAAAAAGTAGGTATAAAAATCATGGTAAAACCTCATTTATGGCTAAGAAGAGGAGGTTTTACAGGGCATTTAAAGCCAGATTCTGAAGAAAATTGGTTGCTTTTAGAAACTTCTTATAAAGATTATATTTTAACCTATGCAAAAGCTGCAGAAGAGTTAAATGCAGAAATGCTATGTATTGGAACAGAGTTAGAGCAATTTGTAATTGCGAGGCCCAATTTTTGGAAAAAACTAATTAGAGAAATTAGAACTGTTTATAAGGGAAAACTAACATACGCTGCAAATTGGGACGAATTTAAACGTATAACCTTTTGGGATAAATTAGATTTTATTGGTATAGATGCTTATTTTCCGCTAAGTGATAAAAAATCTCCAACCATTGACGATTTAGAGTTAGGTTGGAAACCTCATAAAAATGAAATTATTAAAATTCAAAAGCAATTTAATAAACCAATTTTATTTACTGAATTTGGGTATAGAAGTATCGATTTTACGGGTAAAAAACCATGGGAAGCTTCGAGAGTAGAAGGTAATGTAAATTTAGAGGCTCAAGTAAATGGTTTAAAAGCGATACATAATCAGTTTTGGAAAGAAGAATGGTTTGCTGGTGGTTTTATTTGGAAATGGTTTCACAGACACGATCGAGTAGGAGGAAAAGAAAATAACCGTTTTACACCACAAAATAAACCAGCAGAAGAAACTATTAGATGGTTATATAAACAATAATTTATTTTTTAAACATGATAAATGTCTTATTCTAAAATATTAAATGAATTTAAATTTGATGTTAGAATTTTAAAATATTTAGCATGAAAAAAATAATTGTACCTATAGATTTTTCAAATCACTCAGAAAACGCTTTAAAAGCAGCAGCACTTTTATCAAAAAAAACAGATGTAACCATTTATGCATTACATATGTTAGATTTTCAAGAAGATAACTTAACTCAAAGTATAGGTTATAAACAAGAACAAGTAATTATATTTTTAAAATTAGCTGAGAAAAGATTTAAAAAATTTTTAGAAAAAGAATATTTAGAAGGTGTTAAAGTAGTTCCTTTAATAAAACACTTTAAAGTTTTTAAAGAAATAAATTCGATTGCAGAAGAAGTTAATGCAGACCTAATTATTATGGGATCTCATGGAGTTAGTGGTCTAAAAGAACTTTTGATGGGTTCTAACACAGAAAAGGTAATTAGATTTGCAAAAGCACCCGTTTTAGTAATTAAGAGTGAGTTAAAAGATGTAGATTTTAATGATATTGTTTATGCAACAGATTTTTCTGAAACTTCTATAAAAGCTTATCAGAAAATGTTAGCTACTTTATCGTTTTTAAATGCAAAAAAACATCTTTTGTACGTAAATTTACCAAACGAAAAATTTAAAACAACACCAGAAATGGATGCTTTGGCGCATAATTTTTTAATGAAAGCAGAAGGCAATATAGATCGGTTAATAAATGTTAACTTTGTATGTGCTAAATCTATAGAAGAAGGCTTATTAAATTTTTCTAACGTTGTTGGTGCAGATTTAATTACATTAATTACACATGGTAGAAAAGGATTGTCTCATGTTTTGTCAGGAAGTATTTCTGAAGATATATCAAACCATTCTACACTACCCATTATTACATTTAAAATATAAAATTTATTTATGAGGTTACATCGTTTTCTGTTATTTATTACTTTTTCAGTTTTCCTTTTTTCTTGTTCTGAAGATAACGATATAACAACCCCAAGAAATTTAAAAGAATATATAGAAGCAAATTCTAATAGAGAAATTGATAATGTAATAGCTTGTGCAGCTAATGCAGATGGTAATTTAGACTTATCTTATATTTTTTATTATCCTATTGATGGCTCTTCGGAAGTAAGATATTATGAAGCAGATAGTTTAAATGTTGATGAAAACGATTTTTCTAATTATAGAAGAAAAATTTTAACAGAAACAACAGTTTTTGGCGATAAATTAAGTAGAATATCCAGAACGGATTCTGAAGAGTCTTGGTGTATAGTTACATATTTAACGGATGGGAAGTTACATAAATCGAACCCTATAAGATTAAAAAACGCAACAAACCCAACTGTTTGGGAAGACGAGGTAGAGGTAGATCAATCTGAAACCTTAGAACCTAAATTTACTTGGTCTGACTTTAATATAACCGATAACGATATTTATTTTCAAGTAATTTCTGACGAAGATGACGATTTTATTTCGGGAACTTATACAACTGATAATTATTTTCAGTTTTATGATACGAGCAATGTAGTTTTGAATATTAATACTACAACTCCCATTGATTTAATTCTAGATGAAACTTACAATTTCACTTTAATGGCAGTAAGTGAAGATAATTGGGTAAATTTGGTGATTCAAAAATCGTTTGTTGCTGAATAATGAAATTTAAAAACTGGTTATTTTTATTTCTATTTTTATGGTTCTCATCTGCTATCTTTTCTCAAGAAAAAATAGTTTTTGATGTAAAGATTAAAGGCGCAAAAAAAACAAAAATATCTTTTCTAAAAAAGATATTAAGCGTAAAACAAAATGATGTTTTAGATTCTATTTCTTTAGAAAAAGATATTATTCAACTTAAGCGATTACCAGCAATTAGTCATGCTTATTATCAAGTTTTTTATTCACATAAAAACCTCTATAATGTTTTTATTACCGTTGAAGAAAATTTTACTTTAATACCAGAAGTAAATTTTTGGACAACAACAAATCAGCAATTTTCATATAAATTGGGCCTGTATGATTATAATTTTTCTGGAAGAAACATCACATTTGGTGGTTTTTATCAAAATAATGGTTTTGATTCTTATGGTTTAAGTTTTAATGCACCACACTTGTTTTCTAAAAAATGGGGATTAGCCGTTAATCATCAAAACTGGAAAAGCGAAGAACCTCTCTATTTTGGTAACAAAACTGCAAATTATTTATATAATAATATTTCTTTCGAAGTTTTAGGTTTGCATCAAATCAATTTTAAAAACCAAATTAATTTTGGTGTTAATTTTTTTAGAGAGAAATATCAATATTTATCTGGTGATACAGATCCTGCCATTCCGCAAATATTAAATTTAAAAAAGACACTTTTTAAATTGGTGTATTCGTATGATAATTTAGATTATGATTATCAATACATAACAGGTTTTAAAAGTGTTTTGTATGCGCAATATGTAATTACAGAAAACGATTTTCAAAATAGTTTTCATATTTTCTGGAACGACTTTTTCTACTATAAAAAACTTGGAGAAAAAGGGAATTGGGCAAACAGATTAAGAATTGGATTATCAGCTAATGAGAATACACCATTTGCGCCTTTTGCTTTAGATAACAATGTGAATTTACGTGGAGTAGGAATTTTGGTTGATAGAGGAACAGGTAGTATTGTTTACAACTCAGAATATAGACACACAATTTACGATAAAAGCTGGTTGTCTATTCAATCTAATTTATTTACCGATTTTGGTGCTTGGAGAAATCCAGGAGGAAAATTAAGTGATTTTACAAATAGCAATAATATTCATGTTTATTCAGGTTTTGGCTTGCGTTTTATCAGTAAAAAAATTTACAACGCTACTTTTAGAATTGATTATGGTTTTAGAGTTTCTAATGGTTTAGGGGAATCTAAAGGAGGTTTTGTTTTTGGAATTGGTCAATACTTTTAGTAATTTTTCTTTTAAGGTTTAGAAATTAAAAATTCAATTTTTTTGTGTAAATAAATATATAGATCCTTTTATTTTAAAGAGAAATACTTAGTTTTGTCAAAAAATAAAATTACAATGAGCACTTTTGCAATTGGAGATATTCATGGAGGATTAAAAGCTTTAACTCAAGTTTTAAATAAATTAGAACTAAAAGATGGAGACAAAGTTATTTTCATGGGAGATTATGTAGATGGTTGGAGTGAATCTGCACAAGTTGTTCAATTGTTAATAGAGCTATCTCAAAAAATCGATTGTATTTTTATCAAGGGAAACCATGATGTTTGGTGCCAGAATTGGTTAAAAGACGCTAATGATGTAAACCCTTCTTGGTTTTTACACGGAGGTAAAGAAACCATGGAAAGTTATGATGGTTTTTCTGCTGAAGAAAAAAAACAACATCTTGTCTTTTTTGAAAACCTACCACTATATCATCTAGACGAAGAGAATAGATTGTTTTTACATGCAGGTTTTACTTCTTTACATGGTGTAGAGAAAGAGAAACATCAAGAATACTTTTATTTAGACAGATCTTTATGGGAAATGGTTTTAGCCCTAGATAAAAATTTACCAAAAGATTCTATGTTTTATCCCAAAAGATTACAGAATTACAAAGAAATATACATAGGTCATACACCTACAACAAATTATAACGAGTCTTTACCAATTAATATTGCAAATGTTTGGAATGTAGATACTGGTGCAGCTTTTAAAGGTAAGGTTACAGGTTTAAATATAGAAACAAAAGAATTTGTACAGAGTGATAATTTACCTGGATTATATCCTGATGAAATAGGGAGAAATAAGTAATTATTTTTTATTACCCAATGGGTAAATTTCTTGTTGTATAAAGTTTTTAGGGAATTGTTCATCACCTTTAAAACCAAGTTCAATATCTCTACCCGAATATGGGATGTAGTTTGTTTTAAAAATATAATCCCAAATACTTAATGTGATTCCGAAGTTTACGCCAAATTTTCTTTCTTCTGGTAATTCTTTAGAGTGATGCCAAATATGCATTTTAGGGTTGTTTAAAACATATTTTAACCAACCATAATCCCAATTGATATTTGCGTGATTTAAATGCCCAATAGTTATGTTAAAAAAATGAACAAAGGCAATATCTTGTGCAGAAAATCCACCAATAATAGCTAAAGGAATGTATTTTAAAGAATTATAAACAACAGGTTCCATCCAATGATAACGTAAGTGTGCAGCGAATCCCATTTGCTTTACAGAGTGGTGTACTTTGTGAAAATTCCATAGAAATTCGAACTTATGTAACAAACGATGCGTCCACCATTGTACAAAATCAATTACAATAAAAAAGATAAAAATTCTTAAAGCAAAAGGTAATTTGTTAATTTCTAAAAGCTGAAAATTAGAGATTGATAAACCGATTATTTTTAGAATATCATTAAACAATTGAGCTGCCGAATTTGATAAGGCAATTAACACAATTAAGTTTAATAAGAAGAAATTAAAGAACATATAAAAAGTATCTAGCCAAAAATCTTTTCTAAAAATAGATTGATTTTTTCGCCAAGGAAAAATCATTTCTAATCCCCAAACTACTAAAGAAATTATGATTAATCCGTAGAAATAATTTTCCCAATTTAATTCCATTAAAACAGATTGTTTTATATAATTCCAGTAACCTGAATAGGAGTTTTTTATTATTTCGAGATATTTATTCATTGTATTACAAAGTTACAAATACAATTTCTGTTTTAAGCTGATATTTTAATTTATGAAAGTAAAATTTAAAATATTTAAAGT
>CAJQQH010000163.1 GCA_905480405.1 uncultured Polaribacter sp. | reverse complement strand
AGTTTAGAGGTTTCTGTGGTTGGAAGAACTTTAGGGAGAAGAGTAGGTAAGGTATTGTTAGAACGTCATCCAAATTTGGTTAATCTAGGTTACACTTTTAACGATTTTGGAGCTATTGTAGCAGCAGCTTCATTAACACATGATATTGGAAATCCACCTTTTGGACATTCAGGAGAAAAAGCCATTGGTGAGTATTTTAAATCAGGAAATGGCGCAAAATACAAAGACCAATTATCGGCAAAAGAATATCAAGATTTAATTGATTTTGAAGGAAATGCAAACGGATTTAAAATTCTTACAGAATCTAGAGAAGGTATTACAGGAGGTTTGCGTTTAAGTTATGCAACATTAGGTGCGTTTTTAAAATATCCTAAAGAGAGCTTGCCTAAAAAACCAACCAAACATATTGTAGATAAAAAATATGGTTTTTTTCAGTCTGAAAAAACAGAGTTTTTAGACGTTGTAGAAGAGTTGGGTATGAAGCCTAAATCGTTAGAAAATAATTCTTTTTACAGACACCCTTTAGCTTATTTAGTAGAAGCTGCAGACGATATTTGTTATACGATTATCGATTTTGAAGACGGAATTAATTTAGGATTAATTGATGAGGAATACGCTTTAGAATACATGTCTAAATTAATACATGGAATAAATAGAGATAAATATTACGCATTAAAACACACCAAAGACAGAACTGCTTATTTGCGTGCAATTGCTATTAGTGCGTTAATTGATGAAGCTATAGAAATCTTTTTAACAAATGAAGAAGCTATTTTAAATGGAACTTTCGAAAGGTCTTTATTAGATAAATGTAAGTTCGAAGCACAAATTAACGATATCATAAAAATTAGTATTGCTAAAATTTATAATAGTAAAGAAGTTATTGAAAAAGAAGTAGCTGGTTATAGAATAATTGCCGATTTGTTAAATGTTTTTGTTGCTGCTTTAAATAATAAGTTTGATGGAAATCAATCTAATTATGACAAACTGGTTTTAAATTTATTACCTCAAGAATATCAAACAGACACAGATAATCTCTACAATAGAATTATGCAAGTTTGTAGCTATGTTTCTAGAATGTCAGACGGTTACGCAATAAAAATGCATAAAAAATTAACAGGAAATATTATCTAAAATTATTTTTATTAGTTAAATTTGGAAACTCTTAATTAAATTCAAATCAGTAAATTATGACAAAAAAAATCCTCTTTACACTTATAGCTGTTGTAGGCTTAAGTTTTCTGTACTTTAATGTTACTAAAGAATCAGAAATAGAAAAAATTAAAAAGCAACATGCTACGTTTTTAGAAAATCATCCTTTTAATGAGGCAATGGCTTTAAATAAAAAAGAAAGAATTGCACAAGGTTTGCCACCTAACAAATTTAACGAACAAGATTATTTAAATAGTATAGATCCTACTACAGGTAAAACAAATCCAACAAATATTTTTAATCTTCAAAAAGAACTAAATGCAAAAAGATTAGCAAGTAAAACTCCAGGTACCGATGAAGATTTATGGGTAGAAAGAGGACCAAATAATGTTGGTGGTAGAGTAAGAGCTGCAATGTTTGATCCTAATGACGCAACTAACGAAACAGTTTATGCTGGTGGTGTTAGTGGTGGATTATGGAGAAACACAAAAATATCTGATGAAAATACGGTATGGGAAAGAGTAGGTATTCCAGAAAACTTAGCAATAAGTAGTATTACGGTAGATCCAAATAATTCAATGATTTGGTATTTAGGAACAGGAGAATCTTATGTTGGTCATACAACAGGTTCTGCGAGTGGAGATGGACTTTGGAAAACTACCGATGGTGGTGAAACATGGGTAAGTATATTTGGTGGCTCTTCTGGCGATAGCTTTTTTCAATCAGGTTCAAAAATGACTATTAATTCACCATCAAGTATAGCTGGTGATTATGCTACATTTCCAACAACTGCTTTTGGTACAGAAATAACAACAGATATAACTTCTAATATTGTTTTAGTAGACGATGGTTCTGCTGCACCTTCTGAAGGATGTAATGCATTAACAAACGGAAGTGAAGTTAGTGGTAAAATTGCTTTAATAAGAAGAGGTAATTGTAATTTTGATGACAAGGTTAAAAATGCAGAAAATGCAGGTGCAATTGCTGTTATTATGATGAACAATGTTGCCGGAAGTCCAATACCAATGGGTGGAGACGATACAACAATAGCAATACCTTCTGTAATGATTTCTAAGGAATATGGAGATTTAATTGAGGCAGCTTTAAGTAATGATACTGTTAATATTACATTATCACCTGCAAGTGGTAATTTTACAGCAGTTGTGGTTCCTGGGCAGCAACACATAAATGATGTTAAAGTAAAAGATAATAATGGTGTTTCTGAGATTTATTTAGCGGTCTCTGATGCTAATTACGGAGCTACTAGTTCTGTAACATATATAGGAGCGCTTACTTACGGATTATATAAATCTGTTGATAATGGTACAACTTGGACAGAGTTAGATTTACCTTTAACTGCTGGTGGTAATAAACATTGCCCTAATGATATAGAAATTGGTGCCGATGGTAAAGTTTGGGTGTCTACTACCTCAAGTAAAACTTACGGTGATGGTGGAGGAATTATTTTTTCATCTGCAGATGGTGTAACTTTTACACAATCTTACGCAATACCAGCTGGTAATAGAACTCAAATTGAAGTTTCTGCTACAAATGCATTTAAAGTATACGCTTTAGCTCAATTAGATAGTGGTGGTAGTGTTGTAATAATCAAAACAACTTCTTCTTTTCTTGCTGTAAATAGTGCGTCTTTACCAAACGATGCAGATACAGGTATTACAGAAACAGATTTTACCAGAGGTCAATCTTTTTATAATTTATTATTAAATATAGATCCTGCAAATGATGAAAATATTTTTGTTGGTGGTATCGATTTATTTAAATCTAATAACGGTGGTTCTTCTTGGACACAGTTTTCTCACTGGTATGGAGGTTTTGGATTTCAGGAAGTACATTCAGATCAGCACATAGCAGCTTTTGCTAATAATTCTAGTACTAGAATGGTATTTGGTAATGATGGTGGAATTTACTTTACAGATGATGCAGGTGCAACAACAGTTGCAAGAAATAACGGATTAAATATAACACAATTCTATACAGTTGGTGTAGCGCCAACTACTGCTTTTGAAGGTAAAGATTATTTTGTTGCAGGAGCTCAGGATAACGGTACACAGTTGTTTGAAGATTCAAACGCAGGAATAGATGGCTCTACCGAGCCTTATGGTGGAGATGGAGCTTACAGTTTCTTTGATCAAGACGGAACAGATCAATACTTTATTAGAAATTACGTTTATAATGATGGTATTAACTTATTTAACTTTAAAACTAATTCTAGTATAACAGTTAATAGTGAGTCTGCAAGTAATGGTAGTTTTATCAATGAAGAAGAATTAGATTCTGAATTAAATATTCTATATTCTAATTACTCTTCTGGAACTAATTATATTATAAAAAGATATAAAGGTTTAACTTCTATTGCAATTCAAAAAACTGATCTTACAGATCCTCTTTTAACAGGACCTCCAAGAGCAATGAAAGTTTCTCCTTACACAACAGATTCTTCTAAATTATTAGTAGGTACTGTATTTGGTGATTTATTAAAAGTAGATAATGCAGACGGAGATTCTCCTGTTTGGTCTGATATTTCAGGTTCTGGTTTTGTAGGTAGTATTTCTGATATAGAATACGGTCAAACAGAGAATGACATTTTTGTTACTATGCATAACTATAATGTAGTTAGTATTTGGGCTACTTCAGATGGTGGTGAAACATGGTTAAATAAAGAAGGAGATTTTCCTGATATTCCTGTAAAAACAATTTTACAAAATCCATTAAACCTTGAAGAGGTATTAATTGGTACAGAATTAGGAGTATGGAAAACAAGTAACTTTAGTGCAACTACTCCTAATTGGGTTCAATCTAACAATGGTATGTCTAACGTTAAGGTTTTAGATTTAGATTTAAGAGACGATAACAAAGTATTTGCTTGTACACATGGTAGAGGTATTTTCTCTGGAGATTTTACAGCTGCAACTGCTTCTGTAGATACTGTTTTAAGTAATGAAAAATCTTTTACAGTATATCCAACAGTTTCTAATGGTAATTTTACTATTTATGCTAAAAGCGATTTAGGAACTTCTAATGTTATTATTTTTGATATTAACGGTAAGCAAGTTTATAAATCATTATTAGATTTTAATGATAACGAAAAACAAGAAGTTTCTTTAAATTTAAATGCAGGAGTTTATATTGTAAATGTAATTGACAATAACAATAAGAAATCTTCAAATAAAATTGTGATAGAATAATTTTAAGAAAATATCTAAAACATAAAAAAGACGCCATATGGCGTCTTTTTTATGTTTTAGAAAAATAAGAAGTTAAGCTTTTTACATCTAACCCTATTTTACTTTGTAGAATATGTACATTACCGTGCTCTATAAAGTTATCTGGAATTCCTAGTGTTTTTATTTTATTTAAATAGTTGTTTTCTGATGCAAATTCTAAAATAGCTGAACCAAATCCGCCATTTATTGTGCCATCTTCAGCAGTAATTATAGTTTTATGATTTTTAAAAATATCATGCATTAATTGTTCATCTAGAGGTTTTACAAAACGCATATCATAATGCGCAATCTCTTTTTTGTTTTCTGATAAATTAATTGCTTCAGAAACATTTTTAGAAATGGTACCAATCGTTAAAATAGCAATTGTATTTCCTCCTTTAATTTGAAGACCTTTACCAATTTCTATTGTTTGAAAAGGTTGTTGCCAATCTGTAATAGTTCCTGATCCTCTTGGATATCTAATTGCAATCGGGTTTTTTAAACCTAATTGTGCTGTGTATAAAATGTTTCGTAATTCAATTTCGTTTCTAGGCGCAAAAATTATTAAGTTAGGTATGCATCTTAAAAAAGCGATATCAAAAACTCCATGATGTGTTGCTCCATCTTCGCCAACCAAACCAGCTCTGTCTAAACAGAAAATAACAGGTAAATTTTGCAGCGCAACATCATGTATTACTTGGTCATAAGCGCGTTGTAAAAATGTTGAGTAAATATTACAAAACGGAATTAATCCTTGTGTAGCCATACCAGCAGCTAAAGTAACTGCATGTTGCTCTGCAATACCAACATCAAAAGTTCTTTTAGGGAACTCTTGCATCATAAATTTTAACGAACTACCTGTTAACATTGCTGGTGTAATACCAACAATTTTATCATTCTTTTTAGCTAGTTCAACAATCGTTTTACCAAAAACGTCTTGGTATTTAGTATATAAACTGGCTTCTTTTTTTATTCTTTCACCAGAAATTTTATCAAATTTTCCTGGAGCATGATAAGTTACTTGATCTTCTTCTGCTTGTTGTAAACCTTTTCCTTTTGTTGTAATAACATGTAAAAATTTAGGACCTTTTACGTTTTTTAATCTGTCTAATTCTGATAAAATTTTAGGTAAGTCATGGCCATCAATTGGACCTGAATAATCAAAATTTAATGCTTTTATAATATTATTTTGTACTGCTAATCTCTTATCGGTTTTAACCTTTGTTAAATACTCTTTTAAAGCACCTACAGAAGGATCTATTCCAATAGCGTTATCATTTAAAATAATTAATAAATTTGCTTTAGAAACTCCTGCATGATTTAGAGCCTCAAAAGCCATTCCGCTGGCAATAGAAGCGTCACCAATAACAGCAATATGATGCTTTTCTGTTTTTCCTTTTAAGTTCGATGCAATTGCCATACCTAACGCTGCAGAAATAGAAGTAGAAGAATGCCCAACGCCAAAAGCATCAAACTCACTTTCTTTAATTGATGGAAAACCTCCAATGCCACCAAATTGTCTGTTGGTGTGGAAATTGTCTTTTCTACCTGTTAAAATTTTATGACCATAAGCTTGATGACCAACATCCCAAACTAATAAGTCATTTGGAGTATCAAACAAATAATGGATTGCAATTGTAAGTTCTACAACACCTAAACTTGCTCCTAAATGACCTTCTTTTGTGGCAACAATATCAATAATAAACGCTCTTAACTCTTTTGCAAGTTGAGGTAATTGTTCTAGATTTAACTTTCTTAAATCTGAAGGGTTTGATATGTTTTTTAACAAATTTTTTGTCATGCTGTAAAAATACAATTAAAGATTATATTCTATTAATAAAATGTTAAATTAGAAATTGATATTAAACTAAAGTTATTTTTAAGGGTCAAAGAAGTGTAATCAAAAAGCAAAAAAATCATGAAAAAATTCATTAAAATAATAATAGCAGCAATATTAGTAGTTGGATTTTCAACAGATGGATATTCTCAAAGAAGAACCACTACTACAAAAACAACAAAAACTACTCCTAAAAGAACAACTTCTGTAAAAACAACAAGACCTGTAGCTACAACTAAAAGAAGTAATGTTGTTTATAAAAATAAAAAAAGAAGAGTTACAGCAGTACGTACGCTACCAAGAACCACAAGAATTATAAAACATAATAATAGAAATGTGTATTATGATAATAATAGGTTTTACGAATTAAATGGTGGAAGGTATTTACCAATAACACCAAGAATTGGTTTAAGAATAAATAGATTGCCTATAGGTTTTAGAACTATAAACTATAATAATAGAAGGTTTTATACATACAATGGTATTTTTTATATTCAAATAAATAATAATTACGAAGTTGTAAACCCAGAAGTTGGTACCATTGTTTATGAATTACCATCAGAATCAGAAAAAGTAACTATTAACGGAGAGCGTTTTTATGAATTTAACAATGTATTGTATGAAAAAATACAAATTGATGGAACACGTGCATACGAAGTTGTTGGTATGATTGAAATTAATTAATAAACTAAAATAAATCTTTTGAAAATTTCGTTTTTTAAAGAAGATAAATTTAAGATTTAATAGATACTTTTTCATCAGCTTAAGATCATCAGTAATAAACTATTATTTTAGTTTTTACTGATGATTTTTTTACAATCAGATATAAAAACTTCGAGTATATTTGTTATAAATAAACGCTTTTTATGATTACTCCTTTTGATGATACTTATTTCATGAAAAAAGCTTTGCATGAAGCAGAATATGCTTTTGATAAAGGTGAAGTTCCTGTTGGTGCAGTTATTGTTTTTAAAGACCAGATTATTGCAAGAGCACATAATTTAACAGAAACTTTAAATGATGTAACAGCGCATGCAGAAATGCAAGCTTTTACTGCTGCTGCAGATTTTCTAGGAGGAAAGTATTTAAAAGATTGTGTTTTGTATGTTACTTTAGAGCCTTGCCAAATGTGTGCTGGTGCAAGTTATTGGACTCAAATTGGTAAGATTGTATATGGAGCATCAGAACCAGAAAGAGGTTTTATTAACTTAAAAACTACTTTACATCCAAAGACAAAAGTGATGGCTGGTATTTTAGAAAATGAATGTTCTCTATTATTAAAACGCTTTTTTATAGAAAAAAGGAATCTAAATTAATCAGTAACTGTTAAAATTTTAACAAACTCTTCTTAATATTTTTGTAGTCTAAATTGATTTAATCAACTTTATGGTTAATTCAAATTTAATCAAACTCTACAAATGAAAAATTTCATCTTAGTACTTGTGATGATTTTTACTGTTTCAGTAACTTTTGCGCAAGAAACACCCCAACCCAATTACAGAGCAGCAGCAAAGTATTCGCCCAAAAACTTGGCGAAAATGGTGCATTCTACATCTGTAAGTCCTCATTGGTTAAAAAAAGGAAATCGTTTTTGGTATTCTTATAAGACTTCTGAAGGCTCTAATTATTACATAGTAGATGCCGATAAAAAATCTAAAAAAGCACTTTTTGATAATGTTAAAATGGCGAAATGGTTAACAGAAATAACCAAAGATCCCTATGATGCTAAACATTTACCGCGTTTACGTTTTAAGTTTAATAAAGCCGAAAATACAATTCGTTTTAGAGTAACATCTACCGAAGAAGTTGAGGTTGTAGATGAAAAAAAAGATGATGAAAAAGAAGTAAAAAAAGATTCAATATCAACAAAAAAGGTAAAAAAGAAAAAACCTAAAATGGAAAAGAAAGTCTATCATTTAGAATATAAACTAGGTGGCAATGGCTTAACTATTATAGATACAAAAAAGAAAGAAAAAGAACCTTGGAAAAAATGGGCAAATGTTGCTCCGGATAGTTCTATAGTTTTATATGGTAAAAACCATAATATATATTGGATGGATAAAGTAAACTTTAAAAAGTTTATTAAAGATGAAAAAGATAGTACTGTTGTAGAAAATCAATGGACCAAAGATGGTGAGGAAAATTACGGTTATACTTGGGGTGGAAGAGAAGATAATGTTGATAAAGAAAAAAATAAAGACAAACGAAAAGGTGTTTGGGGTACTTGGTCTCATGATTCTAAAAAGTTTGTTTACCAAAAATCGGATTCTAGACACATTAAAGATTTATGGGTAATTAACTCAACAGGTAAAAAAAGACCAACCTTAGAATCGTATAAATACCACATGCCAGGAGAACAGGAATATTACAAATCTGAATTATTGATTTTTGATATTCCTACAAAATCACATTTAAAAATTCCTTTAGATACGATACGTCAGCAAAGTATTTCGGTTTTTAGAGCTCCTAGAAAACAATCGAGTAGAGACGACGATTTTAAACCTTCTCTATTATTATCAAAAAAAGGTAAAGTCTATTTTAGCGTTATTTCTAGAGATAGAAAAAAACTAGATATTAATGTTGCAGACATTAATACAGGAGAATATAAAACGATTATTGAAGAACGTTTTAACACGTATATAGAATCTCGTCCGTTAGTTTTATTTAACAATGAAAAAGAGATTTTACATTGGGCTGAACGTGATGGTTGGGCACATTTTTATTTATATGATTCTGATGGTAATTTAAAAAATCAGGTTACGGAAGGAAATTATCATGTAGATGATTTTGCAGGTTTAGACGAAAAAACTAGAACCCTTTATTTTACTGCAAACGGAGTAAATAATGAACAAGACCCTTACTATTTACATACGTACAAAATTAACTTAAATGGAAGTGGAATGCGCACTTTAGATGCAGGGAATTTTACTGCAAATTCGTCTATGGCCGATTCTAACAAGTACTTTGTAAGTAATTATTCTAGAGTAAATACAGTACCAAAGTCTGAGTTAAGAGATGTAAACGGACGTAAAGTAATGGAATTAGAAACAGCAGATTTATCGCAATTAATAGCTTCAGGATATAAATTTCCAGAACCTTTTAAAGTAAAAGCAGATGACGGAATTACAGATATTTACGGAGTAATGTACAAACCTTTTGATATGGATTCTACAAAGGTTTATCCTTTATTAGAATATGTGTATCCGGGTCCGCAAACAGAAGCGGTAAACAAATCTTTTTCTTATAGAATGGATCGTTTAGATAGAATGGCGCAAGTTGGTTTTGTGGTAATTACCTTAGGAAATAGAGGAGGACACCCTGATAGATCTAAATGGTATCATAATTATGGTTACGGAAATTTACGTGATTATGGTTTAGCAGATAAAAAATATGTGGCGCAACAATTGGCAAACAAACATACATTTATCGATATTGAAAAAGTAGGAATTTACGGTCATTCTGGTGGTGGATTTATGTCTACAGCGGCAATGTTAGTGTATCCAGACTTTTTTAAAGCAGCAGTTTCATCTGCAGGAAATCATGATAATAATGTGTATAATTCTTGGTGGAGTGAAACGCATCATGGTGTAAAAGAAGAAATTGACGAGAAAGGAAAAAGTTCTTATAAATATAAAATTGATGTAAATCAATCTTTAGCAAAAAACCTAAAAGGACATTTAATGTTGATTCATGGAGATATGGATAATAACGTAAATCCTGCAGGAACGATAAGAATGGCAAACGAATTAATTAAAGCAAATAAACGTTTTAAATATATGATTATGCCAGGACAAAGACATGGTTTTGGTAATATGACAGAATATTCTTTTTGGCTAAGAGCAGATCATTTTAGTAAATATTTGTTAGGTAAAGAAGCTACAGATGTAGATTTTATGTATATGAATTTAGACAAACCAATGAATAGATAATTTTTTAGAATGTCTGTTCGAGCGAAGTCGAGAACTAATTAATAGAATTAAAATTAACCAAAAACTCCGAATGAAAATTCGGAGTTTTTGGTTGAATTTAAAAGTTCTCGATACAATTTTTCTTCCTTTGTCAGAAAAACCATTCGAACTGACAATTAGATTTCTTTAAAGTTTTAGTCTATCACATCGAGTGATTTTGCTTTTTTGAAAAATTGTATCGAGATGCTTTTAATCTTGCTGATATTCTAAAATATCTGATGGTTGACAATCTAATGCTTTGCAAATTGCCTCTAAAGTAGAAAACCGAATTGCCTTTGCTTTTCCTGATTTTAAGACGGATAAATTTGCGGTGGTAATTCCGATTATTTCTGCCAATTCTTTACTCCGCATTTTGCGTTTGGCAAGCATTACGTCTAAGTTTACAATAATTGCCATATTATATTGTTAAATCGTTTTCTTGTTTTTGGTTTTTTGCAATTTTAAAAACCTCACTTAAAATTAAAAAGAACAAGCCTAAACAGATAATTACTAAATGTTGATTTAAACCAAATTCTAAAGCTATTTTTTGGTCAAAATAAATTTTACTAATCATAGATACTGTGAGAGAAATAATTCCGGAAACAGATAGTAAATTTCCTGTTTTTTTGAATGATTTTATAACTGTTTCTTCAAATATTTTTACTCTTATAAAGTAGTTTAATATTTTTCTAAAAAAGTATAAAGCAGCAATTATTAGTAAATAATTTAATGCTGAAATAACAAGTAATGTTTTTGAGAATAAAGTATCGCTATTAAAATTTACTGAATTTATTTTGATATTTAATTCACCTAAATCGACAAAGAAAAGCGCAATAGAAAAACCAAGAATTACTAATACTATTGGCATAGAAAATATCCAAATTAAATCTACAATCGCTTTTAAAATATTAATTTTTCGCATAGCTTTATATTGTTAAATCATTTTCAGATTGAATTTCAATTCCACGTTTTACAATTTGTGCAAAAATAAAAATGATAAGTGATAGAAAAACAAAATCACTAGAAAATAAACTCATTTCAAAATTATGTTTTTTGCCAATAATTTGAATGTGGGTATTGTGTACAATCGCTATTATCCACAAGTAAAAAATTGCATAACTTATCTTTTTCATCAATGTATGTACATCTATACTAAAAGGTTGTTTTAAGTTTAGTTTTTTTAATAATTTAATTATTAAATATGCAATGTAAGCTTCAACAGCAAATAAAATTATTTTATAAAAAACAATAATAGTGTAGTTTAAAAAACTATAATTTAAATACTCGTAAAGGTTTAATCCTTCATACATGTTTTTTGCAGCTTCAGCATTACTTATGCTTAATAAATAAGTAACTAAAATAGTACCACTTTTTATCAATAATCCTATAAACGCAAACCATGAAAAGAATTTCATGATTTTTAATATTCTTTCTGTATTCATTTTTTATTTTTTTAAAAACCAATGTACATGCCCACAATTATCGCAAATTAGATTTTTTGCTTTTTTATTTAACCAGTCTAATTTAAAGAAAGTCATTTTTTTAGTATTCATTAAAGTTTCTCTTTGCCAAAAAGTATCGTGTTTACAAACCAAACAATTTAGTTTATTTCCTTTAATGGTTCTTTGTTTTGAAATAGGTGTATCTGTCATAATTTTATTTTAGTAATTATATGTAGTTTCATTTATCCAATGAAAACCTCTGTTTAAAAGCCTAAATTTTGTTTTAGGAACCTTTTTTAAATCTATTTTTAATTCTTTTCCGTTTAAAAATCCTTTTAGTTTTAGGTTATTTTTATTAGGTATTGAATATTTAAAATTTTGAGAATCAGAACCTTTTAAACCTTTAAAAACTATTTCTTTTGTATCAATGTTTTCCCTAAAAGAATAACGATTTATTGTGTCATTCATCAATTTAATAATTGCTTTTTCTTTATAATCAATTATAAAATATTTCCATCTATTAGTATCTGTACTTAATGGAGCTAAAGTGTCTTTTTCAATTATAAAAAGTTCGGTTTTCCAAATACCTCTTAATTTAGATTTTGATCTAAGTTGTTCTGTAGCTTTGAAATGAACAAAGCATTGAATAACAATTATTAGAATAGAAACAGTTATAAGAGCTTTCTTTAAAAATCTAATTATATTTATTACAGATTTGTTTTTTATATAGTTGATGTTCTGTAGCTTTTCTATATTTTCATTTTTGATAAAAAATTGTATGAATCTTTTTCTATCTGACATTAATAATAAAATAGATATCATAACTAAATGAAAGGAAAATAATTTTACAGGAATATCATAAGTAAAATTCATGAAAACTACATTAATCATAACACTTAAAATTATGAAGCTACCTAAAGAAACTGTTTTACGATTTAGTAAAAGTAAACCACCAATAATTTCTAAAGAACCTGTAAAGATGTTATAAAACATAGAATGTCCCATAAATGTCCAAGCTAAACCCATAGGAGACATTTCTCCAACATTTTGAACTAGTAATTCTAAACTTGGGTCTGCAAACTGACCTTTAAAAACTTTTGCTAAACCATACAGAATCATTGCAAAGCATAAGAAGATTCTTAAAGTAACTTTAAACCAATATTGTAATGAGTTGTATGATGTTCGTTTTTTAGATAAAAAGCTCCAAATTGTAACTACAAAAAAAGATATAATGCTATTGAAAGCGAATCTTACATAATCAAAAGTTCTATCTCCACTTCCAGTACTTTCCATTTTAAAGTCAGTTCCCCAATTAAGAATAGAATCTGCAAACCAACGTAAAGGAGTTTCTAAGAAGAGTGCAAAAAAAAGTAAAAGAATAAATAAAATAAAATAGCTAAAAGTAAACCTAAAAACTATTTTAGAAAGAGTACTCCAGTTTTTTTCTAAGGTATTTGTAGTATTCATTTTTATCTATTTGACATTGCAAATATATAAAAATTATCGAAAAACAATAATAAAGTATTAAAAAAAGATAATTTTAAACTTTTTTTATAACGTTTGTTACAATACCCCAAATCATAAAATCATTCTCTTCTGTAATATTTATAATAGGAT
>CAJQQH010000162.1 GCA_905480405.1 uncultured Polaribacter sp. | reverse complement strand
CAATTGCCAAAAAGTGTAAAACCGCATTGGTTGAACCTCCTAAAGCATTTACAATTGCAATTGCATTTTCTAAAGATTTTTTAGTAATTATATCTAAAGGTTTTAAATCTAATTCTAATAAATTTTTAATTGCTAAAGCAGTTCTTTCTGCTTCAGATAATTTATTAGGATTTTCTGCTGGTATAGATGAATTATAAGGCAATGCAAAGCCCATACATTCAATAGCTGAAGCCATTGTATTAGCTGTATACATTCCTCCACAAGCTCCTGCTCCAGGAATTGCTCTTTTTATAATTTCTCTATATTCGTCTTCTTCTATTTCTCCTGCAACTTTTTGCCCTAAAGCTTCAAAAGCTGATACTATATTTAATTTTTTTCCTTTATAGTTTCCTGAGGCAATTGTACCACCATACATCATAATTGATGGACGATTTAAACGTAACATTGCAATTACAGCTCCTGGCATATTTTTATCACAACCAACAACAGAAACCAATGCATCATAACTTTGAGCATTCATAACAGTTTCTATAGAATCTGCAATAATATCTCTAGATGCTAGTGAGTAATTCATACCAGAAGTTCCCATAGAAATTCCGTCTGAAACACCAATTGTATTAAACCCTAAACCAACTAAACCTGCAATTTTACTTTCAACTTTAACCTCTGCAGCTAAATTATTTAAATGCATGTTACATGGATTACCATCATAACCAGTACTTGCAATACCAACTTGGGCTTTGCTCATATCTTCATCAGTTAAACCTACTGCATACAACATTGCTTGTGATGCAGGTTGAGATTCATCTTGTGTTAATCTGCTACTGTGTTTATTTAATTTCATCTACTGTTTTGTTCAATTTGTTGTCTAAATTACTATGTTTCACTATTTTTATTGAATATACTTCAATAACATTCTTTAAATTCAGGTGTTAAAAAAACACTGCAAAATCCTAAAAACCAATTACTTAACCTTATATTATTATGATATTCAATCCTTAAAATAAAATCATAAAAAAACCTTCCGTTTTACGGAAGGTTCTATTTAAAAAAATCTAAATATCACTTCCTTATCATGTCGTAATAATTACGATGACAATACTAATAGAAATAATATTTAAAATTTGTTTTTTCATTTGATTCAAATATTTAAAAATAAACTCAATTATACAAATAAAGTATCAACTTTATTTAGATAATGGTACTCTGTCCCATGTGAATATTTTTAAAATTCAGATTACTATCTTCTTGATTTAAAATATAATCTGAAATAAAATCACCTACTTTAGAAGTAGCTGCTGCGTATTTATTTTCTCCTTTAATATCTACTGTAGTAATATTTAAATCTAAAGATTTTTCTACAGCTCTCTCAATTGCATCTGCCTCTTCGTGCAAACCTAAATGCTCTAATAGTAATGCTGCGGATAAAATTGATGCTAAAGGATTTGCAATATCTTTACCTGTTGCTTCTGGAAAACTTCCGTGAACTGGAGCAAATAAAGCGTTATCATTACCAATAGAAGAAGATGCTAATAAGCCAATAGAACCAGAAATTACACTTGCTTCATCAGAAATTATATCTCCTATAAAGTTTTCTGTAAGAATTACATCAAACTTTTTGGGGTTTAGAATTAGTTTCATTGCTGCATTATCTGCATACAAATGTTCTAATTTTACATCTTTATACTCTTTAGCAATTTCAGTAACCGTTTTTCTCCATAAACGTGATGTAGCCAACACGTCTGATTTATCGATAAGTGTAACTTTATTTTTTCTATTTTGTGCTGCTTTAAATGCTAAATGGGTTAATCTAGAAATTTGATCTACTGTATATGAACAAACATCATAAGCAGAATTACCATCTCTACTTATTTCTTTTTTTCCGAAGTAAATTCCACCAGTTAATTCTCTATAAATAGCAATATCTGTTCCTTTTATAATTTGTCTTTTTAAAGGCGAGTTTTTTATTAATTGATCGTAAGCTCTAACCGGATTTATATTACAAAAAAGATCTAATTCTTGTCTTAATCTTAATAAAGCTTGTTCTGGTCTAATTTTTAAAGATGGGTCGTTGTATTTTGGATCTCCAATTGCGCCATATAAAATTGCGTCTGCTTTTTTACAAATTTCAATAGTTTCTTCTGGTAATGGATTTCCTGTTTCTTCTATAGCACAAGCTCCTATCTGAGCTTCTTTAAATATAAAAACATGGTTGTAAATATCAGCTACAGCATTTAATGCCTTCTTTGCTTGATTGGTTACCTCAGGACCAATTCCATCTCCAGGAATTACAGCTATTGTTACTTTCATACTTGCATTATCTTTAAAGTCTACATTTTCAAATGTAATTTAAATTTATTGTTTACGCGATTGCAATTTTAGAAATTTTATTCACTTCTTTCATTATTGCATGAATATCATCGTCTTTTATTTCTTTTTGTTTATCAGCTACTTCTAAGAAATTCTTATAAGCAATATCTAACTGTACTTTAGTTAACTCATAACCAATCTTTTTTGCTCTGTAAGCTAAAGCAGCTCTACCACTTCTTGCGGTTAAAACAATTGCGCTTTCTGTAACACCTACATCTTCAGGATCCATAATTTCGTATGTTTCTCTGTTTTTAATCACACCATCTTGATGGATTCCAGAACTATGAGCAAACGCATTAGCACCAACAATTGCTTTGTTAGGCTGCACAGGCATTCCCATACTTTCACGAACCATAATACTTGTATCGTATAACAACTTAGAATTTACGCTAGTTTCTAAATTTAAATAAGGGTGTTGTTTTAGTACCATTACAACCTCTTCTAAAGCTGTGTTTCCTGCTCTTTCACCAATACCATTAATAGTACATTCTATTTGACGTGCTCCATTAATTACACCTGCAATTGAGTTTGCAGTTGCCATCCCTAAATCGTTATGACAATGACAAGAAAGAATTACGTTTTCTATGCCTTTTACGTTTTCACGTAAATATTTCATTTTTGCTCCATACTCTTCTGGCAAACAATACCCTGTTGTATCTGGAATATTTAAAACAGTTGCTCCTGCCTTAATTACTTCTTCACAAACTCTAGCTAAGAACTCATTATCTGTTCTACCAGCGTCTTCAGCATAAAATTCTACATCTTCTACAAAAGATTTTGAATACGAAACAGCTTTAACTGCTCTTTCAATTACCTTTTCTCTTGTTGTATTAAATTTAAACTTTATATGCGAATCACTTGTTCCTATTCCTGTATGAATTCTTGGGTATTTAGCATATTTTAATGCCTCTGCAGCCACTTTAATATCGTTTTCAACAGCTCTTGTTAAACCACAAACTGTTGCATTTTTTACAAGTTTGGCTATTTCAGAAACTGAATTAAAATCTCCTGGACTAGAAACCGGAAAACCAGCCTCAATTACATTTACACCAAGTAAATCTAATCTTTCAGCAATTACTAGTTTTTGTTTTGTATCTAACTTACAACCTGGAACTTGTTCTCCATCTCTTAGTGTTGTATCAAAAATTTGAACTTTATTATCTTGCATAATTTTGTAAAGATTATCTTTATATTTAATCAAATGTATATCTTGCATCTT
Source organism: uncultured Polaribacter sp. (assembly GCA_905480405.1). Taxonomy (GTDB): domain Bacteria; phylum Bacteroidota; class Bacteroidia; order Flavobacteriales; family Flavobacteriaceae; genus Polaribacter. The sequence continues at coordinate 27,307 of CAJQQH010000162.1, read as the reverse complement.
CAACAAATACGATTACTTTGTAAGTTGCACGATTTCTAATACAAATATTAAAAATACAAAGAACTAACTATCAATAGTTTATGAGCAAAAATACTACATTAGCCAATCATCAAAATGATGCTCTTTTTGTTTTAATCAAATCTTTAACAAAGTCTGAGAAGAGACAATTTAACCTATATGTAGGTAGATTAGGTGGTAATATTGATGCAAAATTCTTCTCACTTTTTAAGTTTTTAGAAAAACTAAAAGCTTACGATGAAAAAGTAATTATTAATAGCGGAATTGTATCCAAACAGCAATTGTCTAATTTAAAAGCTCATTTATACAAACAAATATTAATTAGTCTTCGTTTAAATCCTGCTCATAAAAACATTAGAATTCAGATTAGAGAACAATTAGATTTTGCTACTGTACTATATCAAAAAGGCTTATACAAGCAAAGTTTAAAATTATTAGATAAAGCTAAAAATTTAGCTTTAGAAAATGAAGAGAAAAACATTGCTTACGAAATTGTAGAGTTAGAAAAAGTAATAGAAACACAATATATTACAAGAAGTTTAAGCAATAGAGCAGATCAACTTTCTATACAAGCAAAAACATTAAGCCAGCAAAATGTAATTGCTAGTAAACTATCTAATTTATCGCTACAACTTTATAGTCATTTATTGCAAAATGGCTATGTAAAAAACAATAAAGAGTTAGAGTTTATAAACGAATATTTTTACAGTAAACTACCAAAATACAATTTTGATACTTTTGGTTTCAGAGAAAAGCTATGGTTATATAAATCCCATTTATGGTTTAGTTTTTTAACGCAAGATTTTATTCAGAGTTATAAATATGCTAGAAAATGGGTAGATTTATTTAAGGAGGATAAAAAACACATTTCTCAACATCCTGTTTTTTACTTAAAAGGGATTAACTATTTATTAGAAGCTTCTTTCTTTGTACAAAAAAAATCTACTTTTAAAGCAGAATTAGATGCTTTTGAGAAAGAGGTTGATCAAAATATAATTCCTTTAAACACAAATACTGAGCTTTTAATTTTTCAATATTTGTATGCAAACAAATTACATTTACATTTTTTAGAAGCTACTTTTTCTGAAGGTGAATACTTAGTTGAAATTATTAATCAAAAAATTAACAATTACAAAAACAGATTAGACAATCATTACATTGTTATGTTTTATTATAAGATTGCTTGTTTGTATTTTGGAATGGGTAAAAACGAACTATGTATTGCATATTTACAAAAAATCATAAAGTCCAAAAACTTAAGTTCTGCTGAAGATTTGCAGTGTTTTGCTAGAATTTTAAATTTAATTGCACATTACGAATGTGGTTTAGATTATGATTTAGAAAGACAATTTGTAGACACCTACAAATTTTTACTAAAAATGGAAAATTTACAAGAAGTGCAAAAAGTATTCTTAACATCTATTAGAGATTTAAGTGATGTTTTTCCTCACGAAATAAAAAGTGAATTTAAGAAAATTCATACTAAATTAAAAAAGTATGAAGATCATCCTTATGAAAAAAGAGCTTTTTTATATTTAGATATTTTCTCTTGGCTAGAAAGTAAAATCCAAAACAAACCTATTGCTACAATAATTAAAGAAAAAATAAATATTAGTAGTAAAAAATAAATATTATATTTTATAAACGTTCATTTTTTACGAACATCACATTAATTACTGATTTTTTCAAAATAATTCTTATCTAAACCCATCAAAATAAATAATACTTCTATTTTTGCTACGTGAATATTTCTAAATTAAATACAAATTCTTCTAAAACTACTTCTGTAGTATGTATTTCTATGAACACTATTATTCGCACAACAACTACGACTATTACCCTTTAGGGGTTCTACTATATTCATATCGTCTAGGTTATCTATTGTTTCAAAAAAAAAACGAAACAACAATCATAAAAAATAATTACACAATCTATTTATCATAATAAGATGAAAGTATTAAAATTCGGAGGCTCATCAGTAGCAAACACAGAAAACATAAAACAAGTTTTAGATATTGTTGCTAAAACATCTAAAGATAATAAAGTCGCAGTTATTGTTTCTGCATTTGGTAAATCTACCAATAATTTAATAGCAGGTGCTAATGCGTCTTTAAAAGATATTACCGCAGCTAAAGAAATTTTAAAAGCCATAAAAGATATACATTTTCAGGTTATTGAAGATTTGGTTCATAAAAACAAAACGGAAGTTGTTGCAGAAATTTCTTCTTTGTTTACGAGATTAAACTCTATTTACGAAGGTATTTTTCTGCTACAAGAATTGTCTGACAAAACATTAGCCAAAGTTTGTAGTTTTGGAGAAAGACTTTCGTCTTACATTATTGCAAATGCTGCTAAAGAAACTTTAAATGCTACTCATAAAGATAGTAGAGATTTAATCATTACAAATAATGAGTATTTAAATGCGCAAGTAAACTTTAAAGCTACTAATAAAAATATTACTTCATTTTTTGAAGAAAACAAACATCAAGTTACTTTGTTAGGTGGTTTTATTTCTTCTAATATAGATGGAGAAACTACTACTTTAGGTAGAGGTGGATCTGATTTCACGGCTGCTATTTATGCTGCTGCTTTAAATGCAGATGAGTTACAAATTTGGACAGATGTTTCTGGTATGTACACTGCTAACCCAAGAGTTGTAAAACAAGCGTATCCAATTTCAGAAATATCTTATGAAGAAGCTATGGAGTTGTCTCATTTTGGTGCAAAGGTTTTATATCCACCAACAATTCAGCCTGCATTAAGAAAAGAAATTGCTATCAGAATTAAAAATACTTTTGAACCTGAAAGCGCCGGAACATTAATTTGTAAAGATCCTGAAAACGGAAATGAGGTAAAAGGGATTTCTCATATAGAAGATATTAGCCTAATTACTCTAGAAGGTGGAGGAATGATTGGTATACCTGGTTTTTCTAAACGTTTGTTTGAATCACTTTCTGTTGCAAAAATTAATGTTGTTTTTATAACACAAGCTTCTTCAGAACATTCTATTTGTGTGGGTGTTTATGAAAATGATGCCGCAAAAGCTAAAGAACTTTTAGACGAAACTTTTAGTATAGAAATTGATAAGAAAAAAATAAAACCAATTATTGTAGAAAACGATTTGGCAATTATTGCTGTAGTTGGTGAAAGCATGAAAAACTACCAAGGTTTAAGCGGTCAAATGTTTAGCGCTTTAGGTAGAAACAATGTAAATGTTAGAGCAATTGCACAAGGTTCATCAGAAAAGAACATTTCTGCAGTTATTAATAATCATGATGCTAAAAAAGCTTTAAACACTTTACACGAGCAGTTTTTTGAAGAAAGAACGAAACAATTAAATTTATTTGTAACAGGTGTTGGTAATGTTGGGGAACAATTTTTAGCTCAAATTAATCAGCAAAAAAAGTTCTTAAAAGAAAACTTAAAATTAAGTATTAAAGTTATCGGAATTGCCAATTCTAGAAAAATGGCTTTTAATGATAATGGTTTGGATCTAAATAATTGGAAAGAAGCTTTAGAAAACGGAGAACCAACAACTTTAGATAGTTTTCATAAAAAAGTAAAAGAAAGCAATCACATAAATAGTGTTTTTATAGATAATACTGCAAACCAACAAGTTTCTGAAATCTATGAAAAGTATTTACGCGATAGCATTTCTGTAGTAACTTGTAATAAAATTGCGTGTGCATCTAGTTTTGATAACTATAAGACATTAAAACAAGTTTCTAGAAAGTACAACGCTTCTTTCTTATTTGAAACGAATGTAGGTGCAGGTTTACCAATTATAGACACTTTAAAAAATTTAATTAATTCTGGAGATAGAGTCAATAAAATTCAAGCTGTTTTATCTGGTAGTTTAAACTTTGTGTTTAATAACTTTAATGCAGATTCAACTTTTCATGATGTTGTTGCTGCTGCTCAAAAAGAAGGATATACAGAACCAGATCCAAAGATTGATTTAAGCGGAGTGGATGTTGCTAGAAAAATTTTAATTTTAGCGAGAGAAAGCGGTTATAAAATGGAATTAGAAGACATTGCAAAAAATGCCTTTTTACCCGAAGAAAGCTTAAATACTGTTAATAATGATGATTTTTACGCATCTTTAACAAAAAACGAAGGGCATTTTCAAAATATATTTAAAGAAGCAAACGACAAAGATTGCAGGTTAAAATATGTTGCAGAATTTGCAGACGGAAAAGCAAATGTTGGTTTACAACACATTTCACCTGATCATCCTTTTTATAATTTAGAAGGAAGTGATAATATTGTATTATTCTTTACAGACAGATATCCAGAAAACCCTTTAATTATAAAAGGTGCTGGTGCTGGTGCAGATGTTACTGCTTCTGGTATTTTTGCTGATGTAATTAGAATTGCAAATAAATAAAAAATTGAATAATTAAAGAATTCAATAAAAAAAGAACCTAAGACTCTTTTAAATCCTTGAATTCTTTAATTTTTAAATAAAACAAAAAATGGATTATTTAAAAATTTTTGCTCCCGCAACTGTTGCTAACGTTTCTTGCGGATTTGATTCTCTTGGTTTTGCTGTTGATGCAGTTGGAGATGAAATGACCTTTACAAAAACATCTAAAAAAGGTGTTAAAATAACCAATATTACGGGTGCTAATTTAACTTACGATGTTGATAAAAATGCAGCAAGTGCTGTTGTTAAAAAGATTTTGAATGAAGCAAATGCAGATTTCGGAATTGAATTAACAATTCATAAAGGTTTTTCTCCAGGAAGTGGATTAGGTAGCTCTGCTGCAAGTGCTGCAGGTGCTGCTTTTGGCGCAAATCAATTATTAGGAAATATTTATTCTGATTTAGAATTGACAAAATTTGCCATGTTTGGTGAAGAAGTAGCTTGCGGAACACCAATTGCAGACAATGTTTCTGCAGCAATTTATGGCGGTTTTGTATTGGTAAGAAGTTACAATCCTTTAGAAATTATAAAACTACCAGTTCCTAGTGAGTTAAGAGTTGTTGCTATTCACCCGCAAGTTGAAGTAAAAACAAAAGATGCAAGAGAAGTTTTACCTACAGAAATAGCTCTTAAAGATGCTGTTACACAATGGGCAAATGTTGGTGGATTAATTAGTGGTTTATATTCTAATAACTACAACTTAATTAGTAATTCTTTAGTTGATATTATTGTAGAACCTCATAGAAAAAAACTAATTCCGTTTTTTGATGATGTAAAAAATACAGCACTAAAAGCTGGAGCTTTAGGAGCTGGAATTAGTGGTTCTGGGCCAACAATATTCGCACTCTGTAAAGGTGATGAAGTTGCTAAAAATGTTTACAAAAGCATTGAAGAAAGTTATAAAAATACAGGTATTGATTTTGAAATGTTTATTTCAAAAGTGAATCACGAAGGAATAAAAATTAAAAATAGTTATTAGTTTTAAGCATTTAGTTGTTAGTATCCACTGCAACTAAAAACTAAAACCAAAAACCAAAAACTCTAAAAAATGAACTATTACAGTTTACACCATAAATCGCCAAAATCAACTTTTAAAAACGCAGTTGTACAGGGTCTTGCAAAAGATAGAGGAATTTATTTTCCTGATAACATTCAACAACTTTCAAAAGATTTTATTGAAAATATTTCTGATTATTCGAATCATGAAATTGCTTACGAAGTAATAAAACAATTTGTAGGTGATGAAATTCCTACTAAAAAATTAAAAGAGATTGTTGCAAATACGGTTTCTTTCGATTTTCCTTTAGTAAAAGTGGATGATAATATTGCTTCTTTAGAATTGTTTCACGGACCAACAATGGCTTTTAAAGATGTTGGTGCAAAATTTATGGCACAATGTTTAGAATACTTCAACAAAGACAATGATGATGAAGTAACAGTTTTGGTAGCAACTTCTGGAGATACTGGTGGTGCTGTTGCAAACGGGTTTTTAGGCGCAAAAGGTGTAAATGTTGTTATTTTATATCCTTCTGGTAAAGTAAGTGATATTCAAGAAAAACAATTAACAACTTTAGGACAAAATATTACTGCATTAGAAGTAGATGGTGTTTTTGACGATTGCCAAGAGATGGTAAAAACTGCTTTTTTAGATGAAGAAATTACAAAAACTTTAACCTCTGCAAATTCTATAAACGTTGCACGTTGGTTACCACAAATGTTTTACTTTTTCTTTGCTTATAAAGAATTACATAAAAAACATAAAGATTTAATATTTTCTGTACCAAGTGGAAACTTCGGTAATATATGTGCAGGAATTATGGCACAAAAATTAGGTTTACCAATCAAGCACTTTGTAGCTTCTACAAATGTAAACGATACAGTTCCTAATTATTTAGTAGACGGAATTTACAAACCAAAACCATCTAAAGCAACCATTTCTAATGCAATGGATGTTGGGAATCCAAGTAATTTTATTAGAATACAAGAATTATTTAATAATGATTTAGAAGCTCTTAAAAGCGCATTTTCTTCGTATAGTTTTTCTGATGACGAAACTAGAGCCACTATGAAGCAAATTTATGAAAACTCTGGTTATGTTGCAGATCCGCATGGAGCAGTTGGTTATTTAGGTTTAAAGAAACACGGTTTAAAAGAAAACGAATTTGGTGTTTTCTTGGAAACTGCACATCCTGTTAAATTTTTAGATGTAGTAGAAGAAACTCTACCAGTAAAAGTAGAAATTCCGGAACAAATTAAAAAAGTAATCAATAATACAAAAGTTGCTTATAAAGCTTCTACATATCAAGATTTAAAAGACTTTTTAATGAAATAGTTTTCTTTTAATAATTTTCTAACTCCAACTTGCCAAAAGAAGTTTGAATGTGAAAATTAGGGTTTTTTGTATTGGGATTTATCCAAGTAATCCAAGTTGGTTTAAAAGTTTCATCTTTTTGCTGATGATATTTTGCTCGATAAATCCCAGTTTCAACACTTCCGTTTTTTAACAAGTTGAGATCTTTTAAAGATTGCAGCGAAATTGTAATTTCTATGCTAAAATCATCTTTATTTACAACGGATTTTACTTCGATTTGCTTTGAAGGCCAATTCCAATCAAAATCGAACTGCTTGTTGGGTCTTGCTTTAAAATCCATAATTCTACCAATTGTATCTATCTCTAAACAATAATATGGATTTAAAGAATTATCACTTCTAAAAAACAACTCTACTCTATCTGAATTGTTAATACTATCGTTTTCATCATCCGAAGTATAAATGTGCGTCTGACGATCATCAACTTTAAATTTAAAAAAAAGGTTCTCTGAATTGTAAAGCGCTTTAAATTCAGTTTTTTCGATCTTACGAATATCCCAAGGAGAAGAAAAATCAATCAAAGAATTTGCTTGTTCCCAAAATGATTTATTGCCTCTATCAGAAGTAATCACCACTTTTTTTACTTTATACGTTTTCAATTTCTAAGGTTTAATTTTTATCAATTTAAAAATAAAATACATTTTTAAAAAATTGAATTACAATTAATTAAATTAGCTTTCTTAAATATAGGGTAAATAGATATGAAAAACAACAAACCTACATTAATCATTTTAGCTGCAGGAATGGGAAGCAGATATGGTGGATTAAAGCAAATGGATGTATTTACACCAGAAGGTGATACTATTATAGATTTTTCTTTATTTGATGCTATACAAGCAGGTTTTGGTAAAGTTATCTTTATCATTAGAAAATCTTTTGAAACTAATTTTAAAACTATGTTTAACAACAAACTAGCTGGTAAAATAGAAGTAAATTATGTTTTTCAAGAGTTAGATAATATCCCTGAAGCATACAAAAACCCAGAAAGAATAAAACCTTGGGGAACAGGGCATGCTTTATTAATGGCAAAAGATGTTGTAAAAGAAAATTTTGCTATTATAAATGCAGACGACTTTTATAGCAGACAAGCTTTTGTGGTAATGGCAAATCATTTAAAAAAAACAAAAACAACAAGCTTCGATTTTAGTATGGTTGCGTACTCTTTAAAAAACACGGTTTCAGAAAATGGATACGTTTCTAGAGGAGAGTGCAGCTTAAATACACATGGTTTTTTAACAGATGTTACAGAAAGAGTTCGAATTGAAAAAATTGATGGGATACTACAATGTGAAACTGAAGAAAACAACATGATTCCTATTGATGAAAACACTATTGTTTCTATGAATTTTTGGGGTTTTACACCTATGTGTTTTGAATATGCAGAAAAACTATTTTTAGAATTTTTAAAGAAAAATCATAAAGAATTAAAGGCAGAATTCTACTTACCGCTTATTGTAAACAAGCTGGTAGCAGCCAAAATTGCGACTGTAAAAGTATTAGAGTCAGACTCTAAATGGTTTGGTGTAACGTATAGCCAAGACAAAGAAAATGTACAAAAAGAGATTATAAAACTAAAAACGAACGGAATATATCCAACTAATTTATGGGACTAATATGGAAACTAATATTTTAAAATCAATTTTTAATAAGTTCGACCACAATGCAAATTATGTAAGTCATTCCGAATTGAGTTCTGGTCATATAAATGATACTTTTATCGTAAAAACAGACGGTAATAATAACTACATTCTTCAAAGAATAAACCATACTATTTTTACAGATGTTCCTGGCTTAGTTAATAATAAAGTTTTAACCAGTAATCATATTAGAAGTAAATATCCTAACTCAACAAAAAGTGAGTTAGATAAATCAGTTTTAAGTTTTGTAAAACCAAAAAACACTGATTTCTATTATCATTTAGAAAATGGCAATTTTTGGAATGTGATGATTTTTATTGACAACAGCATAACGCACGAACTGGTAAAAGACAAGAAAATTGCATACGAAGGAGGAAAACTTTTAGGTGAGTTTTTAAACCTAACTTCAGATTTTGATAGTAATTTACTTATAGATGTGATCCCGAAATTTCACAACATGTCTTTTCGTTTTACACAATATTCGGCAGCTAAAAATAATGCTTCTAAAACTAGACTTAAAGAAGTTGAAAAATACATACAAATTGTAGCGGGATTAAAAGAAGAAATGCACATTCTACAGCACTTAAAAGAAGAGGGTAAAATACCTGTAAGAGTTACTCATAACGATACCAAAATATCTAATTCTTTATTTAACAAAGACAACAAAGGTATTTGTATGATAGATACAGATACTGTGATGCCCGGAATTATACACTACGATTTTGGAGACGCAATAAGAACCATTTGCAATACAGCAGTAGAAGATGAAAAAGATTTAACCAAAGTAGAATTTAATTTAGATTATTATAACGCTTATAAAAAAGGTTTTTTAGAAAAAACTAAAGACTCTTTAACTTCTCTAGAATTAAAGTACTTGCCTTTAGCGGCAAAAACAATGATTTTTATAATGGCATTGCGTTTTTTAACTGATTATTTAAATAATGATATTTATTATAAGACAAAATATGAAGCACACAATTTTGATAGAGCAAAAAATCAATTTAAATTGATAGAAAATTTTTCTGAAAAATTAGCAATATAATAGAAAACGTAATTATTGTAAAGTAGAGCTTAAATCTTTTAAGAATTGATATATATTTTTCTCAAAAAAAATAGAATTATTAAAAAAAATGAATGAATTAAACACAATTTGTAAAAATATTCTGCTTTTTTATCACCAAAAAAACAGAAAATATTAATAAAAGCAACAACAAATATTCTTGATTAAGAATATTTAAAATATATAAATGTCTTCTAACTCGTATTTATTTTCTAGACGAAAATAAATACAAAAACGAAAAAAGCTTGATAATCAAATGATTATCAAGCTTTTTATTGTTGGCCTACAAGGACTCGAACCTTGAATGTCGGTACCAAAAACCGGTGTGTTACCAATTACACCATAGGCCAATTACGCGTTAGCGGTTGCAAATTTAATCGATTCTTTTAAACTAGCAAACTTTTTTTTATAATTTTTGACTTTAACAAACATTTAAGACAACTTCAGTAAGTAGAAAAGGAGATAGAACCTACTTTTAATCATAATTATTAGTAAATTCGCTCACAGATTATTAAGTAATTTTATGACATCAGAAAACTTTAAAAAATGGAACATCATTTTAGGATGGGTTACATTTGCAATCGCTTTAATTACCTACACATTAACTTTAGAGCCTACTGTTAGTGCCTGGGATTGTGGAGAATACATATCTACCTCTGTAAAACTAGAAGTTGGGCATCCACCAGGTGCACCTCTTTTTCAAATGTTAGGTGCATTTTTTGCAATGTTTACTTCTGACCTTACAGAAATTGCTAAAATGGTAAACTTTATGTCTGCTTTAGCAAGTGCATTTACTATTTTGTTTATGTTTTGGACCATTACTAATTTAGCAAAAAAACTTGCCTTAAAAACTGGCGACTTTAACGAAGGAAAATACATTGCAATCTTAGGCAGTAGTTTAGTTGGTTCTTTAGCCTACACATTTTCCGACAGTTTTTGGTTTAGCGCCGTAGAAGGTGAAGTATATGCAATGTCTTCTTTTTTAATGGCTTTATTATTTTGGTTAGGTCTAAAATGGGAAAGTGTATTACATGAACCGAGAGGAAATAAATGGCTGATAATCATAAGTTTTGTAGTTGGTTTATCTTTTGGAGTACACATCCTTTCATTGTTGGTAATTCCTGCAATTGTTATGTTGTACTTCTTTAAAACATATAAAAACATCAACTTAAAATCTACGGCAGTTGCAACCGTAATTTCTGTTTTTGTGTTGATATTGGTTTTTAAATTTATCTTCCCTTTTACATTAAAATTCTTTAGCGCATCGGAGTTATTTTTCATCAACTCTGTTGGATTACCTTATAATTCTGGAAGTATAATTGCTGCAATTATTTTAATTGTTTTATTTTATTTTGGTTTAAACTATACTAGAAAAAACAATAAGGTTACCGCTAATACCTTAATCCTTTCACTATTATTTATTATGATTGGTTTTTCTTCTTGGATGATGTTACCAATTAGAGCCAATGCAAACACAACTATTAACGAAAATAACCCATCTAGTGCTCGTGAGTTGTTAGCTTATTATGAGCGTGAGCAATACGGAGATGCAAATGTTTTTTATGATACTTATTATTCTAATAAATATAATGATGATCTTGATGCTAATAACCCAACAAGAGACGACAAACCAAAATACGAGAAGAAAGACGGTAAATATGTTATTGTAAACGTTTACGAAGGTATTTTACGTAATTATTCTGATAAGCATAAAGGTTTTATTCCAAGAATGGTAAATCCTGCTTCTGAAAAAATGTATAAAGCTATTGCTGGTATTCCTGCAAATAGTAAACGTAGACCTACTTTTGCAGAGAATATTAAGTTCATGGCAAGTTTCCAGTTTGGATATATGTATGGACGTTATTTTATGTGGAATTTTGTTGGACGTCAAAACGATACACAAGGAAGACTAGATATTTTTAATGGTAACTGGCTTAGTGGAATTGATTTTATAGACGAAGCAAGATTAGGTTCTCAAGATAAATTACCACCTCAAGTTTTAGAAAATAAAGGAAGAAATAAATACTATTTTTTACCCTTAATTCTAGGAATTATTGGTTTATTGTATCAAATAAAATGGGATAAAGAAAACTTCTTTACATTGTTTTTGTTTTTTGCTTTTACAGGTTTAGCAATTATTTTTTATACAAACCCAAAACCTTTTGAACCTAGAGAACGTGATTACGCAGTAGTTGGTAGTTTTTATATTTTTGCAATTTGGATTGGTTTTGGTGTGTTAGCAATCTATGAGAAACTCAAAAATTTTGGACCACAAAAAGTAATAGCAATTGCAATTACATTTATTTCGTTTATTGCTGTACCAACTTTAATGGCTGTAGAAAATTGGGACGATCACGATCGTTCTAACAGATATACAACACATTTAAATGCACAAGCTTATTTAGAAAGTTGCGATCCTAATGCAATTATGTTTACTATTGGAGATAATGATACGTTCCCACTTTGGTATATGCAAGAAGTAGAAGGTATTAGAACCGATGTAAAATTGGTAAATACAAGTTTATTTCAGACAGATTGGTATATAGATCAAATGAAACGCGCAACGTATGATGCAGCTCCTATACCATCGAAATTAACACATGACGAATATAAATATGGAAGTTTAGATGTAGCTTATTCTTATTATTCAGAAGAACTATATCCTCAATTACATGATTCTGTTTTAGATTTAGATACTTATTTAAAATGGATAAGAAGTGATAGTAAAAAAACTTTTTATGATTTAGATGATGATGGTAACCCAGAAAAAATGTTACCAACAAATAGAATTAGAATACCGGTAAACAAAGAAAATGTATTAAAATATGGTATTGTAGCTCAAAAAGATGCAGATAAAATTGTACCATATATAGATATTACTGTTGATAGAGCATTGGCAAAAAACACACTTTTAATGTTAGATATTCTAAATAATTTCGATTGGAAACGTCCTATTTATTTTACAGGAGGTTCTAATACTGATAGCGAATATATCTGGTTAAAAGATTATTTACAATTAGACGGTGTTGCTTTTAAATTTGTACCCATTAAAACACCTACTAAAACTTTTGATCAAAACGGAAAGTTAGTAAGAGAGTTAAGTTTGTTTGATATTGGTAGAATTGATACCGAAAAAATGTACAATAACATACAAAAATGGGATTGGAGAAACATAAATGACGGTAAAATCTATTTAGATGAACAAACCAAAAGAAACGCCATTTCTATGAGAAATAGTTTAATACGTTTATCTAATACTTTTGCAAAAGAAGGAGATACTTTAAAAGCAATTGAGGTCTTAGATTTATCTTTAGAAAAATTACCTATCAAAGATTTTGATCATTATAGTTTGTCTATGGAATACCCAGAAATGTATTATAAATTAGGTGAAAAAGAAAAAGCAAGAGCTGCTGCAAGAACATTAATTACTTTATTTAGAGACAAACTAGTTTGGTTTAGTACTTTTTCTATGGAAGAATTTGATATGGTCTTTGATGAGTTTGATATGACTTTTAGATATTTATACAGAAGTGTTATTGACCAAGTTGTAGAGCATGACACAGACGAAAAACTTATAAACGAGATACAAGACGATTTTAATAAAACACTTTCATTATTTGGTCATATTATACCAGAAGAAAATAAATAAAACAAAAAAATCTAATTTTACTAATGCTTAGTGCATTAATAAAATTAGATTTTTTTTATCTTTATGAAAGACTATTAAATGTATTTTTTTACCAAATTGATTAAGGTATTGGCATCTTGAAAACCTGTTTGACGCCATTTCATTACGCCATTTTTATAGATCATAAAAGTAGGATTACCTTTTACACGTAAAGCATCTGCCAATGTCTCATTCTTTTTAATATCAATTTTAATTACTTTAGCACTATCACCTAGTGCAGCAGCAACATCTCTTAAAGTATCAACATTATTTTCTACCTGGTCCCAATCTGTATAAAAATCGATTAAAACAGGTCTTTCAGCCCCAATTAACTCTCCAAATTTTGTCATAATAATATGGTTTAATGGCAAAATGTAATTGCCGTAACACAAAAGTACCTTTACAAAGATAGCAAATCTTATCAAATTAGTTGATTATCAAGCTTTTTTAAGCTCTATAACCGTAATTTCTGGCCAGATACCTACTCTACCAGGAAATGCATGATAACCAAAACCTCTGTTTACATTAATATATCTACCAAACTCTTCATACAAACCAGCCCATTGTTTATAAACAAATTGAGACGGACTCCATTTAATCCAACCCGGTATTTCGATTCCCATTTGTAAACCATGAGTATGACCACTTAGAGTAAGATGATAATTAAAATCGTCTTGCTTTACTTTATGTTCCCAATGACTTGGATCATGAGACATTAAAATCTTAAAGTCTTCTTTATTTATTTTTGCCGATGCTTTTTTAAGGTCTCCTGCTTGGTTAAATCCTTTTCCCCAATTTTCTACTCCTAAAAGTGCAATTCTCTGCCCATCTTTTTCTAAGTATCGATGCTCATCTAACAATAGGTCGAATCCAATTTTTTGATGAATATCTTTTACTTTTTGAAAATTATCTATTTTATCTTGCGGATTTTTCCAGTCCATATAATCGCCATAATCATGATTTCCTAAAATAGAGTATTTACCTTCTTTAGCTTCTAGTTTATCAAAAACATCAATCCAATCATCCATTTCATCTGCTTTATTATTTACAATATCACCAGTAAATAACATAATATCAGAATTTTGATCATTAATTAAGTCAACTCCATATTTAATCTTCTCTTTATTTGTAAAGCTTCCAGAATGAATATCTGAAATTTGTGTTATGGTAAAACCATCAAAAGCTTCAGGTAAATCATTAAAAGTTAACTGATATTTTATCACCTTGTAATTGTATTTTCCTTGTACAATACCGTAAATAAAAGAAACAAAAGGAATTGCCGCTAAGCCTAATGCTATTTGTGAAATAAACTTTCTTCTACTTGGTAATGGCTTTGTATCACCAGATGAAATTGCAGAAATTAATTTTACAATCCATCTATAAATATCTTCGCCAAACATTATTAGCAATAGAACTAATTTTGGTAATAGCACAGTTAACATTAATCCCATTGCCATTTGAAACTGTGGTGTCTGACCTTCTGTTCTATCAAAATTTAAAGAAACATAAAAAAAATTTGCATAGACTGCAATACTAACAAATAACCAAGAAAAACGTGCTATTTTACTTTTAGTAATGGTCTTTATCGCTTGAAAAGCATAAAACTCTAATACAATAATTAAGACTAGAATAATTACTAATCTAATAATCCAACGCGACATATAAATTTATTTTTTACGAATTTAATCCTTTTGTAATTCTAATGATTTGATTTTTAGAAGACTTTAACAGAAAAAGAATCTCTATCGTTTAAAAAACCTAATTTACCCCTTATTTTTTCTTGATTCTTCTTACTCAAAATACAGCTTACTACACCTGATTGGTTTTTAGGCAAACTTGCAATTTCTTCACCTAAATAGTTTATTATTTTAGAACTACCAGAATACTCATAATTATTGGCATCTTTTCCAGTTCTGTTAACACCAATTACGTAAGTCATGTTCTCTATTGCACGCGCACTTAAAAGTGTGTTCCAAGCTTCAATTCTAACTACTGGCCAGTTTGCCATAAAAATTAAAAGATCATAATCATTGGTGTTTCTAGCCCAAACAGGAAAACGTAAATCATAGCAAATTAAAGGACAAATTTTCCAACCTTTATAGGTTACAATTAATTTTTCTATACCAGATGTATACACCTTATCCTCTCCAGCTAAAGTAAAAGAATGTCTTTTATCATAAGTCTCTATTTTACCTGAAGGATGCACAAAAACCAATCGATTATAGTATTTTTTGTTTTCTAAAATCGCTAAACTTCCTGTAATTGCTATCTTTTTTTGTACAGCTATTTTAACCATCCAAGAAACCGAAATTCCGTCCATTTTTTCGGCAACTATTTCTGGACTCATTGTAAAACCAGTAGTAAACATTTCTGGTAAAACAACTAAATCAGTTTGCTCTTGTAAATTGTTTATTTGTTCTTCAAAAAAAGCAAGATTTTTAATTGGATTCTCCCAAAATAAGTTGGCTTGTACTCCTACAATATGCAATTCATTATTCATGAAAATAATTTTAAAGATTAAAGACGTATAAATGTAAGTTTTTGTAATTTAGAAATCCAAAAAAAAACTATGCAATCTTTTATATCTGAAACTATAGATGACATTTTACTAACTACAAAATCTTTTGAAAATGTAGTTTTTGTACTACCATCTCAGAGAGCAAAAGTGTTTGTAAAACAAACGTTTAAAGATAAAATTTCTGTTGGTTTCTTACCAGAAATGTTAAATATAGAGCAATTTATTCATCAGATTTCTGGTGTACAAAAAGCAGATAGCATACAATTACTATTTCATTTTTATACAATTTATAAGAGTGTAGAAGAAAAGCCTGATTCATTCGATACTTTTTCGTCGTGGGCAATTACTGTTTTGCAAGATTTTAATGAAATTGACCAACATTTAATTAATACAAAAGATATTTTTAGTTATTTAAGAGATATAGAACGTTTACGAAAATGGTCTGTTAAAGGAACTTTTAAGGAGACAGATTTAATTAAAGATCACTATTCTTTTTTAGAGAAATTGAATATTTATTACGATGCTTTTTATCAATTTTTAATTGATGAAAATATAGGTTATCAAGGTTTAATGTATAGAGAAGCTTCTAAAAAAATTGATGCTTTTCTTGATAAAAATAAAGATAAGAAGATAATTTTTATTGGTTTTAATGCTTTGAATACTGCAGAAGAATTATTGTTTCAAAAGGTTTTAGGTAATGGAAACTCTGAAATCTATTGGGATATTGATGAAGTATTTTTTAACTCAAATCATCAAGCAGGAAAGTTTATTAGAAAGTATAAAAAAACTTGGAATCATTATGATAAAAACGACCTTAAGACTTTAGGAAACACATTTTCTTTACCTAAAAAGATACAAGTTATTGGTGCTGCAAAAAACAATACTCAAATAAAGTATATTGGAGAAATATTAGAAGAAAATGCTAGTTTTAAAAACACCGCTTTGGTTTTAGCTGATGAAACTTTACTGCCAATTACTTTAAATTCTTTACCTAAAAACATTAATGCAATAAATATTACAATGGGATATCCTTTAAAAGATATACCCACAACAAGTTTATTATTTTCTATTTTTCAGCTGTTTATTTCTCAAGACAAATTACAAAAAAATAGTGTAAACGAATTTTACTATAAAGATGTTATTCGCTTTTTTAAGCACCAATCTATTTATGGTTTAATTACCAATGTAGATGATTTTACGGCAGAAATTGCACGAGAAAACCAAACTTTTATCAACGAGAAACAACTTTCAATTTTTTTAAATAGTCAGACTCCAGAAATTAAAAATGTCATCTTAAGTTTGTTTAAACCTTTTGATTCAGTTACTAATTTTATGGATCGAGTATTAAATTTAATCAATATTTTAAAAGAAGAAATAAACGCTTTAGAAAAAGAATATTTATTCCGTTTTCATACAGCTTTTACACAATTAAAAACTTTACAAGGAGAGTTTAAATATTTTACAGATTTAAAAACGCTATCACAGTTTTTTAGACAATTAATATCTTCTGAAAACTTATCTTTTCAAGGAGAACCTTTAAAAGGATTACAGTTAATGGGAATGTTAGAAACTAGAGTTTTAGATTTTGAAAACATTATTCTTGCCTCTGCAAACGAAGGTATTTTACCTGCAAGTAGCCAACAAAATTCTTTTATCCCTTTTGACGTAAAAGTTGAGTTTGGCTTGCCAACTTACAGAGAGAAAGATGCTATTTTTTCTTACCACTTTTTTAGACTTATACAAAGAGCAAAAAATATTTTTATCTTGTATAATACAGAACATGATGTTTTTGGTAGCGGAGAAAAAAGCAGGTTTGTTACGCAGTTAGAAATGATGAGAACAGATATTGTTCAGAAATTAGTTTCACCAAAAGTAGTTACTCAAAAAACTGATTTAAAGAATATTGCAAAAAACGAAATGGTTTTTAATCGATTAAAAGAAATTGCAAAAAGTGGTTTCTCTCCTTCTTCTTTAACCAACTACCTATACAATCCTGTTGCTTTTTATAAACAGAAAATCTTACAAATTAAAGAATTTGATAATGTAGAAGAAACTGTTGCTTTTAATACTTTAGGAACTGTTGTACATGAAACTTTAGATGAATTATACAAACCTTTTATAAGTAAATTTATAACTGTTGATATTGTTTTGGAAATGGAAAAAATTGCTAAAGACTTAGTGGTAAAACATTTTAAGATTCATTTTAAAAATGGAGATATATCTACAGGGAAAAATCGTTTAATATTTGAAGTTGCAAATAGGTTTGTGACTAACTTTTTAACTAAAGAAAAAGAATTAGTCTCGGATAAAAACAATCAATTAAAAATTATTGCTACAGAAGAAAATTTATCCGCAGAAATACATATTGATGGAATCGAATTTCCTATAAAATTACATGGTAATGTAGATAGAGTTGATGAATTAAATGGAGAAATTAGAATTATAGATTACAAGTCTGGAATGGTAAAAGGTTCTGAACTTAAAGTTTTAGATTTTGAGCAACTAAGAGAAAAAGAACAACACAAAGCCATACAAGTTTTGTTGTATGCTTATTTGTATTCAAAAAACAAGAGATTCGATTTTTCTAAAAACTTAAAAGCAGGTATCTATTCTTTTAAAAACCTGAACCAAGGATTTTTAGCTATAAACTTCTCATCAAACTATAGAAAACCAGATACAATTATTCCTGAAGAAAAACTGAATGGTTTTATAGAAGAACTAAAAAAATATATAAAAGAAATTTACGATCCGGAAATAGATTTTATTGAACCTGCAGATTTAAAATATTAGTTTTTCCCTTTCAGAATTAACAAAGGTACATTTGTAAAAAACTCTTCTTTTAAAACAGTGTTTTTTTCCCATAATTTTTTAAAGAAACCTCTCTTACGAGCAAAAACACATAACATATCTGGGTTATGAGTTTTAATATGCTCTAAAACTCCTTGAAAAGTAGTTGCGTTTTCTGTAACAGTTAAACTCGTTTTAACTTGTTCTAAACTTTTATTTAAAACTAAATCTGCATCTGTATAATTAGGTGTTTTTACTAATAATAAATTTACAGAAGGGTTAAATTTACTTACAAAAAACTTTAGTGGATTAAGGGCAGTTTTACTTTTAACAATTCCAGATTTAAAAGCCATTAAAATATTTTTAACAGTACTATATTTATACCCGTCTGGAACCGTTAAAACAGGTACGTTTGTTTTCTTTACTATTCTACCAGCTGTATTACCTAAAAATATTTCTTCTTTAATAGAATTACTTTTTGTACCAACAATAACCAAATCTATACCTAATTCGTTATCTATATTTGCAATACTATCTGCAACAGATCCTTTTGCTGCAATTAGTTTTACATCAACATTTTTTCTATCAACAGAGCTTACCATAGTTCGTAAATACAAATTGGTTTCGCGTTCTATAATACTATCTACATTTTTCATTGTTCCAGCTTTTGTTTGCGAGCTATAAGCTCTAAAAACTAAAACTTTTGCATCAATATCTGAAGCAAAATTAATGGCATATTGTAAAGTATTTTGTGCGCTCTCTGTAGATCCAATAGGTACTAAAATGTGTTGCATGATAGAAATTTTTAAGTTGCAAAGTTACTCATTTTTCAGAAAGTAAAAGCTTTTGAAACTTTTTAGATATGTACCTTTGTAAAAAACATCTTTTTAGTGAAAACAGATATTAGTTTTAAATATATAAATAAATTGGCAATTCCTGCTTTAATTGCTGGTATTGCAGAACCTTTATTATCTATTACAGATACTGCAATTATTGGAAATATTAATACAAATGCTACAGAAAGTTTAGCAGCTGTTGGTATTGTAGGAGCGTTTATTTCTATGTTAATTTGGGTGTTTGGGCAAATTAGAAGTGCAATTTCATCTATAATATCTCAATATGTAGGAGCCAATAAATTAGATGAAGTTAAAACTTTACCGGCACAAGCAATTGCAATTGTAACAATTGGTAGTTTATTGGTTTTGGCAATTTCTTACCCTTTTGCTCAAGAAATTTTTCAGTTTTATAACGCATCAGAACTTGTATTGGATTATTGTATTACGTATTTCGAAATTAGAATTTTCGGGTTTCCTTTCTCTCTATTTGTGTTTGCTATTTTCGGAACTTTTAGAGGATTACAAAATACATTTTATCCGATGATAATTGCAATTATTGGAGCTTTACTAAATATTGTTTTAGACATTGCTTTTGTATACGGAATAGAAGGTTTTATACCCGAAATGAATATAAAAGGAGCTGCATATGCGAGTGTAATTTCACAAATGGTAATGGCTTTAATTGCTTTCTTTTTGTTAGTTAAAAAAACACCAATTTCATTAAAATTAAGTATTACACTTCATAAAGAAATTCCGAATCTATTAAATATGATTGGAAACTTATTTATTAGAACAATTGCTTTAAATACCGCTTTATATTTTGCAACTTCTTATGCAACTAGTTATGGAAAAGAGTACATAGCAGCTTATACAATTGGTTTAAACTTATGGTTATTAGGTGCTTTTATGATAGATGGATATTCTAGTGCTGGTAATATTCTCTCTGGAAAACTATTAGGAGCAAAAGATTACAATGCACTAGTAGAATTAAGTAAAAAACTTACAAAATATGGTATTATATCTGGTTTAACAATTGCCCTTGTAGCCTTTATTTTTTACAACTCTATTGGTGGCGTTTTTACAAAAGACCCATTGGTTTTAGAGCAGTTTTATGCTGTTTTTTGGATATTAATTTTAACACAACCTATAAATGTTATTACCTTTATTTTTGACGGAATGTTTAAAGGAATGGGAGAAATGAAATACTTAAGAAATGTATTAATTCTATCTACAGGACTCGTTTTTATACCTACATTATTACTATTTGACTGGTTAGGTTATAAATTAATTGCCATTTGGATTGCTTTTACACTTTGGATTATGGCAAGAGGTATTCCTTTAATTTTTAAATTTAGAAAAAAATTTATACCACTTGTTAAATCTTAACCCGTGAATTGTTAACACTTGTTTATTTACCTATCTTGTACATTCTAATTTATTTATCATTGAAAACAAATAAAATACTTTTTATTCTTCTTTTTGGAATACTTTTTGCAAGTTGTAAAAAAGAGAAAACCTTAAAAGAATTTATGACAGATTCTTGGGAAACCACCTATTTAAAAATAGAAATGTTAACGGTTAATAAAACAGATTCTACAAATGTTTATGAAGATAGTTTTGATAATAACCCAGAGAGAATAGCACAATCTACTTACAATAATGATGGTACATTTTCTGCTTGGTTTAAGAATAAATTAGGCGAGAAGAAAGGAGTCTCTAAAGGTACTTGGTTTGTGAAAAAAGACACGTTACATATCGAATATTTTTATGGTGGTAGAGATGTAAAAGTTGATTATAAAATTACTAAAACTGCAAATGGATTTAATGCTATAAGTATATTTGACTGGGATAATGATGGCGATTTCGATGATACTTTATGGATGAAAACAAAACGCATAAAAACGGAATAAATATTGTTAAAATTTAAAAATATATCACTTAGAATACGCATCTTTTTATCTATGATTTTATTGGTGCTATTGGCATCAATTTTAATCTTAGTTGTAACGGTTATTCAGTATGACGAACAAACAACAGACTATAATATACAGCGTTTTGAACGTAAAGAAGCTACCACAAAACAAACAATAGATTTAGAGTTAACAAATAAAACTACCTATTCTATAAAAACAGAAAATTTAGCTAAGATTTTTCAAGAGCGTATTTATGAAATATCATCGATTAATAAATTAAATATTTCTTTTTACGACTTAAACGGTAATCTATTAAAATCGTCTATTGCAAGTGCTTTTGAAAAATTAGATTTAAAACCACTTTCTAAAGAAATTATAACAGAACTGGCACAAAACTCTAACCACAGAATTGTAAAAGACAGACAAGAAGATGTTATTGGTTACCAATCTTCCTATACTTATATAAACGATCCAAAATTTAAACGTATCGGAATTTTAGAATTGCAATTTACACAAGACAACTCTGAAATAGAAAAAGAGCTAAGAGAATTTATATCTAGATTAGGATTAGTCTATTTATTAATGTTTTTAATAGCTATAGCGCTAGCCTATTTTTTATCAAGTTATATAACAAGATCTATCCAAACAATTTCTGATAAAATGCAACAAACGCGTTTAAATGAACGTAATGAAAAAATCATATTAAACGCAGCAAGTTCAGAAATTGAAGTTTTAGTAGAAGCGTATAATAACATGATTGATCAGTTAGAAGAAAGTGCTGCAAGATTAGCTAGAAGCGAACGTGAACAAGCTTGGAGAGAAATGGCGAAACAGGTTGCACATGAAATTAAAAATCCACTAACTCCAATGCGCTTAACAGTGCAAAGTTTTGAGAGAAAGTTTAACCCTGAAGACGAAAATATTAAAGAAAAACTAGGCGAATACAGTAAAACTTTAATTCAGCAAATAGATGTAATGAGTTCTATTGCCTCTGCTTTTTCTGATTTTGCAAAAATGCCAACTCAAAAACGTGAAAGAATTGAGGTAATTAGCGTCGTAAAACTAGCATTAGATATTTTTAACGAAAAATTTATCAATTACATACCTAAAGAGCAAGAGTTATATGGCAACTTAGACAAGACACAATTGATAAGAATTGTTACCAATTTGGTTAAAAACGCAATGCAAGCATCAGAAAAAGAAGAAAACCCAATTATAAATGTTAGTGTTTTATCAGAAAATAAAAATATAAAAATTACCGTTTCTGATAATGGAAAAGGAATTGCAGATGATGTAAAAGATTTAATTTTTGAACCTAAATTCACTACAAAAACAAGTGGAATGGGATTAGGTTTAGGAATTATAAAAAACATTATAGAAGCCTATGACGGTACAATCACTTTTACTTCAGACGAAGGGAAAGGAACTATATTTACTGTAATTTTACCCAAAGAATAAGAATCGATTAATCTCTATTTATAAAATATAATCATATGAAATTTCAAAATATTTTAGTTACAACTAACAATAACCTTGCACAAGTTACCATTAATAGACCTAAGAAATTAAATGCATTAAATAAAGTAACAATAGAAGAATTACATGAAGCTTTTGAAGCCTTAGAAGACAATGAAAATATAAAAGTAATTCTACTTACTGGTAGTGGAGAAAAGGCTTTTGTTGCTGGTGCAGATATTTCTGAATTTGCTAATTTTTCTGTAAACGAAGGAAGTAGTTTGGCTAGAGAAGGACAAGAAATGTTGTTTAATTTTATAGAAAACTTATCAATTCCTGTTATTGCAGTTATTAATGGTTTTGCCTTAGGCGGCGGTTTAGAATTAGCAATGTCTTGTCATTTTAGAATAGCTTCTGACAATGCAAAAATGGGCTTACCAGAAGTGTCTTTGGGTGTAATTCCTGGTTATGGAGGTACACAACGTTTACCTCAACTAGTAGGTAAAGGAAAGGCAATGGAATTAATTATGACAGCTGGTATGATTACCGCTGCTGATGCTTTAAATTGTGGTTTAGTAAACCATGTTACCACACAAGAAGACTTACAATCTTTAGCCGAAAAAATTGCAGGTAAAATTATGCGAAATTCATCGGTAGCAATTTCTGGTGCAATTAAAGCTGTTAATGCTAATTTTGAAGATAGTGTTAATGGATTTGATATTGAAATTAATGAATTTGGTAATTGTTTTGGAACAGAAGATTTTAAAGAAGGAACAACTGCTTTTTTAGAAAAAAGAAAACCAAATTTTCCAGGAGCTTAGTTTAATAGAAAAAAATTAAAACCAGAATCCTAAATTAAACAACCAATGACTTTGTTTGTTATCTGGAGACCAACTGTATTTTAGCTCTATTGGGCCAATTAAACTATTGTAACTGTAACCAATTGCATAACCAGATTTAATGTCTTTAAAAACATCTATATCTTTAAAAACATTACCATCTAAACGAGCATAATTGGCTATAAAACTCGCATAATGGTTTTCTGCAAAACGATATCTAAGATTTAATTCTGATTTTAAAAAAGAGTTATTAGACAGTTCTGCAAAATCATAACCATACAAGGATACAAATGTGTTTATATAATTTTGATTGTATCCTCCTAAATAAAAATCAAATACATCTGAAGTAGGACTATCTAATGTAAAACCTGCTTCATTTGTCATTTGAAAAGTAAGCTTGTTTGCAAATGTTGTTGCAAAACCTAGTGTTCCTTTAGCTTGTAAAAAAGGATTAAAATCGTTATTATAATCAGAAGATGCTAAATACCACTTAAGGTTTAAATCTGCAAAATAACCTTTGGTAGCAAAATATTTTTTATCGTAAGTATCTAATTTTAAATACCCAAAAGCATTATAATAATTACTATTATCTATAATTGTTTCATTGTTGTTACTGGTAATTGTTTCTGTACTTGCTTTTATATGTTTTTGTTCTAAACCAAGACCTAAAGCAAATTTTCTATCGAAACTAGTTTGTACAAAAAGCTGATTTGTAATATCTGTATATTTTAAATTGATACTATTAATATTTGGGAATTGCGAAACTATAGAATTAAATTTTGAACTAGATGTAAAGTGATTATATCTAGATCTAAAACCATAACTAACATAAAACCCATTATCTACAAAGTAGTTTAAGTTATATCTTAAATTATCACCTAAAACTATATCTAATGAAAATAAATCATTATTCGTAAAAACATGTTTTTGACTGTAATTTGCTAATACACCCGATTTATATAAAAAATCGTAATGTGCACCTAAACTTAATGAAGCATTATCATTAGATTCTTTTAAATTAAAGTTTAGTAGAAAAGAATTATCACTTTGTTTTTTTAGCTGATATTCTACTCTTTCATAATTTTTAGTAGCTGTTAATAAATAAATTCTTTTAGAAATTTCTTGTCTAGAAATACTATCGCCTTCTTTTATATTTAACTTACCTAATACAAAAGCTCTTGTATAATTTTTACTACCTGTTAATCCTATTTTAGAAATATGTTTTTTAAGGGTATTAATCTCCAGTAATTTTTTCTTTTTTTTGTACATCTGTTTTGCAGAAATTTGTTTAAAAACTTCTCTAAACTTTTCTGCTTCTACTCTTCCTTTTTCTAGAATTTGATCTTTTTTATCAAAATCAACAACATTGTATTCAAAAATTTCTGGATGTATATATACATCTAATTTCTCTTTTTCCTTTTTACTTTTATTATACATCTGATAACTAACAATCTGATTTAAAATAGCTATAACAGAAGTCAGTTTTTCTTTCTTATACAATTTACCTTCAACATCTACACCAATTACAATATCCATTCCTTTAGACTTCATAATAGAAACCGGAAAATTATTAGAAATTCCGCCATCAACCAATAATTTATCGTCTAAAACCACCGGATCTAGTAAAGTAGGAAAAGAACCACTTGCCCTTAAAGCTAATGGTAATGAGCCATTTTCTATAAGTACTTCTCCTCCATTTTCTACATCTGTAGCAATACAAAAAAACGGAATAGGAAGTTTTGTAAAATCATTTACATCTTCGGTAGAATCTAGTAATTCGAATAAGAAACTAAGTACGTTCTGACCTCTAGAAACCGCTTTAGGCAAACCAACTTTACCCTTTGTAACAGGTAAAGTAATTTTCGTTTTTTCTAAATATTCTTTTTCAAAAAAAGGCGAAGTACTTCTTGGTATTTTATCTATTAATAGGTTCTGAAAATCTGTTTTTTTTACAATTTCTTCTATTTGGTTTGCAGTAAAACCAGCTGCATATAAGCCACCAACAATTGCTCCCATACTTGTACCACCAATGTAATCTAATTGAATTCCTGCTTTGTCAATTTCCTTTAAAACAGCTACATGTGCAAATCCCTTTGCGCCACCACCACTTAGAACTAAACCAACTTTAGGTTGTTTTTGTTGTGCAAAAACAAACATTGGAATTGCGAAGATTATATATAGTAATTTATACTTCATTTTCTTTTTTAGAATGATAAAATTCGTACACTTTCATAGCTCTAGCGTTACCAATTACTTCTTTTATTTCATCAAAAGAAGCTTCTTTTACACGTTTAGCCGATTTAAATTTACGTAATAAAGTTGTAATAGTTTGTTTACCAACATCTGGTATTTGCTCTAATTCAGATTTAATTGCACTTTTACTACGTTTATTTCTATGAAATGTAATACCAAATCTATGTGCTTCGTTTCTTAAATACTGTGTAATTTTTAAAGTTTCAGATTTTTTATCAAGATATAAAGGAATAGGATCATCTGGATAATAAATTTCTTCTAATCGTTTTGCAATACCAATAATTGCAATCTTACCTCTTAAACCTAAATCTTCCAAAGCTTTTAAACCAGATGATAATTGTCCTTTTCCACCATCAACAATAATTAATTGTGGTAAAGGCTGCTCTTCTGCTAATAAACGTTTGTATCTTCTATATACAACTTCTTCCATAGAAGCAAAATCGTCTGGACCTTCAACAGTTTTTATATTATAATGTCTATAATCTTTTTTACTAGGTTTTCCGTCTTTAAAAACTACACAAGCTGCAACAGGGTGCGTTCCTTGAATATTCGAATTATCAAAACATTCTATATGCCTCGGTTCTTCGTGTAATCGCAAATCTTTTTTCATTTGCGCCATTATTCTTTTTACATGTCTGTCTGGATCTACTATTTGAACTTGCTTAAATTGTTCTTGTCTATAGTATTTTGCATTTCTTTCTGAAAGCTCTACAATACGTTTTTTATCGCCTAACTTAGGTATAGTTACTTTTAAATTTTCGCCCAAATTAACCTTAAAAGGAACATAAATTTCTGGTGCCTGAGAATCGAAACGTTGCCTAATCTCAACTATAAATAATTCTAGTAATTCTTTGTCGGACTCATCTAGTTTTTTCTTTATTTCTGTTGTATGTGACTGAATAATAGATCCGTTAGAAATTTTTAAAAAATTTGCATACCCATGTGTTTCATCAGAAATAATAGAAAAAACATCTACATTATTTATAGATGGGTTTATTATTGTACTTTTTGATTGATAATTACCTAATAAACTGAGCTTCTCTTTAATTTTTTGAGCTTCTTCAAATTCCATTTTCTCAGCATAGCTTAACATCATTTCTTGAAATTTATCTAAACTATCTTTAAAATTTCCTTTAATAATGTTTCTAATTTCTTTGATAGAATCGTTATAACTTGCTTCAGTTTCTAAAGCTTCACAAGCACCTTTACAGTTTTTTAAATGATATTCTAAACAAACCTTATACTTACCTTCATTTATATTTTGATGGCTTAAATCGTATTTACAAGTTCTTAAAGGGTATAATTCTTTAATTAAGTCTAATAAAACTCTTACCGTTCTAACAGAAGTATAAGGTCCAAAATATTCTGAACCATCTTTAATAACTCTTCTGGTCATAAAAATTCTAGGAAAACGTTCTTTTTTAATGCAAAGCCAAGGATAACTTTTATCATCCTTTAACAGCACATTATAACGTGGCTTATATTTTTTAATTAAATTATTTTCTAATAAAAGCGCATCTGTTTCTGT